>JBEVNE010000161.1:0-10439 GCA_040508275.1 Duganella sp.
GTCCGGCAGCGTGGTGGTTGCGGCGGCTTCGCCCGCTGTTCCAATGACGGCGCAGCCGCTGCAACATTTTCCGCAGCAGGACGTGCGTCTGGGCGCCAGCCCTTTCCTCGAAGCGCAGCAGACCAATCTGCGCTACCTGATGGCGCTGGAGCCGCAGCGCCTGCTGGCGCCGTTCCTGCGTGAAGCCGGCCTGCCGCTGGCCCAGCCCAGCTACGGCAACTGGGAATCGACCGGGCTCGATGGCCACATGGGCGGTCACTACCTGTCGGCGCTGGCGCTGATGTACGCGTCCACGGGCGACGCCGAAGTGCTGCAACGCCTGAATGACTTTGTCGCCGAACTCAAACGCTGCCAGCAGCAGAACGGCAATGGCTACCTGGGCGGCATACCGGGCGGCAGCAGCGCCTGGCAGGCGATTGCCCGTGGCGACATGCAGGCCGATAATTTTTCGGTCAATGGCAAGTGGGTGCCCTGGTATAACCTGCACAAGGTCTACGCCGGCCTGCGCGACGCCTACCGCTACGCCGGCAACGACGATGCGCGCCAGATGCTGATCGCGCTGGCCGACTGGGCGCTGGCGTTGACCTCGCGCCTGTCCGATGAACAGATGCAGGCCATGCTGCGTGCCGAACATGGCGGCATGAACGAGGTGCTGGCCGACGTGTATACGATGACCGGCCAGCAGAAATACATGGACCTGGCGCTGCGTTTTTCGCACCAGGCGATTTTAAAGCCGCTGACGCAGCAAAAAGACCAGTTGACCGGGCTGCACGCGAATACCCAGATTCCCAAGGTGATCGGCTTCCAGCGCATCGGCGCGCTGACCGGGCGCCAGGACTGGCAGCAGGCGGCGCGCTTTTTCTGGCAGACCGTGCATGACCATCGCACGGTGGCCATCGGCGGCAACAGCGTCAAGGAGCATTTTCACGATACCGGCGATTTTCATCCGATGATCGACGAGGTCGAGGGCCCCGAGACCTGCAACACCTACAATATGCTCAAGCTGACCGCCATGCTGTTCCAGGGCGAGGCGCGTGGCAGCTATGGCGACTATTATGAGCGGGCGCTGTACAACCACATCCTGTCCTCGCAACGGCCGGACAGCGGCGGCTTTGTCTACTTTACGCCGATGCGGCCCAACCATTACCGCACCTATTCGCAGGTGGAGCACGGCATGTGGTGCTGCGTCGGTTCCGGCATCGAGAGCCACGCCCGCTACGGCGAATTCATTTACGCCCACAGCGACGATGCGCTGTACGTCAACCTGTTCATTCCGTCCACGCTGACCTGGCGCAGCAAGGGCAGGGCGGACCTGTCGATTACCCAGACCAACCGCTTCCCCGATGAAGACAGCAGCACCATCGTGGTCGGTGGCGAGCGCCGGTTTGCCATGAAAATACGCTACCCGTCATGGGTGGCGCCGGCGGCGATGAAGATTACCGTCAACGGCAAGGCCGTGGCGGCAACGCCGGGGGCGGACCGTTACGTGCGCATCGAGCGCCAGTGGCGCAAGGGCGACAAGGTCGAGATCAAGCTGCCGATGAAGACCTGGCTCGAGCAGATGCCGGACAAATCCAACTACTACGCGGTGCTGCACGGTCCCATCGTGCTGGCGGCGAAAACGGCGCCGTTCCCTGGCGAAAAGCTCAACTTCCTCGCTGATGACAGCCGCATGGGCCATATCGCCGCCGGTCCCGTGTGCCCGCTGGAGTCGGCGCCGATGCTGGTCAGCGACAGCCGCGATTTTCTCGACCGCTTCAAGCCGGTGCCGGGGCGGCCGCTGACCTTTACGGCGCCCGGACTGGTGCAGGGCAAGCAGGGCGGCGATGTGACATTCATCCCGTTCTTCCGCCTGCACGATTCGCGCTACGTGATGTATTGGCCACACGCCACACCGGCCACCTTGCACACCATGCAGGCACGCGCGGCCGCCGAAGAGAAGGAACGCCTCGCCCTGGCGGAGCTGACCATCGACCAGGTGGCGCCCGGCCAGCAGCAGCCGGAGTCCGACCATTTCTACCAGGCCGAAGGTGGCGAGGCGGGCGTCAACAAGGGGCGCCACTGGCGCCACGCGACGGGCTGGTTCAGCTATGTGCTCAACGATAAAAAATCGCAGGCACGCGTGCTGCGCCTGACGTACGCAAAAGGCGATGCCGGCCGACGTTTCGATATCGAAGTCAATGGCCAGTTGCTGGCGCAGGTGACGCTGGCAGCCGACGTATCGAAGATGGCGGGCAAGCCCGATGGCGACGAGTTTTATACCGTTGATTATGAGTTGTCGCCGGCGCTGGTTGCCAAGGCGGGCGGCAAGCTGACAGTAAGGTTTGTCGGCCGTGACGGATCGCCAGCGGGCGGATTGTATGGCCTGCGCTTGCTGCGCTAATCTGCAGGTCATGTATATCATTTTTGATATCGGACATACGTAAAATATCATTGGATAGATATTTGGCTTGCGCTTAGTATCTGATTCATAAATAAAAAATCCATGTGGAGACTTTGCTATGACATGCAATCGCAGCAACCGCGCAACAAGCCTGACATCCCTCAGCCGCCGCACCGTGCTGGCAGCCGGCATTGCCGCCGCCCTCGGCGCTGCCATTCCGGCACTGGCCGCCAAACCGCTGACCATCGGTTTTTCCCAGGTCGGCGCCGAAAGTGAATGGCGCACCGCCAATACCGCGTCGATCAAGGAAGCGGCCAGGAAAGAGGGCATCAACCTCAAGTTTGCCGACGCCCAGCAGCGCCAGGAAAACCAGATCAAGGCGATCCGCTCGTTCATCGCCCAGCGCGTCGATGTGATCGCGTTTTCGCCGGTGGTGGAAACCGGCTGGGACACCGTGCTGCGCGAGGCCCAGCGTGCAAAAATTCCTGTGATCCTGACCGACCGCGCCGTCAATGTCAGCGATCCCTCGCTGTACGTGACCTTCATCGGTTCCGACTTCGTCGAAGAAGGCCGCCGCGCCGGCCGCTGGCTGCTCGAACGCGTGAAGAAAACGCCGGACGCCACCGTCAACATCGTCGAGCTGCAAGGCACGGTCGGTTCGGCGCCGGCGCTGGACCGCAAGAAGGGCTTTGCCGAAGTGATTGCCGCCAATCCCAAGCTGAAGATCATCCGTTCGCAGACCGGCGACTTCACGCGCGCCAAGGGCAAGGAGGTGATGGAAGCCTTCCTCAAGGCCGAGGGCAAGAAGATCAATGTGCTGTACGCGCACAATGACGACATGGCCATAGGCGCCATCCAGGCGATTGAAGAAGCAGGCCTGAAACCGGGCAAGGATATCCTGGTCATTTCGATAGACGGCGTACGCGGTGCATTCGAAGCCATGATCGCCGGTAAGCTCAATGTCACCGTCGAGTGCAATCCGCTGCTTGGCCCGCAACTGATGCAGATCGCCCGCGACGTGGTGGCCAAAAAGCCGGTCGCCAAGCGTATCACCGTCGAGGAAGGCGTGTTCCCGGCCGAAGTCGCGGCCAAGGAATTCCCGAACCGTAAATACTGAGCAGGCGGGTGGCGATGAGCGATATAGCGCAAGCCAAGCCGGTGCCAGTGCTTCAGCTGCAGGGCATCAGCAAGGGCTTCCCTGGCGTGCAGGCCTTGAGCGGCGTCGGCCTGAACCTGTACCCGGGCGAAGTGCATACGCTGATGGGCCAGAACGGCGCCGGCAAATCGACGCTGATCAAGGTGCTGACCGGCGTGTACACGCCTGATGCCGGTCAGATTTTGCTGGCAGGGCGCACGATTGCGCCAGGCTCCACGCTGGAGGCGCAAAACCTCGGCATCAGCACGGTCTATCAGGAAGTCAATCTGTGTCCCAACCTGTCGGTAGCGGAAAATATTTTCATCGGCCGTTATCCGCGCAAGTTCGGCCGCATCGACTGGAAGACCATGCAGCAGCAGGCCACGGCGCTGCTCGGGCGCATGCAGCTCGCCATCGACGTAACGCTGCCGCTGGCCCACTATCCGCTGGCGATCCAGCAGATGGTGGCGATTTCGCGCGCGCTGCTGGTGTCGGCCAAGGTGCTGATCCTCGATGAACCGACCTCCAGCCTGGACGAAAAAGAAGTCGAGCTGCTGTTTTCCGTGCTGCGCGGCCTGCGCGAGCAGGGCATGGCGATCCTGTTCGTCACCCACTTCCTCGACCAGACCTATGCCATTTCGGACCGCATTACCGTGATGCGCAATGGCGAGCGCGAAGGCGAGTATCTGTGCAGCGAATTGTCGCGCCTGGAACTGGTCAACAAGATGGTGGGGGCGCCGGCTGCTGCCAGCGCTCCTCAGGCGCCTGCACCTGCACCGGAATTTGCAGCTGCCGCTGCGCTGACCGAGATGCCCACCCTGCTGCGCGCGCGCGGCCTGGGCCGCAAAGGCGCGCTGACGCCGATCGACCTCGATATTCGCGAAGGCGAGCTGCTTGGCCTGGCCGGCCTGCTGGGGTCGGGCCGCACCGAAACGGCGCGGTTGCTGTTCGGCGCCGACAAGGCCGACAGCGGCGCCATCGAGATCGGCGGCGTGCCGCGCAGTCTCGATACGCCGCGCGATGCGATTGCCGCCGGTATCGGCTTCTGCTCGGAAGACCGCAAGCACGAAGGCGCTATCCTCGACCTGTCGGTGCGCGAAAACCTGATCCTGGCGCTGCAGGCCCGCAATGGCATGCTGCGCGCGATTCCCCTGAAACGCCAGCAGCAACTGGCCGAGCAGTACGTCAAGGCGCTCGGCATCAAGACTGCCAGCATCGAAACGCCGATCGGCACCCTGTCCGGCGGCAACCAGCAAAAGGTGTTGCTGGCGCGCTGGCTGGCCACCGATCCCAAGTTGATGATACTCGACGAACCCACGCGCGGCATCGATGTGCGCGCCAAGCAGGAAATCATGGATTATGTGTCGGCATTGTGCCGCAAGGGGATGTCGATATTGTTCATTTCGTCCGAATTGCCCGAGGTGCTGCGCGTCAGCGACCGCATCGTCATCATGCGCGACCGCAAGGCCGGCGGTGAATATCCGCGCGGCGCTCTCGATGAAAGCACGGTGCTGCACGTGATTGCTGCCGGCGACCAGGCGGCGCCTGGTGTTGCTGCTTCCGCTGCTGCTGGAGGTGTACATGGATAAGAAGCCTGTCATTGCGCGCCTGAGCCAGCACCACCTGTTCCGGCCCCTGGCCGCACTGGCGATCCTGCTGCTGATCGACCTGATGCTGATCCCCGGCTTTTTCCATATCGAGATCAAGGATGGCCACCTGTACGGCAGCCTGATCGACATCGCCAACCGCGCCGCGCCGCTGATCCTGGCGGCCATCGGCATGACGCTGGTGATCGCCACGCGCGGCATCGATATCTCGGTGGGCGCCACGGTGGCCATCAGCGGTACGGTGGCCTCGATGCTGGTGGGCGGCACCATGGTCATGAACAATGGCGTCCCCGAGTACGTGGCCAATACGCCGATGGTGTGGGCGCTGTGCGCCGCCATCGGCGCGGCCCTGCTGTGCGGCGCCTGGAATGGCTTCCTGGTGGCCGGCATGGGCTTGCAGCCGATTGTCGCCACGCTGATCCTGATGGTGGCCGGGCGCGGCCTGGCGCAGCTGATGACGGACGGCCAGATCGTCACCGTGTACTACCAGCCGTTCTTTTTCCTCGGCAGCGGCTACCTGTTCGGCATACCGTTTTCGCTGTACATCGTGGCGGCCGTGTTGTTGGTCACCTCGCTGTTGATGCGCAGGACCGCGCTGGGCCTGTTCATCGAGTCGGTCGGCATCAACCCGGTGGCTGCGCGCCTGGCCGGTATCCGCACGGCGGCGCTGATCTTTTTTGTCTACGTGTTCTGCAGCGCCTGCGCCGGTGTGTCGGGCCTGATGATCAGCTCCAATATCAAGAGTGCGGACGCCAACAACGCCGGCCTGCTGCTGGAACTCGATGCCATCCTGGCCGTGACCCTGGGCGGCACTTCGCTGGCCGGCGGCAAATTCAGCCTGGCCGGCAGCGTGATCGGCGCGCTGATCATCCAGACCCTGACCTACACCATTTACTCGCTCGGCCTGCCGCCGGAAGTGAACATGGTGGTCAAGGCGGCGGTGGTGTTCCTGGTCTGTATTTCGCAGTCGGCGGAATTCAAAAACATGTGGCGCCGGGTGTTTCCGGCCCGCGCACAAGGTAATGCATGATGCGCTTTACTGATACTACTCCTGTCCCCGCCACCGGCCAGCGCCGCAGCCTGATGTCGTCGCCGTATTTCACCTCGCTGGTGACGGTGGCATTGCTGCTGGTGCTGCTGGTGGCTGGTGGCGCCGCCTATCCCGGCTTCCTGTCGCCTCAGGTGTTGCTCAATCTGCTGATCGACAATGCCTTTCTGCTGGTGATCGCGGTCGGCATGAGCTTCGTTATTCTCTCGGGTGGCATCGATCTGTCGGTGGGCTCTGTACTGGCGCTGACCACCATGGTGGCGGCCTGGATGCTGCAGGCCTGGCAGGCGCCGCCGCTGCTGGTGATCGGCGTGTCGCTGGCCATCGGCGCCGGTTTTGGTGCGGCCATGGGCGCCATCATCCATTACTTCAAGCTGCAGCCGTTTATCGTCACCCTGGCCGGCATGTTCCTGGCGCGCGGCCTGTGCTACCTGATCAGCATTAATTCCATCTCGATCGAAGATCCGTTCTTCGTCGCCATGTCGCAGACGCAGATTCCGCTGGGTGCTGAAACGTTTGTATCGCCCGGCGCGCTGATTGCCGTGCTGATGCTGGCCATCGCCATCTATGTCGCCCATTGCACGCCGTTTGGCCGGGCGATCTACGCCATCGGCGGCAACGAGCAGTCGGCCATGATGATGGGGCTGCGCGTGGCGCGTACCAAGATCCTGATTTACGCCTTCAGCGGTTTTTGCGCCGCGCTGGCCGGTGTGCTGTTTTCGTTCTACATGCTGTCCGGTTATGGCCAGCATGCGCAGGGCACGGAACTGGACGCCATCGCTGCCGTGGTCATCGGCGGCACGCTGCTCACCGGCGGCTACGGCTACGTGGCCGGGGCATTGTCCGGCGTGCTGGTGCTGGGCACGATACAGACGCTGATTGCCTTTGACGGCACCCTCAGCTCGTGGTGGACCAAGATCGTCATTGGCGCCTTGCTGTTCATCTTCTGCGTGGTGCAGCGCCTGCTGGCCATGGGCGCCAGCAAAAAATAGAATTCATCGTCAATAACGGAGATCGCAGTGCACATCAAACTGAAAAAAATTGCCGCCAGCGTCGCGGCGGGGAGCGCTTTTGCCGCTTTCGGCATGGCGGCCGTGGCTGGCCAGGCCCAGGCGGCCAATCCGCTGTTCCCCAAGATTTTCACGGCCGATCCGGCCGCCATCGTGGACAACGGCGTCGCCTATCTGTACGTGGGCCGCGATGAAGCCACGCCGGAGGACAAAGACTATGTGATGAAAGAATGGCGCGTGTACAGCAGCTGCGACATGAAGAACTGGACCGACCGCGGCGTGCCGCTCAAGCCGTCCGCCTTCAAGTGGGCCATCGGCAAGGTCGATGCCTGGGCCTCGGACGTCATCAAGCGTGACGGCAAATACTACTTCTATTCCACCGTCGATCACGCCAGCATTCCGGGGCGCGCCATCGGCGTGGCCGTGGCCGACAAGCCGGAAGGTCCGTTCGTCGACGTCCGCGGCTCGGCCCTGATCACCAATGACATGACCAAAGAATCGCCGATTGCCTGGGACGATATCGATCCCGGCGTGTTCATCGACGACGATGGCCAGGCTTACCTGTACTGGGGTAACACGGTGCTCAAGTACGCCAAGCTGAAAAAGAACATGATGGAGCTCGATGGTCCCATCGTGACCGTCGGCATGGACCGCTTTACCGAAGCGCCGTATCTGCACAAGCGCAAGGGCATCTACTACCTGTCTTACTCGCGCGAGTTCCCGGAGGAGACCGCCTACATGACCGGTCCAAGTCCGGTAGGCCCGTGGACCTATCGCGGCGTGATCATGTCGAAGAACGCCGTGGTCAAGACCATTCACCATGCGTTCATCGAATTTAACGGCAAGTCCTATATCGTCTACCACAATGACAAGCTGCCCGGCGGTGGCGAGTACCGCCGTTCGGTCGCGGTCGAGGAATTTACCTATAACGCCGACGGCACCATCCCGTACATCAAGCAGACCAAGGAAGGTCCGCAAGCCAATCCGAGTCCTGCGTGTAAGTGAAAGGCTATAAATGATATTAAAAAAATCGATACTGAGTAAATCATCATATCGACAGTGATATCATTTTCTTTATGGATACAAACCCCAACTGGTTCTTACGCGCGCGCCTGAAAACGCGCCAGTTGCTGCTGCTCATCGCCCTCGATGAGCAGCGCAATATACATCGCGCCTCGGAAGAGCTGCACATGACGCAGCCGGCCGCCTCCAAGCAGCTCAAGGATCTGGAAGAGATGCTGGGCGTGCAGCTGTTCGACCGCCTGCCGCGTGGCATGGAGCCGACCATCTACGGCGAAACGATGATACGCCACGCCCGCATGGCGCTCACCAGCCTGTCGATGGCGCACGAGGATATCCTCGCCATCAAGGCCGGACTGACCGGCCAGGTCGATATCGGCACCATCATGACGCCGGGGATTGCACTGCTGCCGCAGGCGATCACGCGCACCAAGCAGGCGGCGCCGCGTCTGCGCATCGGCGTCGAGATGGAGCAGTCCAACGTGCTGCTCGAGCAGTTGCAGCGTGGCCGGCTCGATTTCATGATCGGTCGCATCCCCGAGCGCCAGAGCGCCCAGGGGCTGAGCTATGAGGAACTGGGCGACGAACCGGCTTGCGCGGTGGTGCGTCCCGGCCATCCGCTGCTGGCGGCGCGCAACCTGCAACTGCGCGACATTGCCGGCCAGCCGTGGATATTGCCGCCGCAAGGCAGCATCCTGCGTGCGCGCTGTGAACTGATGTTCCGTCGCGCCGGCCTGGAAGTGCCGGTCAACGTCATCGACACCACGGCCGTGCTGATGATCAAGCCGTTGCTGCAGCAGACCGACGCCCTCAACGTGATGCCGGTAGCGGTGGCGCAGTACTACCAGTCGCAGGGTGTGCTCAGCATTCTGCCGATCGAGCTGCCGTGCCGGATGGACGCCTACGGCATTATCACCATGGATGGCCACCTGCTGTCGCCGGGCGCCGAACTGCTGCTGCGCTATGTGCGCGAAGTGGCGGGCGAGGGGGCACTGGACAGCCCGGCCCACATTTAAAGGTTCGTTCAGGCGAAGCTGGCGAAGGTATCCAACAGCACCTTGGCGCGGAACGGCTTGACGATCACCCGGCTGATTTCACGATTGCGCAGCTCCTGCAGCAGTTCCGTGGTCGGGCGGTCCACCATCACGGCGATCGGTATCGTGGCGGCGCTGGCCGACATGCCGCCGCGCACGCGGTCGAGCAGGGTGAAGTTATGTTCGGCGCCGCCGAAGGCGCCGCATTCGAGCGAAATCACGGCGCCCTGGAAGCTGCGTTCACGCAGCAGTTTTTCTGCCGCTTCCGCCGTTGCCGCTTCGTGCACGGTGCCCATGCCGAGCGAGCGCGCCGTCATCGAGACGGTCTTGCGCAACAGCGGCTGCTCTTCCACCAGCAGCATATTGAGCATTTTGCGTGGTTGATCAGGCATCGCCGGCGTCCTCCGTCGTTGGGGTGTTCAATTCCTCTTGCAGCAGGTCGCGCAGCGTGGCCAGGATGGCCAGCTCGGTGGCGTCGAGCGTGCGCGCTTCGTGGTCGATCAGGCACAGCGTGCCGATCTTGTGACCGCCGTGCGTGGACAGCGGCGCGCCAGCATAAAAGATCACGTGCGGCTCGCCGGTGACGATGGGGTTGTCGGCAAAGCGCGGGTCCAGGCGCGCATCGGGAATGATGAAGATATCGGGCTGCAAAATCGCGTGGCCGCAGAACGACACATCGCGCGCGGTTTCGCAGACGTCCAGGCCCACGCGCGCCTTGAACCACTGGCGGTTCTGGTCCACCAGCGTGAGCAGGGCGATGGGCACGCCGAATTCTTCGGCGGCAAACCGCACCACCTTGTCAAAGCGTTGTTCCGGCGGCGTGTCGAGGATCAGCAGCGCGCGCAGGGCGTCCAGGCGTTCGGCGTCGTAGGGGGGAATCGGTGCAGCTAACATGGCGTATAACGGCAGGTGGCCGGATAGTCTTGTTGTAGAGACTGTAACACCGCTATGCAAAAAATGGCAAAATTTGATCGTGATTGCCGCTGCTGCGGCACTCTGGCACTATGGCGTGTTTGCGACATTAACGATGACGGATATGCAAAAAAAACGTTGGCTGGTCTGGTCCGGACGCGCACTGCTGGGCGTGGCGCTGTTATTGATCCTGCTGCTCGCTGGCGGCTGGCTCTATCTTCGCGCCAGTCTGGCGCAGCT
The DNA here is from genome assembly GCA_040508275.1 of Duganella sp. Classification (GTDB taxonomy): domain Bacteria; phylum Pseudomonadota; class Gammaproteobacteria; order Burkholderiales; family Burkholderiaceae_D; genus Rugamonas. Next base: position 10,390 of record JBEVNE010000161.1, read on the forward strand.
CGATGGCACGCGTGCCGCGCCGCAGCTGGCGGCCAACGTCAGCGTGGCGC
>JBEVNE010000230.1:0-14617 GCA_040508275.1 Duganella sp.
GCCGGAATGATGACGACGAACGGCGACACGGCCATCAGGACGCCTGGTCCTGCAGCGTGCGGGCTTCGTCGGCCCACATGATGGGAATGCCGTCACGGATGGGAAATGCCAGGCGGTCGCCCTTGCAAATCATTTCCTGGGCCTTTTTATCGTGCTCCAGGGGGCCTTTGCAGACCGGGCAAACCAGGATATCAAGCAATCTAGCGTCCACGACATTTCTCCACGATTTGGTCGGCCAGCGCGCTGTCGATGCGCGCCGTCACCGGGACTACCCATAGTCGCGGGTCGTCTCTGAGTTCTTCAATATGCGCACATTTTACTGCATCCTTCTCGGTGATCAAGATCACGTCGGCCTGCAGGGCGTCGAATGGTCGGTTGCGGAAGTCGTGATGGTCGGGCAAGGGCAACTCGGCCAGCTCCAGGCCGGCCGCCTTGAGCATGCCGAAAAAGCGCGCCGGATTGCCGATACCGGCCGCCGCCGCCAGGCGCAGGCCCGGCTGGCGGAAGGCCGCCAACGGCTGGCGCCGGCTGCGGTCGGCCAGCTGCTCGGCGTGGTCACCAGCCAGCATCATCTGCACGGGAGCTTGCTGCCCCCCCACCGCCCGCACCAGCGCCTCGCTCAGCTGCGGGGCATTGATAACGGTAAAGTCGCGCCGGCGCGAGACCGGTTCACGCAGCGGGCCGGCCGGCAGCAGCCAGCCATTGCCGGCGCCACGGCCGTCGAACAGCAGGATTTCCACATCGCGTTGCAGCGCATAATGCTGCAAGCCGTCATCGGTGATCAGCACATCGGTATCGGGATAGGCTGCCAGCAGCGCCCGGCCGCTGGCGGCGCGGTCGCGCCCGACCATGACCGGGCATCCGGTGCGCTGGCGGATCAGCAGCGGTTCGTCGCCCACCTCGGCCGCCGTGGCATCGGCGCCGACTTCGCGCACATGGGCCGCTGCACTGCCATGCCCGCGCGAAATCACGCCGGGCCGCATGCCGGCAGCCTGCAGGGCCTGCACCAGCCAGATTGTCAGCGGCGTCTTGCCGGTGCCACCGATGTAGATATTGCCCACCACCACCACCGGTACCGGCAAGCGCGACGATGCCAGCCAGCCGGCACGGAACAGCGCCCTGCGCACGCCGCTGAGTGCGCGGAACACCAGCGACAGCGGCCACAGCGCGCAAGCGAGCGGGCCACGGCGCAGCCAGTTGCGGGTCAGCGTGGTTTCCAGCGCCGAGCCGGACGAGGTGGAATTGGCCAAGCTTACTTCCCGCCGCCCGTCTGCGCCGCAAACGTCAGTCGGTCATAGCCGGCGATGCGCGCCGCTTCCATCACATTGACCACCATCTGGTGCATGGCGAACTGGTCGGCATTGACGATTACCACCGGCAACTGTTCGGCGCGTGCGCCTTTTTTCGCCGCGTCCTGCATGGCTTGCGCCAGGCCGGTAACGTCGCGGAACGAGATCGCATCGCCATTGATCGTGTAATTACCCTTGGCATCGACGGTCACGTTGAGCTCGAACGGCTTGTCTTCCTGCTGTTGCGCCTCGGCCGTCGGCAGCGTAATCTGCAGCTCGGTGAATTTGCTATAGGTAGTTGATACCATCAGAAAAATCAAAATCACCAGCAGCACATCGATGAACGGAATCAGGTTGATTTCCGGGTCTTCGCGGCTTTTACCTTTGCGAAAATTCATGCCTGGTCCTCAGTTGCGCTGGCGATGCACGACGTCGACAAACTTGACAGCCTGCTGCTCCATGTCGATAACAAAACTGTCCACCAGCGCGCGGAAATGGCGGTAAAACACCAGCGTCGGCATGGCGATTGCCAGGCCAAAGCCGGTGTTGTACAGCGCCACCGAGATCCCGTGTGCGAGTTGCGCCGGGTTGGCGCCAGCCGGGTTTTGCGCACCGAAAATTTCAATCATGCCGACCACCGTGCCGAACAGGCCCATCAATGGCGCCAGCGTGGCGATGGTGCCCAGCGTGGTCAGAAAGCGTTCGAGCGTATGCGCCACGCCGCTGCCCGCCTCTTCAATCGACTCCTTCATGACATCGCGCGGCGCTTTGATATTGCGCAGCGCCGCCGACAGCACCACGCCGAGCGGCGAACTTTTTTCCAGCTTGTCGATCGTGTCAGCGGTGATGTTGCCGCTGCGATAAACCTGCAAGACTTCATCGAGCAATTGCTTCGGCAAAACTTTGCTGCGCCGCAAAGAGAGCAAACGTTCAATGATGAGTGCGGTTGCAACGATGGAGGCCACCAGCAACAACCAGATGGGCCAGCCGGCAGCTTGGAAAATAGCGAGCAAAACTAACTCCTGTGTCTGAATGAGAACGGGCCAACAAACCCGAAGCCGCAATGTATCGTGTTGGGGCGATGTCGGCAAGTGGAGAAGCCGACTGACTTCTGCACATTTTCTGTGGACAATGATGTGAGCAAGCATGAACAGTCATCATCAAGCCATTGTTTTTAAAAGGAATTATTATCGCGCTTAAAAATCACGCAGCGCTGCCTTCGCAGTGTTTTCCCCACACAGCAAAAGTTATGCCAACTTATGCCCATATTCTGTTGATAAGATTGTGCGCAACGCTACGCTGCCCTGCCAAAGTCCTTGATTTCATTGGCTTTTGTTTCCGTGCGTAAAAATCCAGCATCCTGGGCCGTACACGCGATGCGGCGCCAAAAAAGTTACTGTTTGCACATGCAAACAGCACAACTGTGCGGTTCTGCACAAAAAATGTGGATAAGATTGTGCGCAAGGACTTCCAGCATTCGACAGACCTTTGATTTTAAAGATAATTTTTATTCAGCTTAAAAATAAGGCAGACGCTTTTGCAGGGGATTTCCAGCTTGCCAGTGGAGAACTCGCGACTTCTGCACATTTTGTGTGGATAAAATTGTGAGCAAAGGCAAACCTTGATCATCAAGTCATTGATTTGTAACAAAGTTATAGCACTGCTCAAAAAACAGGCGGCACGAGTTATCCCCAGCGCGACCGCTACGTCACGCACAGATACCTTATCATCACGGGCTCACGCTGTTTCAATCTGAAAGGCTGTATGACCACCGACCTTCCCGCACCGCGCGTTCTCTGGTTCACCGGCCTGTCTGGCGCTGGCAAATCGACGCTGGCCGATGCCGCGGCGCAAGCCTTGCGCGCGGAAGGACGCGCCGTGTACGTGCTCGATGGCGACGCCTTGCGCAGCGGCCTGTGCAGCGACCTGGGCTTTGACGCTGCCGCCCGCGCGGAAAATATCCGCCGCGCCGGCCACGTGGCGGCACTGATGGCAGACGCCGGCCTGATCGTGATCGGCGCCTTCATTTCGCCATTTGCCGCCGACCGCGCCATGGTGCGGGCCCTGTTTGCGCCCGGTGAATTCATGGAAATCTACTGCGACAGCCCGCTGGAAGCGTGCGAACGGCGCGATGTCAAGGGCTTGTACCGGCGTGCCCGCGCCGGCCAGATTGCCGAATTTACCGGCATTTCCTCGCCCTACGAAGTACCACGGGCGCCGGAACTGGCGGTGGATACGGCGCGGCAAACGGTGGACGCGGCCTGTGCCGAAATCATCGCAGCATTCAGGGAGCGTGCCAGGTCATAAACAGTTTGTGTGGATAACTTTGTGCGTAACTGCCACGGTGCATGGCAAAGTGCTTGATCCATAAGGGTTTTTAGCCCGTGCCTGCAAAACTGGCAGAAATATTTTTCCTTTAAAATCAAACACCTACCTATAATATCGGCTGTGCTGCATGGAGTATGACCGCAGTGTTACCAATCTCACATAGTGTGGACAGTTTCCTTAATTAAAAAGCCATGGATTTCGACGACCCGTCACATGCCCCCTCAGCAGCCCCGGCCAGTGCGCCGGTGCTCACCGTCACGGCCCTGAACCAGGCAGTGGCGCGGCTACTCGAGCGCTCGTTTCCACTGACCTGGATTGCTGGCGAAGTCTCCAACTTTACCCGCGCCAGCTCCGGCCACTGGTATTTCACGCTCAAGGACAATGCCGCCCAGGTGCGCGCCGTGATGTTCCGCGGCCGTGCTCAATATGCCAACTTCATCCCGCGCGAAGGCGACAAGGTCGAAGTGCGCGCCGTGGTCACGCTGTACGGCGCCCGTGGCGATTACCAGATCAATGTGGAAGCAATCCGCCGCGCCGGCGTCGGTTCGCTGTTCGAGGCCTTCCAGCGCCTCAAGGAAAAGCTCGATGCAGCCGGATTGTTCCACCCGGATCGCAAGCGCGCCCTGCCGCTGTTTGCGCGCACGGTGGGCATCGTCACCAGCCCACAGGCGGCCGCGCTGCGCGACGTGCTGACCGCGCTGCGGCGGCGCGCGCCCCATGTGCAGGTGGTGCTGTATCCGACGCCCGTGCAGGGACAGCTGGCGGCGGAAAAAATCGCCGCCGCCATCGATACCGCTTCGCTGCGCAACGACTGCGACGTGCTGATCGTCTGCCGGGGCGGCGGCAGCATCGAAGACCTGTGGTCGTTCAACGACGAGGACGTGGCCTACGCGGTGGCCAACTGCCGCATGCCGGTGATTTCCGGCGTGGGCCACGAGACCGATTTCACCATCTGCGACTTTGCCGCCGACCTGCGCGCCGCCACGCCGACGGCGGCGGCCGAACTGGCGGTGACGCCGCGCGCCGACTGGCTGGCCTCGCTGCGCAACGACGCCAACGACCTGCGCCGCGCCATGCGCCGCACGCTCAGCGACGCCAGTCAAACGCTGGACAGCCATGCGCGCCGGCTGCTCAACCCAACGGCGCAGATCCGCCAGCAGCGCCTGCGCCTGCTGGCCTTGTCCACCGCCATGACGCACGCCAACCGCGCACCACTCACGCGCGCACGCCACCAGTTTGAGCGCCTGGGCGCGCGCGTGGCCGCCTGCGCCCCCGCCACCGAGGCAGCGCGCAACACGCTGGCCGGCTTGCGCCACCGCGCCGCCATCGGCATGGCGCGCTCGCTGCAGCAGCGCCAGGCGGCGCTGGCAGCGCTGGCAGCCCAGCTCGAATTACTCAATCCCCAGCGCACACTGGAACGCGGTTACGCCATCGTCACCGATGTACACGGCGCCGTGCTGCGCGCACCGGGCCAGATTGCCGCACCGGGCAAGCTGCAGCTGCGCCTGGCCGAAGGCACGGCAACTGTAACGGTAGCGACGGTGCAGACCGGAGAGAAATGATTTATGGTAATCTTCGCTGAAAAGGTTTTCATAACACTTGAACAAGGATTGCACGTTGCCAGACACTAGCCCCTCCTCCGGCCCATCGACATTAATGGACGTAGCACGCCAGGCGGGAGTGTCGCCCAGTACGGTTTCGCGCATCCTCAACGGCACGGCCAAGGTCTCGGACGACAAGCGCCAGGCCGTGCTGGCCGCCATTACCAAGATGAATTTTGCGCCCAACCAGATGGCGCAAGGCCTGAAAAAAGGCCGCTCGATGACCATCGGCATCGTCGTGCAGGATATTTCCTCACCATTCTTCGACGAAACCCTGCGCGGCATCGACGACGGACTCAAGGGTACCGGCTATGCCTCGGTCATCGTCAGCGGCCACTGGAACGCCGAAGAAGAAGCCGACCGCGTGCGCCTGCTGCTGGCGCGCAAGGTCGATGGCATCATTTTGCTGTCGGGGCGGATTTCCGACGAAGCCGTGCTCGGCTTTTCCAGCCAGCGCCCGATCGTCTCGACCGGCCGCACGCTGCACACGCCGACCACGCTGGGCTTCAAGACCGACAACGAATACGGCGCCTGGCTGGCCACGCGTCACCTGGTGGAACTGGGCCACCGCCGCATTGCCTTTATTTGCGGCCCGAGCGACAACCACGACGCCAACGAAAGGCTGGCCGGCTACCAGCGCGCGCTGAACGAAGCGCAGATCGCCATCGATCCGGCGCTGATCGTCGATGGCAATTACCATGAATCGAGCGGCATGCTGGCGATGAACCGCCTGTTCGACACGCACCAGCAATTTACCGCCGTCTTCGCCGCCAACGACCTGAGCGCCTACGGCGCGCGGCTGGCGCTGTACCGCAAGGGCATCCGCGTGCCCGACGATATTTCGCTGGTCGGTTTCGACGACCTGCCCGGCTCGTCCTACACCACGCCGCCGCTGACCACCATCCGCCAGCCGCTGTACGACACCGGCCTGATCGCCACCCAGGCGCTGCTGCGCATCATCAATGGCGAAGCGGCGGACGGCGCCGTACCACCAGTGGAACTGGTGGTGCGCGAAACCACGCGCCGCGTGCGATGACGCCGGAGTGCGCTGAACCCACACAGAAACACGGGCCATTTGCACAAGCGGACGGTAACCGCTTTACAATAATGAACGTTTCGCCAAAAACCATCCGGTTTTGACATAACCTTATTCAATAAAGGAAACTCCATGGAACATACTCTGCCTACCCTGCCGTACGCCATCGACGCCCTGGCACCGCACATCTCGCAAGAAACCCTGGAATACCACTACGGCAAGCACCATCAAACGTATGTGACCAACCTGAACAATCTGATCAAGGGCACCGAGTTCGAAAACCTGTCGCTGGAAGAAATCGTCAAGAAATCGTCGGGCGGCATTTTCAACAACTCGGCCCAGGTATGGAACCACACGTTCTACTGGAACAGCCTGACCCCAGGTGGCAAAGCCGTCGGCGGCGCGCTGGCTGACGCCATCAACGCCAAATGGGGCTCGTTCGACAAGTTCAAGGAAGAGTTCACCAAATCGGCCGTTGGCAACTTCGGTTCGAGCTGGACCTGGCTGGTGAAAAAAGCCGACGGTTCGCTCGACATCGTCAACACCTCGAACGCCGCCACCCCGCTGACCACCGATGCCAAAGCGCTGATCACCTGCGACCTGTGGGAACACGCCTACTACATCGACTACCGCAACGTGCGTCCAAAGTACATCGAGACCTTCTTCGCGCTGGCCAACTGGGAATTCGCAGCCGCCAACTTCGCCTGATCGAAGTCGCTTCGGCTGCATAAAAAAAGCTTGCACCTCGGTGCAAGCTTTTTTTTCGCCTTACGCTGTCAATGGATGGGGATGCGTAGCGACTACGGCCGCGCCACCGGCACGCCGCCACTGCGGCGTCCCAGTTCCTCGCCGCCTTCTATATCCCCCTTGATTTCGCTATCGCTGTCGCCACGATCGTCAAACGGTTCGTGATCGTCCGGCACGCTGCCATCCGCCTCCAGTGGCACCACGTCCTGGAAATCGCCATCCACCACGCGGCCGGACGGCGGCATCGCCTCGACATGATCGAAGCCGATATCGCCCGCTTCCAGCGTTTGCGAGCCGACGTCGATGCGTTCGCCCGTGCCTTGGGCATCGGTGTCGCTGTCGAGCGCCAGATCGTGATCATTGGCCACATCGCTGCCGCTGTCGGAATTGTCGCTCGGTCCCAGCGCGCGCGTGCCATGGCCGCTGCCCAGGCTGCGGTCATTACCTTCCAGGATGTTATCGGGGTCCAGGGTGCTGTCTGCCATGATCTGCTCCTTCTGATGGGTTACCAGTAAAACCTTATTCGACCACGGCCAGCGCGCCGCTTCGGTGCGTGCACGCGCATACGGGGCGCCTTGCCTGCACGTCGCAAGCAGCACGCTATCGCTATGATAAGAAAATTTTACTTTACAAATGTAATATTCATAGATATAGTTAACCTCATCAAACAAAGGAGGTTCACCATGAGCACCACGACCAAAAACCTGCTGCGCGCCGCCACCGTGGCGTTTGCCATTGCCGCCACGGCCACCACCGTTACCAGCGCCCTGGCCCAGGAAGCGCCGCGGGGCGCCGCCGCCACCGCGCCTGCGACTGTCGCGGCTACTGCTGCTGCAACGACCAACGCCGCCGCTACCGCCGTCACCATCAACGGCAAACCGGCAACGGCCAAAGCACCGGCCGGCCTGACCCGCGAACAGGTCAAGGCAGAAGTCATCGAGGCGCGCAAAAACGGCACCCTGCTGCAAAGCGAGGCCGATTTCGAAGCGGCCTTCCTGCGCCAGCAACAAGCTCACTAAGCAACCAGCTGACCGTCCATGCACGCACTTTCACTCCGGCTGCCCCGCTGCGCCACGCTCACGCTAGGCGCGGCCCTGTGCGCCAGCGCGCTGCTGCTGGCGGGCTGCGCCGACATGGGCAACATCGCCCCGCACGCACAGCCTGTGGCGCCACAGACGCTCAAACTGGGCAGCGCCATCGAGGGCCAGCTGTCCACGGCGGCCGATGGCGCCAATGCAGCGTGGCCGACCGAAGCCTGGTGGGAAGCGCTGCATGACAGCCAGTTGAACCGGCTGGTGGCCGCCGCGATTGCCGACAGTCCCAGCCTGCGCAGCGCCGAGGCGCGCGTGCGCCAGGCCGAGGCGCTGGCCGGCGTGGCGCGCGCCGCCACCCTGCCCCGCGTCGATGCTTCGGCCAGCATCGACCGTGAGCTGTACACGGCCAACGGCGCCATACCCGCTGCGCTGGCCGGCAAATATGCGTGGAAGAACACCGCCAGCCTGTCGGGTTCTTACGACCTCGATCTGTGGGGCCGCAACCACGCAGCGCTCGCCGCCGCCATCGACGAGATCAGGGTGGCGTCGGCAGAGGCGCAGATGGCGCGGCTGACGCTGGAAACGGCCGTAGTGCGCGCGTATATTCAGTTGTCGCTCGACTATGCGCTGCAGGACAGCGTGGCCGAAAACCTGGTGCAGCGCCAGCGCATCCTCGAGATCACGCGCCAGCGCCGCGCCGCCGGCCTGGCCAGCGAGCTCGAAGTAGCCAACATCGAAACAACGCTGCCGGCAGGCCAGCGCGAACACGAGCAGATCGGCGCCGCCATCGCCGTGTTGCGCAACCAGCTGGCAGCCCTGATCGGCAAAGGACCGGGCGACGGCGAATCGATCGCCCGGCCAATGCTGACCCTTGAAGCAGGCACCGCTGCCCGCTTGCCCGCCACGCTGCCGGTCGAGCTGCTGGGCCGCCGGCCGGACATCGTGGCCAGGCGCTGGCGCGCGCAGGCTGCCGGTGCGCGGGTGGACAGCGCCCGCGCCGATTTTTATCCGAATGTGAACCTGGCCGCCTTTGCCGGTTTGCAGTCGCTCGGCTTCTCGCGTTTTTTCGACAGCCACTCGAAAATGCTGGGCGTCACGCCGGCCATCAGCCTGCCCGTCTTTGAAGGCGGCCGCCTGCGCAGCGCGCTGGGCAACCAGAGCGCGCTGTATGACGTCGCTGTTGAGCAGTACAACGGCGCCGTGATCGAAGCCATGCACGAAGTGGCTGACGCCGTGGTGGGCATGACTTCGGTGGCGCAGCAGGAGCAGGTGGCGCAGCGCGCGCTGACGTCGGCCCGGCGCCAGCAGCAACTGGCCGAAAGCGCCTACCGCGCCGGCATGACCGATGCGCTGAACGTCATCAACGCCCAGCTGACACTATTGAATGAACAGCAGCAGATGGCGCAGGTGGCCAGCAAACAACTCGATCACTACGCATTGCTGATGGCGGCGCTGGGCGGAGGGACAAAACTGGATTAGGGTCGGATGACTGATAGTACAATCGATCCTTTATAAGACTATACACGAGAGGAGCCAGGCAATGAGCCGTAGTTTCGACGCGACCAACAAGCGCCTGAAAAACATCCATGCCCGCATCCCGGATTTTCCCGAGGATCTCATGCGCCTGCTGCGCATGACCTACCACGTGCAAAAGCGCATCAAGGATCTGAGCAACGCCGCACTGCGCAAGCACGATCTGGTGGACGCCAGCTACATGGTGCTGGCAGTGCTGTACGGCTCGGACAATGAGACCTCGACCGCGTCCACGCTTGGTGAAGCGTGCATGGAAAAGCCGGCCAACCTCACGCGCGTCTGCAATGACCTGGAAGCGCAGGGCCTGATCTCGCGCGGCAACCGCCCTGGCGACCGCCGCTGCGTGATGATCACGCTGACCGATGCCGGGCGCCAGATGGCTGAAAAAGTCATGCCCGAAGTATGGGGCGCCACCACCCACGCCTACGACGGTTATACCGCCGCAGAGATCAAAACACTGGAAACGCTGCTGGCAAGGCAGCTCGATAACCTCGAAGCACTCACATAGGCTAGCCCCTTCATGACTCCTCCCCCCGCCGCCAACCATTCAACACAGCACGCGGCGCGGGGAGCGGCGCACTGGCTGGCACAGGAAACACGCGCCTGGTCCCAGCTCGAGGGTCCGCGCTGGATGTATGTGTTCAAATCGATGCTGGCGGCGTTTTCCGCCCTGTGGCTGGCCTTCCGTCTCGAACTCGACTCGCCGTTTACCGCGCTGGCCACCACCATCATCCTGGCCTTGCCCAGCAGCGGCCTGGTCTTGGAAAAAGCCTTCAATCGACTGCTCGGAACCGTGGTCGGCTGCACCGCCGCCGTGGTGCTGGTGGCGCTGGCGCCGCAATCGCCGCCGCTGCTGCTCGCTGGCGTAGCGCTGTGGGTGGCGCTGTGCACGGGCGGCGCCGCCATGCACCGCAACCAGCGCTCGTACAGCTTTGTGCTGGCAGGCTACACCGCCTGCATGATCGCCGTGCCGGCCATCGATGCGCCCGGCCACGTGTTCACGCTGGCCGTCACGCGCCTGACCGAGGTGGGACTGGGCATCATCTGCGCCACCGTGGTACACGACGTGATCTTCCCGCGCCGCCATGGCCAGACCGTGATGCGCACCGTGCAGGCGCGCTACACCGGCTTTATCGGCTTTTGCCAGCAAGTGCTGGCACACCGCCTGTCCGCCGCCGAGATGGAACTGCATCACCTGAAGTTTGCCGCCGATATCGCAGCGCTGGAATCGGGCCGCGCCGCCGCCTATTTTGAAGCCGGCCACGCCCACAGCCACACGCGCCAGCTGCACGCCTTTAACGCCGCCTTCATGGATGTGCTGACCACGCTGTACACCTTGCACCGGCTGCTGCAGCGCCTGCGCAGCGATTCTACCTCGCCGCTGCTGGCGCTGGTGGAGCCACTGCAGCAGCACCTGGCGCAGGCGTTAGGCGACGACCTCACCGCCGCGCGCATGGCGCAGCTGCGCACCACCCTGGCGATCGATATCGCCGCTGCGCGCACGCACCTGACGGCCGCTGCTGATATATCGCTGCCGCGCGCCCAGTTGATCGACTGCGACACCGCAATGGAACTGCTGCAGCGCTTTGTCCGCGACCTCGGCGAATTTGCCGCGCTCTACCATGGCCTGGCTGACGACAAGCGCCAGCAGGTCAGCGATCCTGGCAGCTATGCACCAAAAACCCCGCCGGCCATCGTGCTGGCATCGGGCGTGCGCGCCGGCGTGACGGTGCTGGCGGCAGCCGGCGTCTGGTACTGGCTGGCCTGGCCCGGCATGGCCAATGTGATCCTGATGGCGACCATTTTCTGCGCGCTGGCCTCATCCTCGCCGCGCCCTACCGCCATGGTGCAGCAGGTGCTGACCGGCTTTTTGATCGCCGTACCACTGAGCTTTATCTGCGAATTCTGGCTGGTGGCGCGCGCCGACGATTTTGCGCCCATGGTGCTGGCCACGCTGCCGCTGTTTGCGCTCGGCGCCTACCTGACCACGCTGCCCAAATGGGCCGGTGTTGGCATCGGCCTGGGGCTGTTCCCGGCCACGCTGCTGGTGCCGGCCAACCAGATGCACTACGACGTCGAAGCGTTTCTGTCCACCGAACTGTCCTTGATCATGGGCGTGGTCATGGCTTACGTGATGTTTGCCGTGCTGCTGCCCGAGCATACGATGGGCCAGCGCGACCACGTGGCGCGCGCGCTATGGCGCCAGGCACGCGATGCCTGCAGCGCGGCGCTGCCACGCCTGAAGCGGCGCTTTGACAACCGCGTGCGCGACCTGCTGAGCCAACTGAATGCCGCTGCCGGTCCGGCACCAAGCGAAGCCGTGCGCGCCGTGGTGCGCCAGGGCCTGGTCCTGCTGGAACTCGGCCACGCCATCATCGAACTGCGCCAGCTGTTAGCAAGCTCGCGGCCCGGGCCAGTGGCCGACAGCCTGCGCCAGGTGGTGCAGCGCCTGGCCACTTACCTGGACACGCCGCAGCGCTTTCATGGCCAGCTGGCGCTGGAAGCGGTGCTGCAAGCAGGGACGGCAATCCGCAGCACGCTGCCCGCAGCAAAGCAGGAACGCCAGCAAGCGCTGAACACGGCGCTGGCCGATCTGCATGCCATTTATACGTCCTTGCTGGACCAACTATCGACAGGAGAATTTCCAAATGCCGCGTGATATCAACCTGTTTGGCGTGCTGCTGCCCGGCGTGCTGCCGCTGTTTTTATTCAGCCTGCTAGGCCAGGTGGTGCTCGACCGCGTACTCACTGCGCTGGGCGCCTACCGCCGCAGCTGGCACCCGGCGCTGGTGCGCGTGTGCCTGTTTGTCTGCATCTTCAGCGGCCTGCTGGTCACCCTGTATTAACACTTTGATGAAAGTTCGCCGTGAACGCTACTAAAATCTTCCGTTTTACGCTGACAGTTTTGCTCCTGGGTGCAGCGCTATACCTGGGCCGCAGCGCCTGGGACCATTACATGGAATCGGCCTGGACCCGCGATGGCCGCATCAAGGCCGACGTGGTCGCCATCAGCGCCGACGTGGCCGGCGCCGTCACCGAGGTGCGCGTGCACGACAACCAGCTGGTGCAGCAAGGCGATGTACTGTTCGTGGTGGACCAGGCGCGCTACCGCAATGCGCTGGCGCAGGCCACGGCAACGCTCAAATCCTACAGCGTGGAAAAAGGCCGGCGCACGCGCGAAGCCAGCCGCCGTGCGGCGCTCGACGCCGCCATCGTATCGGCCGAAAACCGCGAAACGGCGGAATTTGCCGCCGATACGGCATCGGCCCAGTACCAGGCGGCGCTGGCGGCGCGCGACCTGGCCGCGCTCAACCTGGAGCGCACGGTGGTACGCGCACCGGTCACCGGTTATGTCACCAACCTCAATGTGCACGCCGGCGACTTTGCCGCGGTGGGGGCGGCCAAGCTGGCGGTGATCAACAGCGCATCCTATTATGTGATCGGCTATTTCGAGGAAACCAAGCTGCCGCTGCTGAAGGTCAACGACAAGGTGCGCGTGCAGCTGATGAGCGGCGAACAGGAACTGCACGGCCACATCGACAGCATCGCCCACGGCATCACCGACCGCGACGCCAACCTCGGGCGCGAGCTGCTGGCCGATGTCAATCCGACCTTCAGCTGGGTGCGACTGGCGCAGCGGGTGCCGGTGCGCATCCATATCGACGACAAGCCGAAAGACCTGGCCTTGGTGGCTGGCACCACCTGCACAGTAGTGATCCACAGCTAAATTCAGCGCGCTCCGCCGGCGTCGAGCAACGCGCCGCTCACATACGAGGACTGTGGCCCCAGCAGCCACAAAATGGTTTCGGCGATTTCCTCGGGCTGGCCGCCGCGCTGCATCGGCACGGTGGAAGCGAGCTTGTTGACGCGGTCCGGGTCGCCGCCGCTGGCGTGGATGTCGGTGTAGACAATCCCGGGGCGCACGCAGTTCACGCGTATGCCTTTCGGCCCCAGCTCTTTCGACAGCCCCAGCGTCATGACATCGATGGCGCCCTTGGTCGAAGCGTAGTCCACGTATACATTGCCGGCGCCATGCTTCGAGGCGCCCGAACCGACGTTGACGGTGCCGCCGCCGGCGCCGCCATGCGAGGTGGCCATGCGACGGATCGCTTCGCGGCTGCACAGGAAATAGCTGAGGATATTGGTGGTCAGCACGCGCTGCAGGCGTTCGGCCGACATGTCCACCAGCTTGCCCTGCTGCGCCAGCACGCCGACGTTATTCACCAGCGCCGTCAGCGGCCCCAGTTGCGCATCGACGGTAGCAAACAGGCGCAACACGTCGGCTTCCACGCTCACATCGGCCTGCACGGCAATTGCCTCCCCGCCTTCGGCGACGATCTGCGCACGCAGCTGCTCGGCGGCCTGGGCATTGCTGTGATAGTTGATGCAGACAGCATAACCACGCCGGCTGGCCATCAGCGCCGTGGCAGCACCTATGCCACGGCTGCTGCCGGTCACCAGGATTACCTGCTTCATTGCTACGCCTCCAGAAAAAGCGTTTACGGGTTCAAGTGGGTCAACGCGTAGGTCAGGTGCTGCCACCAGTGGTCGCGCGAGTTGACCATGCGCAGGCACTTTTTATCGATCTCGGAGGTGAACAGCTTATCCTGGCACTGCTGATTGACCAGGGCGTTGCGCTGATTTTCAGCGTTGATCAGCGCCACCGACAGCCATATCACCAGGCCGGTCATCAATACGGCCACGCTCCAGGCCACATGGTTGATGTGGGCCCATTCGAACAGGTTTTGAATCTCGGGCGCAGAATCCTTGTAGATCTTCATTACCTTGCCTTCGGTAGTCTTTTGTTCGTCGCTCATACCGTTCATCTGCTCACCTATCTCTGAAAATAACCTGCCAGTGCGTGGATGACCCACGCAGCCGGAGAGAGTATCACTGTTTCACTTAACGGGACCTCGAAAAACCTGTTAGAACTCGTAGCGCGCCGACAGTTTCAGCTGGCGGCCATCGGCGGTATAAATACCGGCCCTGCACTGGAAAGCCTGCGAGAAGTAGCGCTTGTCGGCCAGGTTCAGGCCCGCCAGCGCAAAC
>JBEVNE010000305.1:0-7839 GCA_040508275.1 Duganella sp.
GCTTGCAGCACCGGGCCGGCGTCGAAGATATCGACGTAGCCTTCGAAGTACATGCCTTCCTGTTCCAGCAGGCGACGCGCCGGCGCGGTCGACACATGCACCTTGCCGATCACGTCCTGCGCGTCCTGCGGCAGGTAGTCGACGTACAGCGGCTGGCGCGGCATCAGCTCGGCGATGAACGATTTTTTACCGACGGCGGTGAGCGCATCGACGTGGTCGAAATCCATCTTGAAGAAGTGGCGGCCCAGCCCTTCGTAAAACGGCGAGCGGCCATCGTCTTCCTGGTAGCCGCGCATCTCGGCGATGAGCTTTTCGGTAAACAGGTGCGGGAACTGGGCGATGAACAGGAAGCGGCTTTTGGACAGCAGCTTGCCGTTGTTGCCGGTGCGGTAGTCGGGATGCAGGAACAGCGAGCACAGTTCGGTGCTGCCCGTGAGGTCGTTCGACAGGTACAGCGTTTCCATGCGGGTGAACACATCGAGCTCGCGGCTCGAGTGCACCAGCGTGCCGATGCGGTAGTTATAAAACGGCTCGTTCAGCCCGACCGCGCCCTTAATGGCGCAGACGCCGGCCAGGCGGCCGTTGTCGGTGTCTTCCATCACGAACAGGTAGTCGCGCTTTTCGGGCGCGATGGTTTCGGCAAACGAGGCAACGGCAATCGCCACGCGGTCGCCCATCATTTTCATGTCGGGCTTGAGGGTGGTCATGCCGCTGCCGACCTGGGTGGCCATGACGTACAGGGCGTCGAGGTCGTCGGCTTGGATGGCGCGTACTACTAGCATAGGGTGTCCACTCTCAGATTCTGACGCAGATGACGGTATCGCCATCGGCTACTTGCAGCGTTTCCAGCACCTCTGCCGGCAACGCCACCGTCACCTGGGATTCCAGGGCGGCGGTGTGGGCGATCACGGCGCGGAAGTTATGTTCTGTCCCAGAGGATATCGCATAGCGCAGCGCCGGTTCGCGGCCACGGTCGCGCGTTTCGGCGGCGGTACTGACGCGGCGCTGCAAGGCGCCGGTAAACGTGCGCAACGAATTTTTATGCGCCTGCAGGATCGGGCCGCCGTCGAACAGGTCGATATAGTCGTCGGCTTCAAAGCCCTCGGCGGTCAGCAAATTAAAAGCCAGCTCGCCCGAGGGATGGATCTGGCCCATGGCGGCCTGGGCATCGCCGGGCAGCAGCGGCACATACACCGGGTAGTGCGGCATCAGTTCGACGATCAGCGTGCGGTTGCGGGCGCCGCCGATCACGCGTTCGGCGTCGAGAAAATCCATCTGGAAGAATTTTCGGCCCAGCGCATCCCAGAATGGGGAGCCGCCGTCGCTGTCGGTCACGCCGGCCAGCGGCACGAAAAAGCGGTCGGCAAAACGGTGCGGCGCCAGCACGGCAAACATCAGCCGCGCGCGCGACAGCAGCGCCGCTTCCGGCGTGCCATGTTCCTGCTTTCCCACATAAAAGCTCGACAGCTGCGAATAACCGGTCAGCTCCGAGCACAGCGTAAGTGCATGCACGCTGTGACTGATATTGAGGTCGCGCGAGACTTGCTGGATAACGTCGTTGCGGAACGAAAAATAGGTACCGTTGGAACCGGCGGCGGCAAAGATCGCGGCCGTGCCGACAATCGCGCGATCCGCCAGCGATTCGAGCACCAGCAGGTACGATTCTTCGCTGGGAATATCCACCTGCGCGGCAAACGAGGCCAGCGACGCCTCGATCATGGCGAGGATTTTTTCACGCGTCTTGGGCAAGGTGTGCACGCCCGGCATGGGCACTGCGGCCAGCGCCTCGAGGGCTGCGATATCCGCAAGTTCGACCGGACGGACTACATACATATGGGGAGCTCCTATGGTGATGCACGTGATGCACAGCACAGGCCCGCGCGCGGACCCGGGACCAAAAAGCCGTCATCCTCGCGGAAGCGAAGATCCATACAACGTTTGCACAACTCACGCTTTCTATGGATCCCCGCATGCGCGAGGATGACGGGGGCGGCGAGTATTTCCGCCTACGCCTTCAGCAAACCATCGAGCGACAGGCGCACAATGCGGTCCGCTTCGGCGATCTGCTCGTCGGTGACGATCAGCGCCGGAGCGAAACGCACCACATCCATGCCGGCGATCAGCACCATCAGGCCATTGGCTTCGGCAGCTTTCTGGATGTCTTTCGAGCGGCCTTTCCAGGCGTCGGTCACCACCACGCCCAGCAGCAGGCCGGCGCCGCGCACCAGCGAGAACACTTGCGGGTAGTCGGCCACCACTTTTTCGAGCGTAGCGCGCAGCTTGGCGCCGGCTTCTTTTACACGCGCCAGGAAGGCTGGCTGGTTGATGGTTTCCAGCACCGTCAGCGCCACCGTGGCGGCCAGCGGGTTACCGCCGTAGGTGGTGCCGTGGCTGCCCACGCCCAGCGATGCGGCCAGTTCGTGGGTGGTCAGCATGGCGGCCACCGGGTAGCCATTGCCCAGCGCCTTGGCCGAGGTCAGCACGTCCGGCGTGACGCCGTAGGTCATGTAGTGGAACAGGTCGCCGGTACGGCCCATGCCGCACTGTACTTCGTCGAAGATCAGCACGGCGCCGGTCTGGTCGCACAGATCGCGCAGCGCCTGCAGGTAGGCTTTATCGCCCGGCACCACGCCGCCCTCGCCTTGCAGCGGCTCGACGATCACGGCGCAGACGTCATCGGTAATGGCGGCGCGCGCTGCTTCGATGTCGTTGTAGGCGATATGGTCGATCGACGGCGGCAGCGGCTCGAAGCCTTCGGTGTACTTGGACTGGCCGCCCACCGACACGGTAAACAGCGTACGGCCGTGGAACGATTGCAGGCACGAGACGATGCGCGACTTGTGCGGGCCAAACTTGGTGTGCGCATGTTTGCGCGCCAGCTTCAGCGCCGCTTCATTGGCTTCGGCGCCCGAATTGCAGAAGAATGCGCGGTCGGCAAAGGTGGCCTCGGTCAGCGCCAGGCCCAGGCGCAGCACCGGTTCGTTGGTGTAGCCGTTGCCCAGGTGCCAGACGGTATTGGCCTGGCGCACCAGCGCCTCGACCACGATCGGGTTGCAATGTCCGAGCGAATTGACGGCGATGCCGGAGGTAAAGTCGAGGTAATGCTTGCCATTCTGGTCCCACAGGTCCAGGCCCGCGCCTCGGACCGGAACCATCGCAGCCGGTGCATAGGTCGGCACCAGGACATCATCAAACGTCTGACGAGTCACAGGACGGGTGGTTACGGTCGTATCTTTGGCGTTCATGGCAATCCCTATCAATGTTGGGTCAACACGGCAACGCGCCGCGCAGACCCATTATAAAAAGCGGCATGCTAAAACTCTTTTCAAATGGCGACAAGGTTTTTCATTTTTGGCCACCGGATAAACTTGTCAAATAATCAATCACTAAGAGGTTGTTTCAACATGAGCACGGCCAGGCGCTGGAACGACGCTGCGGTCTTTTTGAAACGGCCTCTTAGCCGGCCAGCCGCCGCTGGCGCTCCTCGCGCGGAGTGTTGCCGAACAGGGCGCCGAAGGCGGTGGAAAAATGCGATCCTGACGAGAAGCCGCACATCAGACCCACTTGCACGATCGAATGGTTGGTTTCCAGCAGCAACTGGCGCGCGCGTTGCAGTCGCAGTTCCAGGTAGTAGCGCGACGGCAGGCTGCCCAGGTATTGCTTGAACAGGCGCTCGAGCTGGCGCCGCGACAGGCCCACCAGGTTGGCAATGTCGTCGGTGGACAGCGGCTCCTCGATATTGGTTTCCATCAGCGTGACCGCTTCCGACAGGCGCGGCTGCAAGGCGCCAAAGCGCGCCTGCAGGGCGATGCGCTGGCGTTCGTCGTGGCTGCGCACGCGCTCGATGCACAACTGCTCCTTGATACTGGCTTGCAGCGTGGCGCCAAACAGCTGCTCGATCAGCGTCAGCGCAAAGTCGATGCTGGCGGCGCCGCCGCAGCAGCTCAGGTGCTGGCCGTCGAGCGCAAACAGGTGCTGGCTGAGGATGGCGCGGCCATGGACGGTTTCGCTGTCGCCATACAGCCCCCAGGGCAGGGCCACGCGCACCCCGGCCATCACCCCGGCCATGGTCAGCCACAGCACGCCGGCGCCCACTCCACCCCAGTAATCGGCGCTGCGGCAACGGTCGATGACGGCGCGCGCCTGCTCGGCGGGCATGGGCAGCGCTGCTTCGTCGGCCACCAGCAGGGCGACATGCCAGCCCGGCTGGGCCAGCACCACTTGCGCCGGGGTCATGGTTTCAAGCTGGAAGGCGTCGCGACCCAGCATGGCCGCCGCCATGCGCAACGGCTGGACCAGTCCGGCCCAGGTGATGGCGTCCGCCGGACCGGCGTTGACCAGCAACAGGCGCAAGGGCCGCTGCCGGGCGAGACCGGACAGCTTATCGAAGGACATCGGCGGGCAGGGGCATGGATAGTCAAATAGAGAGTGTGGGATGCTGCGCCGTATAGTACCCAGTAGCCGTCCCGGCTGCAAATTACGAACCAGCTATAATCACGCCCCATGGGCGAACGTTATTTGAAAAGTATCCGGCTGCTGGCCGAATGCATGCAAAACTTTGAACGGTGCGCTGGCGAACATGTGCGCCAGAACGGCCTGACGCACCCGCAGTTCGATATTATCGCCACGCTCGGCAATACGCCGGGCATGTCCTACAAGGAGCTGGGCGAAAAGACGCTGATCACCAAGGGTACGCTGACCGGCGTCATCGAGCGGCTGGAGCACAAGGGCCTGGTAGAACGCCATCGCAACGATTGCGACAAGCGCTCGTTTTTCGTGCGCCTGACCGCCAGCGGCGAGGCGATGTTCGACACCGTGTTCCCCAAGGTGGTGGGCATGGGCAAGCAGATGTTCTCCGGCTACACTGACGATGACTTCGCCGCACTTGAAAAAAACCTGTCCAAGCTGAAAAATGCCATCGTGGCCGGTGCGGACCCCGGCCCCTCCAATACAGACTCAACCAAGGAATCCATTTGAAAACCGCTCTGCTCGACGGCGTAACGCCGCCAAAATTCGACAAACAGATCATCGGCAACCTGCTGCTGAACGTGGCCACCCCGGACGAAGTGCGCCAGGAAAAGCTGCTGATCGGCATCCGCAATGATGACGGCGACGTGTACCGCCTGATCGGCGCGACCAAGCCCAACAGCTATATGAACGCGGTCGAAGAACTCGAAGACCTGGGCCTGGTCGATGAGCTGAAAGGCAAGGAACCGATCGACGGCTGCGACGCCATCTTCCGCGAAGAGTAAAACACGTAAAAACAGGCGATCCGTCTGCGCAAAATAATTGCACGCAAATAAGTTCCCTGTGGAAATATTGCGCGTATAATTTTTGACATGGACAGACTCGACGCCTTCAACGCCATCGCTGCACAAGCGAACCGGGGGGAACTGACGTTCCCCGCCAACGTCAACGCCACGCTGCGGCTGCAGCAGGCGTTGAACGACCCCGACTGCCATAGCGAACAGGCAGCCAAACTCATCCAGGCAAACCCCTTGCTGGCCGCACGCAGCGTGGCGATCGCCAATTCCACCGCCTACAACCGTACGGATAACCCCATCACCAGCGTGCGCGCCGCCGTGCAGCGCCTCGGCGTGCGCACGCTGCAGTCGCTGGTGGCGGCGCTGATCGTGCGCCAGATCGGCAGCGAAATCACCGATCCCGGCCTGCGCAAAAAAATGGACCAGTTATGGGAACACACGGCCCACGTGGCCGCGCTGGCCCAGGTGATCGCCCGCCGCGTGACGCGCGTCGATGCCGATACCGCGCTGTTTGCCGGCATCATGCATGAAGTGGCGGGGTTTTACATGCTGTCCTGCGCCGGCGAGTATCCGCAGGTGATGGATGGCGAACCGGAAGACTGGATCGACCACGGCGAAATCGCCATCGGCCGCGGCGTCATGACCAGGCTCGATGTACCGGAGGCCGTGGTGGCGGCGATAGAAACCATGTGGGGCGGTCTGTGCGCGCTGCCGCCCGACACCCTGGGCGACACGCTGCTGCTGGCCAACGAACTGTCGCCCGTGCCCTCGCCGCTCTACCAGCGTCCCAACGTGATCCAGCAGCAGGGCGCACGCACCATCGATTTCGTCCTTGGTGAAGGCTCGCTGCACGCGATCATGCTGGAATCGGCGGAAGAAGTGCGGTCACTGTATGCGGTGCTGGTGGCGTAATGCTCGATGCAAGGGCAAAAAAAAGCCCGCAGGGTAGCGGGCAAAGTCCAAAACTAGGGATCTCCTCCAGAGGAGATGACTGAATCATACGGTGTATTGCCGCCGTGCTCTGTGCGCCACTTAACACAATGTGCATAGATTTATTCCAGCAGAAAATTACGCCGCGCGGCCGAGAGCGCCGGTTCCTCATCCGATGTCTCATCCTTGAGCGCCACCCCGGTCAACTGCCGGCGGCGCGATTCTGTCAGCAGGTAATGCAGCTTGAATGCCGCCGCCTCGTAGCTCAGGCCCGCCGGGCGCACGTTGGAGATACAGTTGCGGCTGGCATCGGTCAGGCCCACGCGCGGCGCCCAGGTCAGGTACAAGCCCATGCTGTCCGGCGAACTCAAACCCGGACGTTCGCCGACCAGCACCAGCACCGCCCGCGCGCGCAGTAACTGCCCCACCTCGTCGCCCACCGCTACCCGCCCCTGCAACACCACGGCTGGCGGCGCCAGTGTCCAGGATTCAGCCGCCAGGCGCGCCGTCAGGCTGCGCAGGAACGGCAGCACATTCTGTTCTATCGCCAGCGCCGACAGGCCGTCGGCGACCACCAGCGCCAGGTCGTAGCCGTCGGGCGCTGATGCGTCGGGCGCCGCTGCGTCGGGCGCCGCTGCGCACTGTGCCAGTGCTGCGCGCGAGGCCTCGTCAAGCCGCCGCCCCAGGTCGGGCCGTTGCAGGTAGATATGACGGCTGGCGGCCGCACTGTGCAGCACCAGCGCAGGCTGACCGCACAGGGCCTGCAAGCCCTGCGCCAGCGGCGCCACGTCCAGGGACTGGTGCACGGCGTCGCGCGCGCGCGCATGGGCCAGCTGAAACGCCAGTTGCGGCGCGGTCGGCTGGCTTACCCCGGTGCGCCCGAGCGCAATGCGCGCGGCCGTGAAACGGCGCAGCGCCGCCCAGGGGTTGTCGATCACCAGCTCATCATCCGCCGCTTCGGCAGGCCGGGGTTCAAGTTCGCTCATCGCCACCGTCCAGGTCAGGTCAGTTGCGCCAGCGCGCGCTGGAACGATGGCGGCATTGCCGCCCCCAGCGTGGCGCGCTCGTCGCGGGTAAAAATCGCCATCTGTTTTAGCCACGCCTCGAACTCGGGCGCCGGCTGCAAGCCGAGTGCGCGGCGCGCGTACAGGGCATCGTGGAACGAGGTGGTCTGATAGTTGAGCATGATGTCGTCCGATCCCGGGATGCCCATGACGAAAGTACAGCAGGCCGCACCCAGCATGGTCAGCAGAATGTCCATGTCGTCCTGGTCGGCTTCGGCGTGGTTGGTGTAGCAGACGTCACAGCCCATCGGCAGGCCGAGCAGCTTGGCGCAGAAGTGGTCTTCCAGCCCGGCGCGCACGATCTGCTTGCCGTCGTACAGGTACTCGGGGCCGATAAAGCCGACCACCGAGTTGACCAGCAGCGGCTTGAACTTGCGCGCCACCGCGTAAGCGCGGGTTTCGCAGGTCTGCTGATCGACGCCGTGGTGGGCATTGGCCGACAGCGCACTGCCCTGCCCTGTTTCAAAATACATGACGTTGTCGCCGACGGTGCCGCGCCCGAGCGACAGCGCGGCCTGGCGCGCCTCGCCCAGCAAGGCGAGGTTGAGACCGAAGCTGGCGTTGGCCGCCTCGGTGCCGGC
>JBEVNE010000306.1:0-8831 GCA_040508275.1 Duganella sp.
GCGTGAGCATGGGGCCGGGCTTGGGGATCGACGCTGGCGGCACACGCACGCGCTGGGCGCTGGCCGATGCGGCGGGCGACATCGTCGCCGAAGGCGCCGTGGCCGGCATGTCGGCCACGCAGATGTCTAACGAAGCAGGCCGCGAGACCGTGCGCGGTTTGCTGGTGCAACTGGCGGCGCAGGTGCTGGCGGTGGCGCGCCCGCAGCAGGTGTGCGCCGGCCTGACCGGCTTCGATGGTAGCGCCACCGAGCCTGCCGAGTGGCTGGCGGCGGCGCTCGACATTGCGCCAGCGGCGGTAACGGTGCGCAGCGATATCGAAATCGCCTGCCTCGGCGCTTTCCAGCCCGGTGAGGGTTACCTCGTGTATGCTGGCACCGGTTCGATTGCCGCATGGTTCGATGCGGACGGTGTGTTTCACCGCGCCGGCGGCCGTGGCGTCACGCTCGACGATGGCGGTGGCGGTTTCTGGATCGCCCGTGAAGCCATGCGCCATATCTGGCGCCGTGAAGACGAACAGCCCGGCGCCTGGCGCCAGTCGCTGCTGGCGCAAACGGTGTTTGCACAGGTGGGTGGCAGCGACTGGGCGCAGTCGCGCCAGTTCATCTATGGCCAGGAGCGCGGCGCCATTGGCCAGCTGGCGCTGGCCGTTGCCGCAGCAGCCGACGCCGATCCGCAGGCGCGCGCCATCCTGGCCGAAGCTGGCCGCGAACTGGCGCGCCTGGCGCTGGCGCTGGTGCAGCGCTACGGCCCGCGCCCCATTGCAGTCGCTGGCCGCGCCGCCGATCTTCATCCGCTGATCATGCATACCTTGCGAGAGTGCTTGCCGCCGTCGCTGCCGCTGACACGGTTCAGTAGTCCAGCGCACCACGCGGCGGCACGGATTGCACTACACTCCACGCATCAGAATTCTTGCCGAGACCGCCCATGAAGATCGTATCGCTGACCGCCCTGTCCACCTTGCTGGCGCTGCTTGCCGGCTGCGCCACCGTGCCGCCGCCTGCGCCCGGCCTGCGTCTCGACCACAGCCTGAGTGCGCGCGGCCAGAGCGACCGCGTGAAATACATCATCGTCCACTACACGGTATCGGATTTGCCGCGCTCGATCAAAATCCTCACCACCCAGGATGTCAGCGCCCACTATCTGGTGACCGATACCGAGCAGCCGACCGTGTATGCGCTGGTCGATGAGTCGCGCCAGTCCAACCATGCCGGCTACAGCAACTGGAAGATTTACAACCAGCTCAATGCCGCCTCGATCGGTATCGAAATCGTTCATCCGGGCTTCAAGGACACGCCCGAGGGACGCGTGTGGTATCCGTTCAAGCCGGCCCAGATCGACCAGCTGGTGCTGCTGCTCAAGGACATCGCCAAGCGCCACAACATCAAGCCCGAGAACATCCTTGGCCATAACGAAATTGCCCCCCAGCGCAAGCTCGACCCCGGCCCATTGTTTCCGTGGAAGCGCCTGGCCGACGAAGGCCTGATCACCTGGCCGGAGCCGAGCCGCGTGGCGGCGCGCCTGCCCGGCTACCAGCAGCAGTTACCCGACATCGCCTGGTTCCAGCGCACGCTGGCGCAGGTCGGCTACGCCGTGCCGCAGACCGGCGAACTGGACCAGGCCACCCGCAATGTGCTGGCGGTATTCCAGACCAAGTACCGCCCGGCGCTGTTCGATGGCACGCCCGATGCGGAAACGGCGGCCTTGCTCGATGTGTTGACCAGCCCCTTGCCGGTGATGCCGGCTGCACCCGCCCCTGCATCAGCGCCAGCGACAGTCGAGACGGCGCCTGCCGAGTGAGTTATTGCCGCGCCGCCCAATCGATCAAGGCATCCAGCACAGCGCGGCCTGCGCCGTTGGCCACGCGCGGGTCGTTCAGCATGGCCACCACCACCAGCGGCTGGTTGTTGGCGTCCTGCACATAGCCGGCAATTGCGATCACGCCGTTCAGGCTGCCCGTCTTGATGCGCGCGCGGCTGGCGGCCGGGCTGTCCTTCAGGCGGCGGCGCATGGTGCCGTCGGTGGCGGCAATCGGCAGGCTGGACAGAAATTCCGGCATCCATGGACTACGCAGGCCGGCCTGCAGCACGCCGGCCAGTTGCGCGGCGGTGGCACGTTCGCTGCGCGACAGGCCGGAGCCGTTGTCGAGCACCAGACCGCTGCTGTCGATGTTGTGCTGCTGCAGCCATTGGCGGATAACGGCGTCAGCGCGCATGCTGGTGGTGGTGGTCGTGCCGTCGGGCGGCAGGGGGCGGCTGCCCAGCAACGGGTCTGGCTGCATGCTGCCCAGGCTCAGAAACACCATGCGCGCCAGCGTGTTGTCGGAGTTCTTGTTCACATCGCGCAGTACCTCGGGCAGCGCGCGCGAGACGTGTTCGGCCAGCAGGCGGGTGGTCGGCGCCACTGGCGCCGATATTGCCGGTAAGGGTGCCGGGGCGGTAGCGGCGGCGCCTTCTGCATCAGGCCCGGCACGCTCTGCACTGCTTTCACCAAGCCTGAAGTCTTGCGCCACCACCGTCTGCGCCACGACCGGCGCTTGCGCCTCCCGCACCACGCCCGTCAGCGTGCCGCCCAGCTTGCGCCAGGTGGCGCGCAGCAGCCGCGCCAGGTAGTCGTGCGGGTCCAGCACATTGACGTTCACCGTGCGCACGCAATCGCGCGGGAAACTGCCCTGCAGCACCACCTCGATCTGCTCGCCCTGGCGCACCACCTCGGGCGTGCGCCAGCCCTGTTCCCACTGGGCGCAGGGAGCATCGCGCAAGGTCATGGCCGAGCGCAGCGTGACCTTTTCCATCTCGGGCGACATCAGCAGCGACAACTGGCCAGCGCCCGACCGCAGTTCAAGCTTGAGCAGGTTGGTATTGATCAGCAGTGCATCGGGGATGACGTTGTAATAAGCCCAGGGATATTCATCGAACGGTGGCTGGCCAAGATCGCTGCGTGCCGGCTGGAACAACTGGCGGTCCAGCACCACGTCGCCAGCGATGGTGCTGATGCCCTGGTTGCGCAAGGCCTGCAACATGTGCGTGAGCACGTCTTCATTCAGATCGGTGTCGGCGCCGCCGCGCACCAGCAGGTCGCCTTGCAGCACGCCGTGCTCGATGGCGGCGCCGCTGCGCAATTCGGTGCGGCCGCGAAACACCGGTCCCAGCTGTTCCAGCGCCGTCAGCGTGGTCAGCAGTTTGATGGTGGACGCCGGCTGCATCACTTGCTGTGGGTTATGAAGCAGCAGCGGCGTATCGCCGCGCAGCACGACGATGCCGGCTGCTGTCGGCGGAATTTGCGCCGCCTGCATCAGCCGTGCAACCGGTTCCGGCAAATCGGCGGCGTGGACCACGCCGGCCAATAGCAGCGTGCTCAGGAATAAACGACGAAACATGGGCATCCTCATTCCTGATTAATGGAAGAACAAGTAGGCCACCGAAATGGCCGTGATGACGCCGGCAAAATCGGCGATCAGGCCGCACGAGATCGCATAGCGCGTCTTGCGGATGCCGACCGAACCGAAGTACAGCGCCACGATGTAGAAGGTAGTATCGGCCGAACCGTTGAACACGCAGGCCAGGCGACCGACAAAGGAATCGGGACCATAGGTTTGCATGGTGTCGATCATCATCGCCTTGGCGCCGCTGCCGCTGAGCGGCTTCATCAGCGCGGTCGGCAGTGCCGGTACAAAATCGGTATTCACGCCCAACTGGGTAAAGAACCAGGTAAAGCCCTCCACCACGAAACCGAACACGCCGGCGTTGCGGACCACGCCGATGGCCACCAGCATGCCGACCAGGTAGGGAATCACGCGCAGCGACATTTCGATGCCGCCCTTGGCGCCTTCGATAAAGGCGTCGTAGACATTGACCTTTTTCCACAGCGCGCCGGCGATGAAGCCGACGATCACGACCAGCAGCAGCAGGTTGCTGAACACGGTGGAAAACTGCTGGATTTCGGCCTTGGTCAGATACTGCGTGAAATACCAGATCATGCCGAGTATGGCGACCGTCATGCTGCCCAGCCAGCCCACCACCACGCGGTTGAACAGGTTGATGCGCTGGCGGATCGCCACCACGATCAGGCCGGTGACAGTGGCCACGTAGGTGGCGATCAGGCAGGGGATGAAGATGTCGGACGGGTCGGCCGCGCCCATGACGGCGCGCTGCGCCATGATCGCTACCGGGATCAGCGTCAGCCCCGAGGTATGCAGCACCAGGAACATGATCTGGGCGTCGGTCGGTTCATCGGGCTTGGGGTTGAGGGTTTGCAGGCTTTCCATGGCCTTCAGTCCGAACGGGGTGGCGGCATTGTCCAGCCCCAGCAGGTTGGCCGAAAAATTCATCACCATGTGGCCGTTGGCCGGATGGTCTTTCGGTACGCCGGGGAAAATGCGCGAAAAGAATGGGGCGATCAGGCGCGCCAGGGCATTGATGGCGCCGGCTTTTTCGCCGATGTTCATAATCCCCAGCCACAAGGTCATCACCCCGGCCAGCGGCAGGGCAATGTCCATCACGCTCGATTTTGCCGAGGCAAACGTGCCTTCGACGATGCGCTTGAAAATCTCGGTGTCGCCCATGAACAAAAACTGTACGAGCGCGGCCAGCAAGCCGACAATAAAAAATCCGGACCAGATATAAGTAAGCGACATGGAAGCGTATTTTCTTGCAAGCAGTGGGCGATAGCCGCAGTATAGCGGGGGAAACGTTGCAGTGGCGTCCTGGCGATCACTGGCCCGCCACCTCGCTGTGGACGACGACGCACAGATGTGCCGTCCACTTATGCGTAAAATAAAGCAATGAAATTCCTTAACCGCCGGGGGCTGGTCTACGTGATCACGCACCCCATGGACTTCCTGATGCGATGCCTGAAGGGCTTTCGCGCCAACCAGGGCCTGCTGCTGGCGGGGGCGGTCGCCTATTACTCGCTGCTGTCGATCGTGCCGTTGTTGATACTGGTGATGGTGGCCTTGTCCCATGTGATCGATGAATCGGTGCTGCTGGCAACCTTGGGGCGTTACCTGAGCTGGCTGGTGCCCGGGCATTCGGGACCCATCGTCGAGGAAGTGTCACATTTTCTCGACCACCGCGACCTGGTCGGCGGGGTGCTGCTGGTCTGCATGCTGTTTTTCAGCTCGCTGGCGTTCACGGTGCTGGAAAACGCCATGTCGGTGATTTTCAAGCACCGGGTCGAGATCAAGCGGCGGCGTTTCCTGATTTCCGCCATCATGCCCTATTGCTACATCCTGTGCCTGGGCGCCGGCATGCTGCTGGTCACCCTGGTGGCGGGCAGTCTGCAAGTGATGGGCGAGGAGAGCGTATGGCTGCTCGGCTATCAATGGTCGCTGCAGGGCGTGTCCGGCGTGCTGCTGTACATGCTGGGCTTTGCCGGCGAGGTGCTGGTGCTGACCTCGATCTACCTGGTGATGCCGGTGGGGCGGCTGTCGCTGTCGCACGCGCTGATCGGCGGCGTCACCGCCGCCGCGCTGTGGGAGTGCGCACGCCACATCCTGGTCTGGTATTTTACGACGCTGTCGCAGGTCAACGTGGTGTATGGTTCGATGACCACGGCGATCATCGTCATGTTCAGCCTGGAAATCGGCGCCACCTTGCTGCTGTTCGGCGCCCAGGTGATTTCGGAATTCGAGCGCGCCTGCCGTTACCGGCCGGGACGGCCAGCGTTGCCGATGACCACGGAGCCAGCGGCAAAATAAAATTTGTGCACTGCACAAAAAGTGTGTTACACTGCGTTTGTGGTTGAGGTTTGTTTTGCAAACAGTCCCACCTTTGGCCGCTGCGCCGCGTAACGAACTGTGTAAGTTCCGACCGCTGTAGACACAGAAGCCAACGCTGTCTTTCCGAATACATTGGTCGATTTACACGCCAGGGGCACTATGCAGATAGCATGGGCGCCTGGAGACGCCGCCTCACCTGGCAGATAGCCCTGGAGCC
This sequence comes from Duganella sp., assembly GCA_040508275.1. Lineage (GTDB taxonomy): Bacteria > Pseudomonadota > Gammaproteobacteria > Burkholderiales > Burkholderiaceae_D > Rugamonas. Next base: position 5,935 of record JBEVNE010000306.1, read on the forward strand.
CGGCCCGATTAAAGCATTGGTCATACATTGGAACGAAGCCCGCTGGCATGATGCCCGTGGGCTTTTTTTTCGGCTGAACAAACCGTTGCGGGGGCTTGCCTCGCAACGTCAACTGCACGCCTCTAGGTCATGCCTGCGTTGCACTGTCGGTGGGGGCTATTTTTTGGCGTCCAACGCCTCGCCAATCGCATAAAAATGTCCGCCGGCCACATGATGCAGGCTGCGCAGTGCCGGGTCGGCTTGCTCGAACTGCCAGTGCCCTTCCTGGAACACGCGCGTATCGGACCAGGCACCCACCACCTCGCCAATAAACAGATCGTAGGTGTTCTGGTTGTGCGGCTCCGGCACCAGCCGGCACGCCAGCCAGGCCGAACAGCCCGTCACGAAAGGCATCGGGTGGCCATCGATGCGGAACAGTTCCACACCCGATTGCTGTAATTTGTCCGGTGTGTCTGCCAGGCTGGTGGTGCCCAGCTGCTCGGTCAGCTGCAGCTGAGCCACCGTCGGCACCTGTAGCACGAACAGGCCGCTGCCCTCGACGAGCGCCCGCGTGCGCGTGCTTTTATCGAGCACCACAGTGACCTTGGGCGGTGCAAAATCAAGTACGCAGGCCCAGGCCGCAGCCATAACGTTGTCCACGCCGTCATAGTGAGCCGACACCAGCACGGTGGGGCCGTGGTTGAGCAGGCGGTAGGCTTTTTCCAGCGGTACAGGGGCAATGTGATTCATTGGGGCGGTTCTCCAGGCAGCGTCTAAAAAAATGACTATACCTGTTAGCGGCGCCGACCGCCGATACGCCTGCGCCAGCGTGCCCGATCGTTACAGCGCCCGCGCAATCAGCAACTTCTGGATATCGCTGGTGCCCTCGTAAATCTGGCACACGCGCACATCGCGGTAGATGCGCTCGACCGGGAAGTCGCTCACGTAGCCATAGCCGCCGTGCACCTGAATCGCGCTGGAGCACACGCGCTCGGCCATTTCCGAGGCGAATAGCTTGGCCATCGCCGCTTCTTTCAGGCACGGCAAACCGGCGTCTTTCATGGCTGCTGCATGGTGGATCAGGTGGCGCGCCGCTTCGATCTGCGTGGCCATGTCGGCCAGGCGGAACTGCACGGCCTGATGCTCGAAAATCGGCTGGCCGAAGCTTTCGCGTTCGCGCGCGTAGCTGAGTGCAGCTTCATAGGCGGCGCGCGCCATGCCCACCGCCTGGGCAGCGATGCCGATGCGCCCGCCTTCCAGGCCGGACAGGGCGATCTTGTAGCCTTGCCCTTCCTCGCCGATCAGGTTTTCCGCCGGAATGCGGCAATTCTCGAAGACGATCTGCGCCGTGTCCGACGAATGCTGTCCCATTTTCTGTTCCAGCCCGGCGACGATATAGCCGGGCGTGGCGGTCGGCACCCAGAAGGCGCTGATGCCTTTCTTGCCGGCCGCCTTGTCGGTCACGGCCAGCACGATGGCGACGTCGGCATACTTGCCGCTGGTGATGAATTGCTTGACGCCGTTGAGCACATACTGGTCGCCATCGCGTACAGCGCTGGTGCGCAGGGCGGCGGCGTCGCTGCCCGTGTGTGGCTCGGTCAGGCAAAAAGCGCCCAGCATGGCGCCTTGGGCGAGCGGGCGCAGCCATTGTTCCTTTTGCTTGTCGTTGGCGTACATCATGGCGATGCTGCACACCGGGCAGTTGTTGACGGAAATGATGGTCGAGGTGCCGCCGTCGCCGGCGGCGATTTCTTCGAGTACCAGGGCCAAAGAGACGTAATCCATGCCGGCGCCACCGAGCGCTTCGGGCACCGCCACGCCAAACACGCCCAGGGCGGCGAGCTCCTGCAATTCCTCCCTGGGGAAATGGTGTTCCCTGTCCCAGCGGGCAGCGTTGGGGGCGAGACGCTCTTGCGCAAAGCTGCGCAGGGCGTCGCGGATCATGTCGTGTTCCTGGCTCAATATCATGCTGTCTCGTGTTTTATAGTTGTAACCCGCACCCCACGCAGTGCCGGGGTTTACCAGCCGATCGGTGCGCCGTCGTAGTTGCGGTATACAGCCTGTTCCGACGCCGGCAGGGTGGCCAGCGTGTTGCGCATGCCTGCCGCACTTTCCTGTACTGAAATGTCGGCGCCGTCGCCGCCCATGTCGGTGCGCACCCAGCCCGGGTGGAAGGCCACGCAGGTGGCGCCCTGCTTGCCGTAGACCAGCGCGGTATCGATCAGCACCGAGTTCAGCGCGGCCTTGCTGGCGCGGTACAGCGAGCCGCTGGGGTTGCTGCGTTCGCTCAGCGAGCCCATGTGGGACGACAGTACGGCCAGCTTGCCCTGCTTGCCGGCGACCAGCGGCGCGATGATGGGCAGCAGCCGCATGGCGGCCAGCACATTGGTGTGCATCACGCTGTCGAAGTCCGATTGCTGGGGAAAGCCGTCGTGGCGCGGCCCATACACGCCGGCGTTGAGGATGGCGACGTCGAGTTCTTCATCGTCGAGTTTCCAGCCCAGGCCGGCGCACGCTTCGACGTCGGTGACGTCGAGCTTGTGCGCTTCGGCGCCCAGTGCGCTCAGGGCAGCGCAGTCTTCGGGCTTGCGCGCGGTGGCGATCACGCGCCAGCCGTCGGTGCGGTATTGCGTGACCAGTTCCAGGCCGATGCCGCGCGAGGCGCCAATGATCAGTGCGGTCGCCATTATGCCTCCACTAGTTCGATGGCCATGGCGGTTGCTTCACCGCCGCCGATGCACAGCGCTGCCACGCCCTTCTTGCCGCCGGTACGCTTGAGCGCGCCGATTAGCGTAACCAGGATGCGCGCACCGGAAGCGCCGATCGGATGACCGAGCGCGCAGGCGCCGCCATGCACGTTGACCTTGCTGTGCGGAATGTCCAGATCGCGCATCGCCGCCATCGGCACGGCGGCAAAC
>JBEVNE010000358.1:0-7158 GCA_040508275.1 Duganella sp.
ATCGTCAAACACCCCTTTCATGACCGTGATGCCGAGATCGAGGCAGATGAACAGGCGGCGAATATCGTCGATGATGTCCTGGTCGGCGCCAGCGCCGGCCACCAGCTTGCCGTAGCGCCGGTGCAGGCGCCCGCGCACGCCAACCATCACGCCAGCGAGCGCGCGGTGCTGCACGGCGCTATGCTGGCGGCTGTCGGCCGACAGGTTGGCCACCATGCCCGACAGCGCACTGGCCACCAGTTTCAGATCGTCGGCCAGCTCGCCGACGGTATTGGCCACGCCTTCGGCCAGGTGGTACAGCCAGTCCGGCAGCACACCGCCATGGTGTGGATCGTGGGGATGGTCGTCCAGCTCCAGCGATTCGGTCAGGCGGTCGAGGCTCTTGATCCAGTGTTCGATCCAGCCCACCATGGCGACGGCCAGCTGCCACAGCGTCACTTCCTGGTCGCCCTCGCCCGGTTCGCCGGGCAGCGTGGGAAACACGATCGACCAGTTGCGCCAGCCGTCGCCCACTTTTTCCGACAACGCCACGTAGTCGTGCTGCTTGAAGGCGTCACGCCAGGTGGCCAGCGGCGCGCCCGGCGGACGTTGCAGGCTGTCGTACGCCTGCTTGATCATCTTGAACGCATTGGTATAGAAGCCGAACCAGATATGCAGGCCGTGTTCCTCGATGCGCTGGCCGTATTGCGGGTTGCGGCCGCTGGCGCCCTTGCCGCCAAGGCGCCAGCCTTGCTGGTAGACGGTAATGTCGTATTTGTTCTGCCAGCCCGGCTGGTCGCTCAGGTAATAGGCCGCCGTCATCGAACCGACGCCGCCACCGAGGATGGCGATTTTTTGCGGGGCGATGCTGGAATTGTCGATCAGCTCTTCGCCCACCTGGGCGGTAAAATCGAAGTTCAGGTTGTAGGGCAAAATCGCCGCCTGCGCTCCCAATTTAAAACCTAAAGTATCGGCCAGCGGGAAGCTGTCGAAGGCATGCAGCACGGCTTCGTATTCGTAGCCCAGCAGTTTGCCGCCATGGATTTTCTCGATGGTGGCCGGCGCCGCCAGGATGGCCTGGTACACGGCTTTCAGGCCGGCGCTGTCGGGGAACTGCTTGAGGAAGATCTGGTCGATGCGCGGATTGCGCAGCAGCGAGACGATGTTGTCCCAGCCAGCCACGTCGAGATTGAAAAAATCGGGAATCGACAGGAACAGCTTGATGGCTTCCTCGATCAGATCGAGCACGCTGTGCACGGGCTTTTCGATGCCGGTCTTTTGCGTGGCGTTCACTTCCAGCAGCGGGTGCATGGCGATCTGCGTGTCCGGCGCGAACGGCTGAAAACCCTTGGCCGCCACCGCGCAGCGCAGCGGCTCGGTGCCTGGCGTGGGGATCTCGTATTCGCACAGGTACTTGGGGTAGCCAAACAGTTCGCGGCCATTGATCAGGGCCATGGCGTCATCGACAAAGATGTGCGCCGGGTAGTAGTAGATATGGGCCAGCTCGCCCTCTTCATCCATGGCGCCGACCATGATCCAGGTGACGATGTCGATCTCGGTAATCCAGCCCTTGTCGCGGTCCACCGCCACCGTCGAACTGGCGTGATTCACGCGCGTGAACGTCACCAGCACGTACGGCGAAATCGCCTTGAACCGCATCCGCTCGCCGGCCACGCGGTTGAGCGTATCGTCGAGCGTGGCCTGGAGTCTGGCCGAATCGCCCTTGATGAAGAAGCCGTACATCTCGGCATTTTTCAAGGCCAGCGGTGCGTGCATCATCACCGAGCCGCCCTGATAAATATAAGAAGGTCTGGTCGCCATACACTGTCATCTTGGAAATTAATCAAGACAGCCAGTGTAGTGCAAATCGCGGTTAAGTTGCTGAAAAGAATATATTTTACTTCGTGTACGATGCCATGATGAACCATGATCACGACAAACCCGATGGCCGCACGGCCATCCTGCTGCCTTCCGGCTTCGTCTTCAATCTGCTGCAACCGGACGCCAGCGGCATGCCGATCACCGACATTGCCCTGTGCCTGGCTTCGCAGCCGCGCTGGGGCGGCGCTGCCCGCCCGTGGTACTCGGTAGCCGAACACGCCATCATGGCTTCGCGCCTGGTGCCGCCGCCACTCGCGTATGCGGCGCTGATGCACGACTGTGAAGAATTTCTCGGCGACTGGCCATCGCCGGTGAAGGTGATGCTGGGGCGCGATTACGTCAAACAGCGGCTGCTGCCCGTCAAGCAGGCGCTGCGCCGGCGCTTCGGCTTTGATGAAGACCAGCCCGCCATCAAGCATGCCGACCTGGTATGCATGGCCACCGAGCTGCGCGACCTGCTGCCGCCGGCGTGGATGGACTGGGGCCACCTGCCGCCGCCGGCGAGCGAAACCATTGTGCCGGTGGGACCGGAGCGTGCTTACACGCTATTCCTGGAGCGCTTTGAGGCGCTCAAATATCAGGCGATTTGACTTGGATCAAGGAAACACAACTCAGCGGCCGCAATCAGCGCCGCCCCATGGCCGCCAGCGTTTGCTTCGCATAAGCTTTTGCCTTTATCGATATGAAAAAGGGGAAAGTCATGCAAAACGCTGTCATCAAAATTTCGGGCATGGAACACGAAGGTTCCGCTGACGAACTCAACGCTCTGCTCAGCAACATCGACGGCATCAGCGATGTGCGCGTATCGCTGATGGACGCCCAGGTCACACTCAAGATGGATGAAAACCGGGTGTCGGCCGACACGCTGGTGCATGCGCTGGAAACAGCAGGCTATGCGAGCTACCCGAAACAAGACGAACAGGAAAAAACTTCGTGCGGCGGTTGCTGCGGTGGCGGCTGCGGCGGCTGAGTCAGCAACGGAGTGCCATCGGGGCATGGTATGGTAAGGTCATCCTGTATCGCCAGTGCGGTACAGATACGGACGTATGACGAGGCGATAAACACTTGTAGAGCAAGGGAGGCCGATGGCTGGAACACGGGGCAGCGGAGCGCCCGCAACATGGCGCACAGTCGTGCGCACCATCGCGCGTTATCTCGTGCGGATAGCCGTGCTGCTGCTGATTGTTGCGCTGGGCTACCACTTTCTTGGTCCGGGCATTCGGCACGCGCTGTATGCGGCGCGCCTGATGGCCATGCCCAAGCCCCTGGCCCTTCCCGTGCCGGTGCAGGGCGTGCCGCCGCGCGCTTTGCGCGACACCTGGGGAGGGGCCCGCAGCGAGGGCCGCAAGCACGAAGGCATCGACATTTTTGCCAGGCGCGGCACACCCGTGCTGTCCAGCACTGAAGGCATCGTCACCAAAGTGGGCAGCAACCGCCTGGGCGGCCAGGTAGTGTGGGTGCTCGGGCCGGGTGGCCAGCGCCATTATTATGCCCACCTCGACCGCTATGCCGACGTCTCGGCCGGCATGCGCATCGCGGCAGGCCGGGTGCTCGGCTATGTCGGCAACACCGGCAACGCCGCGGCAACGCCGCCGCACCTGCATTATGGCGTGTATGACGTGAGCGGCGCGATCAATCCCTATCCGCTGTTGCGCCAGGCGCCGGCAACTAGCCGCTGAATTTGTCCGAATTCGCTGAATTCCCGGCCCTTACAAACTTGGCAAGTTGTGCTAGGATAATATTTTCTGCCGAGTGCCATGATGATAGTCGGGATAGACCTGGGTACAACCAATAGTTTGATCGCAGTATGGGAAAACGGCGCCGCGCGCCTGATACCGAACAGCCTGGGCGAAGTGCTGACGCCATCATGCGTCAGCATCGACGAAGACGGCACCATCCTGGTCGGCCGCGCCGCCCGCGAACGGCTGCAAACCCATCCCGACCGCACCGCCGCCGTCTTCAAGCGCTATATGGGCAGCGACAAAACGCTGAGGCTGGGCAAGCGCGAATTTCGTCCCGAAGAACTGTCGGCCCTGATCCTGCGCGCCCTCAAGGAAGACGCCGAAGCAGCGCTGGGCCAGCCGGTGACGGAGGCGATCATCACCGTGCCCGCCTATTTTTCCGACAGCCAGCGCAAGGCCACGCGCGCGGCGGGCCAGTTGGCCGGCCTGCGCGTGGACCGCCTGCTCAACGAACCGACTGCGGCGGCGCTGGCCTACGGCATCCACCTGCGCGATGCCGAAACCCGTTTCCTGGTGTTCGACCTGGGCGGCGGCACCTTCGACGTATCGGTGCTCGACCTGTTCGAGGGCGTGATGGAAGTGCGCGCCTCGGCCGGCGACAATATGCTGGGCGGCGAGGATTTCGTGCTGGCCCTGGTCGATCATTTCCTCGATCATCACAAGCTGCCGGCCACGCTCAAGAGCGACGCCCACTTCATGGCGCGCCTGCTGGCCGCCGCCGAACGCGCCAAGCGTGCGCTGAGCGAGGCGCCGCAGGCCAGCATCGACATCGTCCACAACGACACCAGTTACCAGCTCGCGCTCGACGAAGCGGCGCTCGAGCGCATCGGCGCCATGCTGCTGCGGCGCCTGCGCGATCCGATCGAACGCGCGCTGCGCGACGCCAACCTGAAGACCTCGGAGCTGGACAACATCGTGCTGGCCGGTGGCGCCACGCGCATGCCGGTGGTGCGCAAGCTGGTGGCGCGCATGTTCGGCCGCTTCCCCGCCTGCGACATCAATCCCGATGAAGTGGTGGCCATGGGTGCAGCCGTGCAGGCCGGCCTGAAAATGCGCGACGCCGCCCTCGACGAAGTGGTGATGACCGATGTCTCGCCCTACTCTCTGGGCATCGAGGTATCGATGCAGCTAGGCGACCGCAGTTTTTCATCGGGCCACTTCGATCCCATCATTGAGCGCAATACGCCGGTGCCTGTCAGCCGCGTCAAGCAGTACCATCCGGTGAGCGAGCGCCAGCAGTTGCTGGAACTGCGCGTATTCCAGGGCGAGGCGCGCATGACCCGCGATAACATCCACCTTGGCAGCCTCAAAGTGCCGCTGCCCGATGCGGCGATTGGCGAGAGCGGTGTCGATATCCGCTTTACCTATGATGTCAACGGCCTGCTGCAGGTGGAAGCCACCGTGCTCAAGACCGGCCAGGCGCACACGCTGGTCATCGAAGGCAATCCGGGCCTGCTGTCGGAACAGGAAATCGCCGAGCGCTTCGTCGCCCTGTCGGCACTGAAGATCCACCCGCGCGACCGCATCGAGCACCGCACCCTGCTGGCACGTGGCGAGCGCCTGTACCAGCTGCTGCGCGGCCAGGGCCGAGAATGGTTCGGTGCGCGCATCGTCGCCTTCGAGCAGGCGCTGGAAAGCCAGGACCGGCGCCTGATCGACAGCGCCCGCCAGCAGTTCGAAGCCACGCTCAATGAGGTCGAGCACCACAGCTTTATCGCCCCGCTCAACGATCCGCAATAAGGCGCAGTGCATGGAAGCCGTATTTTTACAGCGCCTGGGACTCGCGCCCGACGCCGACGAACGGGCGATCCGGCGCGCCTATGCGCGTGCGCTGAAACGGATCGACCAGGAACACGATCTGCAAGGATTCCAGCAACTGCGCGAAGATTATGAAGCGGCCCTGCAATGGCTGCGCCATGCCGGCATGCAGGAGGACGCCCAACAGTACGAGGACCAAGGCGCCACCGGGCAACCAGCCAGCACGCCGCCGCCAGCGCCGGCCATGCCAGCAGCGCCAGAAACAGCAGAAACGACAGCAACATCATCTGCTGGCGCAGCAGCGCACGCCGTGTTTTCCACCTTCGTGCAACACCCGCCAGCGCAGGACGCCGCAGCCTGGCGCCGCGCACTCGAACATTGCCTGGACGACCCGCAGCTGGTCAGCATTGCCGCCCGCGAGCAGTTCGAGCAGCACCTGGCGCAGTGGCTGGCCGACGGCTGGCGGCCCGGCCATGAAACGCTGCTGGAAGCGGCCATCGCTACCTTCGGCTGGGACAGCGACCGCCGCCGCCTGCAAAGCCTGGGCCACGGTGGCGCCCTGGTGGACACGGCCATCGACGAATACACGATGTTCGAACTGCAGGCAGCGGCCGAGCTCAAGGCGCAGCGCAAGCTGCTGCAGCGCCTGCGCGACGCTCGTGCGCCGGGCGCACGCGAACTTGTGCGCCACGCCCCCACGCTGGAAGTGATGGTGGCGCGCTTTCCGCGCTGGCTGACCATGGTAGCCAGCGTGGAACAGATCATCGCCTGGCGCCAGCAGCACGCCGAACTGGCGCCGTGGCGCCGCCGGCTGGCGCAATTGGGGCAACCTGGCCAACGGCGCCCACCCGAACACACGGCCAAAGCAGCACGCGGCGGCATGCACTGGGGAACCGGCTGGATCATCTTTCTGCTCGCCGTGACGCTGCTACGGGCGGTCGCCCAGTGGTCGGGCGGCACTGAGGCACCGCCAGAAAAGGCTGCGGCAGCGCAGGCAAGCGGACATACGCAACGCGGCGCCACCCTGTTCGACGCCGGCCAGCACGCCGAAGCGCTGGCCGCCTACAACGCCGCCGACACCCTCGTGCCTGGCCAGTACAACACCCTGACCGGCCGCGCCCGCGCTTACCTGGAACTCAAACAGTACGAGGCGGCGCTGCGCGATCTCGACAAGGTGCTGCAACGCCAGCCTGACGACGGCTACGCACAATGGCTGCGCGCCCACATCCTGAATCTCCAGGATAAACCCGAGCTGGCGCAAGCCCAGCTGGAACGTCTGGTGAGCAGCGATGCCGATAATGACGGCGCCCACCTGGCGCTGGTGGAATTTCACCTGAACCATCGGCAGTACCCGCAGGCGATGAGCGCGCTCGATCACGCCATCAAGGTGCTGCCCAAGCCATCGGCCTATCTGCTGTCTCTACGCGCGCTGCTTAACCTGCGTCAGGGCCCAGGCCAACTGGCACGGGCCGAAGCAGACTTTTCCGCAGCCCTGAACGCCAGCACCACGCCGCCACAGCTGAACGAGACTGCCTGGATGCTGGCCACCAACAACGTGGCGCTGCCCCATGCACTGAAGTTTGCCGACCTGGCGCTGGCGTCGGCGCCCAAACCGGCCTACATGGATACCCGGGGACTGATCCTGTTGCGCCTGGGCCGCTATGCCGAGGCAGCAGAGCAGTATGGCGCGGCAATGGCCATGCAGCCGGACTACTACCATGCCATGTACGGGCGTGGTCTGGCGCGCCGCAAGCTGGGCCAGCGCAGCGCCGGCGACGCCGACCTGCAGGCAGCGCGC
>JBEVNE010000384.1:0-24512 GCA_040508275.1 Duganella sp.
CGATGGCGCCAGCCACGCCAGTGCCGACGTCTGGTTCCTGGCGCAAAAAGGGACTTCGCAAGACAGCCTGCAACAACAGGTCAGCGGTCTGAGTAGCGCGATGGCCGGATTCGCGAGTGGCGATGCAACAACAACTGCGGCGCTTACGCAACAGTTGGACGTGCTCAAGACCGGCGAGCAGGCCGGCCTGCACGGCGCCCAGGCCATGGCCGACGCCATGGGACGCTTCCGCAACGCCCAGGGCTTGCACGGCGCGGCGGCAGCATTGACGGGCAGCCAGCGCGAGCTGCTGGAGCGGGGAGCGAGCGGCTGGTTCGCGGTGCCGGGAAAATAAGTATTTCCGGTAGCAATAGGGGGAGCAATCGAAGGAGTAGCGGGTATTTTACATTGTTGCTCCTGAGCCAAAAGTTGCCCCCCGTCTAGCAACAAGAAGGTATGATAGGACTTACCTGCCCGGCATGGTGCGTGGTGCACCTGCCGGGTCGAACCCATCTAAGTCCTGTCTATGACCGTTCACGCCCCTACCTCGTCTGCTTCCGTTTCCAACGATACCAGCCCACTGGGCGTGGTCATGGCCATGGCCGTGCAAGGCACACTCTCCATCACCGACCTGTTCGGCGCAGCAGCAGTGCTGACCGACAGCGGCCAGGCCGCCGCCGCCATCGCCCTGTACAGCACCTGGATCGAGCACACCACCACGCCGCTGGCCTACGCCGCCTGCTTCAACCTGGCGGTGGTGCAGTCCAACGCCGGTGATGACGCCGGCGCCGAGGCGACGCTGCGCAAGGCCGTGGCGCTCAACCCCAATTTCGTCGAGGCGCGCCTCAATCTGGGCAGCCTGCTCGAACGCGTGGGCCGTCCCGACGAAGCGCTGGCCACCTGGCAGGCCATCCTCGACAGCCCGCTGGACCCGGACATCAAGACCACGCCGGCGCTGTACGTGCAAACCCTGAACAACCTGGGCCGCCTGCTGGAAATCCGCAAGCGCTACCCCGAGGCGGAAGCCAAACTGGCGCAAAGCCTGGGCGTTGATCCGCAACAGGCCAATGTGATGACGCACTGGGTCCACCTGCGCCAGAAGCAGTGCGCGTGGCCCGTGTACAGCGGCCTTGAACATATTTCGCTGGCCACCATGCAGGACGGCACCTCGGCGCTGGCCATGCTCAGCGCCTCCGACGACCCGGCCCTGCAACTGTCGGCGGCTCGCCGCTTCGTCAACGACAAGGTCAACGCCGCCGTCGCCCCGCTGACCGGCGCCCATGGCTACAACCACCCGCGCCTGCGCATCGGCTACCTGTCGTCGGACTTCTGCTCACACGCGGTGTCGATCCTGACGGCCGAGCTGTACGAGCTGCACGACCGCAGCAAGTTCGAGGTGTACGCCTTCAGCTGGAGCCGCGAAGACGGCTCGCCGCTGCGCGCGCGCGTGGTCAAGGCGATGGACCATTACATCCGCATCGACGCCATGAGCGACGAGCAGGCCGCGCGGGCGATTCGCGCCCACGAAATCGACATCCTGGTGGACCTGCATGGCCTGACGCTGGGCGCGCGGCCGAACATCCTGGCCTACCGCCCGGCGCCGGTACAGCTGACCTACCTCGGTTTCCCGGGTAGCACCGCTTTGCCGGGCGTCGATTACGTCATCGCCGACGAATTTCTGATCACACCGGAGATGACGCCGTATTTCACCGAAAAGCCGCTCTACCTGCCCGACACCTTCCAGATCAACGACCGCCAGCGGCCGATTGCGCCCACGCCCACGCGCGCCAGCGTCAACCTGCCGGAAGACGCGTTTATCTTCTGCTCGTTCAACAACAACTTCAAATTTACGCCCGAGGTGTTCGGCACCTGGATGAACATTCTGCGCCGCGTGCCGAACAGCGTGCTGTGGCTGGTGGCCGACTACCCGGAAGTGCGCGAAAACCTGTGGCGCCACGCCGAGCAGGCCGGCATCGACCGCAAGCGCCTGATCTTCAACACCCGCGCCGTGCCGGCCGAATACCTGGCGCGCTACCAGCTGGCCGACCTGTTCCTCGACACCTACCCGTTCAACGCCGGCACCACCGCCAGCGATGCGCTGTGGGCCGGCCTGCCGCTGCTCACCTGCGCCGGCCAGACCTTCTCGTCACGCATGGCGGGCAGCCTGCTGCGCGCCGTCGATCTGCCGCAGCTGATTACCTATAACTTTGCCGACTACGAAGAAAAAGCCGTGGCGCTGGCCAATGCGCCGGCCCAGATCGCGGCCATGAAACGCCAGCTGTCGGCCAACCGCCTGACCTGCGCGCTGTTCGACAGCCCGCGCTTCGTGCGCAACCTGGAAGCGGCGCTGCAACAGGTGGTCAAGCCGGCGGCGCCGCGCCTGGCGGCGCCCGCGCATGCCGTGCATCCGGCCGAAAGCGACGACCTGGCGCCGGCGCCCGTGCGCATCGACCAGATCCCGATCATCACCGTGTCGTACAACTCGCCCGACCTGATCGACGCCCTGCTGCGCTCGATCCGGCGCTTCTACAGCAACCGCGTGTACATCATCGATGGCTCGAACCCGGACGTGGCGGAGCAGATCCGCGCCATCGCGGCAGGCTACGACAACATCGAGTTCATCGCGTTCGGCTACAACATCCACCACGGCCCCGGCATGGCGTGGGCCATCAACCACCTGGGCCTGTCGGGCGAAGTGCTGTTCCTCGATTCCGACGTCGAAGTGATCCAGGGCGGCTTTATCGAATCGCTGCACAGTCACCTGCGGCCCGGCATGTATGGCGTGGGCAGCATCCAGCCCGTCAACGAACATGGCGACGATTGCCACGATGGCGCCATCCGCTACCTGCACCCTGCCTGCATGCTGACCAATATCGAAGTGGTGCGCAAGTGGCCGATGCCGATCAAGCACGGCGCCCCGCTGGTGGCCACGGCGCTGGCCATCCACAACGCCGGCCAGCACGAGCTGTATGGCAGCGTGGACTGGGTGCAGGAAGACTTTGCCGCCAAGCCGGTCAAGCGCAACTACATCAAGCACGACTGGCAGGGCACGGTGATCCGCACCGGCGGCTACCACTACGACCTGCCCAGCGGGACCAGCACCGTCAACACCGACCTGCTGCAGTTCGTACCGCTCGAAGCACGCAAGATCGTCGATGCGCATTGCCGCGACGGCGCTTTTGCCAAGGCCTACAAGGGCCGCAATCCCATCGTCAACTACACCGGCGTGGAAGCCGCACCGGCGCCGGCGCAGGCAGCCCGCCCGCATTGCGATTTCGTGTTCAACCTCGAGCTCGAACAGGCCGGCGCGGATTTCTGGGACCACGTGCGCGGCGCCGATTGCTGGGTGCTCGACGAAGCACTGGAAATGGTCGACGACCCGTGGACCCTGCTGGCAAAAGTGCGCACCAGCATTGCTGCCGGCGGCAAGATCGTGCTCACCATCCGCAATTTCCAGCACTGGAGCATCCAGGCGCGCCTGAATGCCGGCGATTTCCGCTACGGCCCTGCCGGCATGGAAAAATCGCGCAAGCGGCTGTTCACCCGCGGCGCGGCGCTCGAGATGATTCAGCAGGCCGGGTTCCAGATCAGCGGCGGCAGCGCCCGCATCATCGATGAACCGGCGCGCGAAAAATACCTGCCGGCGATCCGCATGATGGCCGGCGCCAGCGGCATCGATCCCGTGGTGGCCGTCGAAGACGCGCTGCCATGGCAGTACATCATTACCGCCGTTGCGGCTTGAACCAGGAGAACGCAGCATGGCCCTGCCATTAGTGAGCATCGTCATCCCGTCCTACAAGACGGGCCACTTTGAAACCTGCCTCAAGTCGGCCATCGGCCAGAGCTATCCGAATATCGAGATACTGGTCAGCGACAACTGCCCCACCGAGGAGATCCGCGAGATATGCGGCAAGTACAGCAGCCATCTGATCTATCAGCGCAACTACGCGCTGCGCGAGCAAAATGTGCTGACCGCGATGTTTGCGGCCAAGGGGCAGTACATCAAGCCGCTGTTCGACGACGATGTGCTGCATCCGTTCTGCATCGAGCGCATGGTGACCGCCATGGTGATGGACCCGGAAACCCAGCTGGTGTTCTCGGCTTCGCAAGTGATCAGCGTCGATAACCAGCGCACCGAAACGCGCCGCCCCTATGAAGTCAGCGGCAGCCTGTCGGCGCGCGACCTGCAGCGCAGCATGGTGCTCGGCATGCGCAATTTTGTCGGCGAATTCAGCTCCATCATGTTTCGCCGCGACCGCCTGTGGGAAGTCGGCCGCCACCTGTTCCGCTACCACCAGCACGACTGCACGCTGGGCCTGGCCGACATTGCCGCCTATTTCAACCTGGCGCGCGACGGCAAGGTGTTCTACATCGATGAAGAACTGTCATACTTCCGCCATGACGAGCGGCTCGGGTCGAATTCCAACCCCGGCAGCAATCCCAACTTCGGCTACTGCTTCTCCGACTACATCGACCTGCTGATCGAATCGCACGATGTGGGCGTGATCACCTTCGCGGAACTGGAATCCATGCTGCCGACCGTGGATGACGTTTCGGCGCGCCTGGGCCGGCATTTCCCGATGATGCTGCGTTCGCAGGAGCGCTATAACGCGGTGCTGGCCGCACATCGTGAAGGAACGCCGCAATGATGGACCAGTGCCGACTGATCGACCTGCCGCCCCACCACGACCCGCGCGGCAACCTGTCGGTGGTGGAAGGCGGTATCCACGTACCGTTCGATATCCGCCGCGTGTACTACCTGTACGATGTGCCGGGCGGCTCCTCGCGCGCCGGCCACGGCCACATCGAGCTGCAGCAGCTGTTCATCGCCATGTCGGGCAGTTTTGACGTGATCGTCGATGATGGCTACCAGCGCAAGAAATTCCAGCTCAACCGCAGCTACCACGGGCTCTACGTGCCCGGCATGATGTGGCGCGAAGTGGAGAATTTTTCCTCGGGCGGCGTGTGCCTGGTGCTGGCCTCGACCCTGTACGATCCGGCCGACTACTATCACGACTACGATGAATTCGTGGCCGCTGCGCACGGCCCCAAACACGGCCCCAAATAAGCCGGCGCCACGTCCTCACGCCCCCTCTTACCACACAGGCTACGCATGTCCCTCCCCCTCGTCAGCATTGTCATCCCGTCGTACAAGCCGGCCTACTTCGAGCAGGCGCTGCGCTCGGCCCTCGGCCAGACGTATCCGAACATCGAGATCGTCGTCAGCGACAACTGCCCCACCGACGCCATCAGGGACATCTGCGCGCGCTATCCGGGCGTGATCTACCAGCGCTGCAGCGTGTTCCGCGCGCATAACGTGATGGCGGCGCTGTTCTCGGGCAAAGGAGAATTCATCAAGCCGCTGTTCGACGACGATATCCTGCATCCGTTCTGCGTCGAGCGCATGGTGGCCGCGGCCAGCGCCGTGCCAGATGTCGACCTGGTGTTCTCGGCGTCGGCAGTGATCGACAAGGACAACGTGGTGGTGCGCCAGCGCGTGCCCTACAGCGAAAACGGCGTGATCAACGGCCGCGACCTGTACCGCACGCTGGCATTGATGGCCAACGTGGTGGGAGAATTCACCAGCATCCTGGTGCGGCGCCAGCGGCTGTGGGACATCGGCAACCTGCAGGCGTTCTCGCTGGCCGATACCGACTTTACCCGTGGCCTGTGCGATGCCGTGTTCTACTGCAAAATGGCGCATGGCAAACTGGCCTACTACCTGAACCAGGAACTGAGCTACTTCCGCCTCGACATGCGGCTGTCATCGAACTCCAATCCGGAAACCAGTCCCGATTTTGGCTACGTGCTGGGCGACACCTTTGAGCTGTGGCGCGCTGCCCATCTGGACGGCGTGATCAGCGACGCCGAACTGCGCGACACGCGCGAGCGCGGCCACGCAGTGTATGAACACAACAAGGATTACCCGCAGGTGCGCGCGTCCTACCAGCGCTACCTCGACTACATCGACACGCTCGCGCCCTGAGGACGCGCCATCTTGTAAGCACGGGGAAAACCGGTCATCATGGCCGCTCCCCTCTTTGCCAACCGACTGCACCTATTCGAGCACGCCACCATGAACGTTCCCTTCCTCGACCTGAAAGCCATCAACCTGCACCAGGAAGCCGCGCTGCAAGCAGCGTTTCAGCGGGTGCTCAACTCGGGCTGGTACATCCTCGGCAGCGAGGTGGAGCAGTTTGAAAGCGCCTTTGCCGCCTACTGCGGCAACAGCCACGGCATCGGCGTGGCCAACGGCCTCGATGCGATTTTCCTGGCGCTCAAGGCCTACGGCGTCGGCCCCGGCGACGAGGTGATCGTACCGAGCAACACCTACATCGCCACCTGGCTGGCGGTCAGCCACTGCGGCGCGCGACCGGTGCCGGTGGAACCGGTGGAAGCCACCTACAACCTCGATCCGGCCAAGGTGGCGGCAGCCATCACGCCGCGCACGCGCGCCATCATTCCCGTGCACCTGTATGGCCAGCCGGCCGACATGGACGCTATCAATGCGCTGGCGCGCCAGCATGGCCTGAAAGTGATCGAAGATGCGGCCCAGGCCCACGGCGCGCGCTATCGCGGCATACGCACCGGCAAACTGGGCGACGCCGCCGCCTTCAGTTTTTATCCCGGTAAAAACCTCGGCGCGCTCGGCGACGGCGGCGCCGTCACCACCGACGATGCGGCGCTGGCGCAGCAGCTGCGCATCCTGCGCAACTACGGCTCGCAGCAAAAATACCGCAACGAAGTCCCCGGCTACAATTCGCGCCTGGACGAGCTGCAGGCAGCGCTGCTGAGCGTGAAACTGGCCACGCTCGACCAGTTCAACGCCCAGCGTGCGGCAATTGCCGCGATTTACCTGCGCGAGCTGGCCGGCATTCCGGGCCTGGTGCTGCCGCAGGTGCCCGAGTGGGCCGATCCGGTCTGGCACCTGTTCGTGGTGCGCCACCCGCAACGCGACGCGCTGGCGCAAAAGCTGGCCGCTGCCGGCGTCGGCACCGTGATCCACTACCCGGTACCGCCGCACCTGCAGCCGGCCTACGCCGACCTCGGTTACCGCGAAGGCCAGTTCCCGATTGCCGAAGCGATCCACCGCGAGGTACTGAGCCTGCCCATGGGGCCGACCATGAGCGCCGACGATGCTGCCCGTGTGGTGGCTGCCGTGCGCGCAGCCTGCGCCTGAAGCGGAGGCAGATCATGGCACGCATCCACGCACTGGCCGACGTCCAGTCGGCCGACATCGGCGCCGATACCCAGGTATGGCAGTTCACGGTGATCCTCAAGGGCGCCCGCATTGGCGAGCAGTGCAACATCAATGCCCACTGCTTCATTGAAAACGACGTGGTCATCGGTGACCAGGTCACAGTCAAGTGCGGCAATTATCTGTGGGATGGGCTGCGTATCGGCGACCGCGCGTTCATCGGTCCCAACGTCACCTTCACCAACGACCCGTTCCCCCGCTCCAAGCAGTATCCCGAGTCGTTTCCGCAAACGGTGATCGAAGCGGGCGCCTCGATCGGCGGCGGCGCCGTCATCCTGCCGGGGCTGACCATCGGCACCGGCGCCATGGTCGGCGCGGGCGCCGTGGTCACGCACTCGGTGCCGCCACACACGGTGGTGGCGGGCAATCCGGCACGGGTGCTGCGCCACCTGGCGCAGCCAGAAGATCAAAAATAAGTTAGAAGTAAGCCAACTCTAAATTAACGCCGGCGCCGGCCAGCAAGGCCTGGCGCGCCAGGCGCGTTTCCATGTTGGGCGCCGGGCGGCGCTGGTACAGCAGCAGCGTCATTTCCACCAGCTTGTCGTCGCGCGAGTTCCCACGGCGCATATTTTCCGGCGCGTCCGGGGCGGTTTTGTGGATCACCACACCGTCCGTGGCCAGGTGCACCAGGGTCTGGCCGGGCAACACCGCCAGCAGGAAATCCCAGTCTTCATACAGTACCAGCGTAGGCTCGTGGCGGACGTTGTGCACCACGTCGCGGCGGTAGGCGATGCAGCTGTTGGGAATACGGTTGCGCACAAATATGCTGTCGTAGGTGACGTCGGCAATCGACAAGGGCTGGTTCGACAGCGTCAGCGGCGGTTGCACTGCGCGGTCCTCGAACTGCACCTGGAAATCGCAGAACAGCAGCGGCGGCCGGTCCACGATCAGGCGTTCCTTGAGCTGCGCCAGATGCTCGGGGCGATAGGTGTCGTCGTCGTCGAGGAAGACGATGTAGTCGCCATCGGCCAGCGCCAGTGCGTAGTTGCGGCTGGCGGCCGGGCCGGGCGCGCCGCTGTAGCGGATCACATAATCAAAGCGCTGGTCAAAGCGCGACAGCTGCTGGTAGGGCGGCAGATAAGCCGGCTGGTCGGATACCACCACCAGCTTGAAATCCTGGCAGGTCTGGGCCGCCAGCGATTCGAGCGCGCGCTGCAGCAGCAAGGGCCGGTCATGAGTGGTAACGATCACGGTAAAAAACATCGGACAGGCTCCAGGTATGGGGTCAGGGTTCGCGGATTGATTCTTCAAGCGCGCGCGTGAGCGGGTACAGCAGATAAGACATCACCGTGCGCTTGCCCACCACTATTTCGACCGATACGGTCATGCCCGGCAGCAGGCGTATGCCCGGCTTCAGGTTGCGCAACTCGCCCGAGTACGGAATCCGGCTCAGGTAATAGGTATCGAGGCCGCCGCCGTTCTTGTCGGCGTTGTCGCGTTTGAACGAGTCCTGGCTGACCGTGCGCACCTCGCCCTCGAGCATGCCGTGCTTCATGAAAGTGAAAGCGTCGATCTTTACGTGGGCCGGCATGCCGGTCTTGATAAAGCCGATATCGACGGAATCGATCTGCACTTCGGCTTCCAGCTGGGCGCCCAGCGGCACCAGCGTAAACATCATCTCGGCTTCGCGCACGATCGAGCCCACCGACAGCTTGGCGATTTCCAGCACCACGCCATCGGCCGGCGCCACCATCTGCACCAGCTTCAGGCGCTTGTCGGCCTTGGCCAGCTGCTCGTTGATGCCGTCGCGGTCGCGCGTGGCCGTGAGCAGGTCTTCCATGGCCTTTTGCCGCCAGCCGCGCTCGAAGGCGGCGCGCTCGGCCTGCACCGAGGCCAGCTCGCTGGCCATCTCGATGGCCTTGTTACGCTGCAGATCCATGTCGCGCTCGACTTCCAGGCGGCGGTTGCGCGCTTCCAGCAGCTGCATTTTGGCGCCAAAGTTTTCGGCCACCAGCTGCTCCTGCATCGCTTCCACTTCACGCAGCGATTTCACACGCTGCGCCAGCACCAGCTGGTCATGGCGGTTGGTTTCCAGGCCGGCGCGCAGGCGCGCGATGTTCTGGTCCATCTTGTTTTTTTGCGCCTCGTAGTTGGCGCGCCGTTCGCTCGACAACTGCCGCTGGAGGCGGGCATCGGCGCTGCTGTCCTGCTCATCGGCGCCGGCGGCCCCGACAGCGCGCCCATTCAGTTCCGCCTGCAGGCCGGCGGCCTGGTTGTTCAGGCTGCCGAGCCTGACGCGCAGCTGGTTCTCGTCGGCGGCGTTGAAGGTCGAATCGAGCGTGGCCAGCACCTGGCCTTTTTTGACCACCTGGCCCACGCGCACGTCGATGCTCTGGATGATCGAGGTATCGAACGGCTGCATGATGATATTGGGCAGCGGGTTGACCAGCCGGCCATGCGCCACCACCACCTTGTCGATCGACGACAGGCTGGCCCAGATGATGAAGCTGGCAAACCCCAGCAACAGCAGGTGCAGCGTCAGTTGCACAAAGCGCGGCAACGGGCCGCGCTCGATGGCGTCGGCGTCCGGCAGGAACTCGATCTCGGTCTCGTCCTTCTTCTTGCGCCGAAAGCTTAAAGGTGACTTGTTTGCTGGTTCCATAAGTGCTGATAAGTGTCGCTACGGGTGAGCAGTTCTTCATGACGGCCGGCGTCCACCAGGGAGCCCTGCTGCATGACCATGATTTTGTCGGCGTTGACCAGGGTGGACAGGCGGTGCGAAATCATCACCACCGTGCGCCCTACCGCGATACGCGACAGGTTCTTGATAAAGATCGCTTCCGATTCCGGGTCGAGCGCGGACGCCGCTTCATCCAGAATCAGGATGCGCGGACGCGCCACCAGCGTGCGGGCAATCGACAGCCGCTGCTTCTGGCCGCCGGACAGGTTGGAGGCATTCTCCTCGAGCATGGTGTCGTAGCCCTGCGGCAGCCGCTCGATGAATTCATCGGCGCCGGCGGCCTGCGCGGCGGCGACCAGTTCCTCGAAGGGCGCATCGGGCTTGGTGACCGACAGGTTGTCGCGCACGGTGCCGCGGAACAGGAAGTTCTCCTGCAATACCACGCCGATCTGGCGCCGCAGATGCGACAGTTCGATCTCGCGCGCATCGACGCCGTCGAAGCGGACGATGCCCTCCTGTAGCGGATACAGGCCCTGGATCAACTTGGTCAGAGTGGTCTTGCCCGAGCCGCTGCGCCCGACGATGCCCACCACCGTGCCAGGTTCAATCGTGAAGCTGGCCTTGTTGAGCGCCATGGCCTGCGCGCCGGGATAGCGGAACACCACATCGTCGAACTTGATCTCGCCGCCCAGTTGCGGACGCAGGCCGTTGGCGCCGGCGCGGCCTTCCGGTGCGCGGTTCATCACCTCGCCCAGCATGCGCACCGACAGCGCGGTTTCCTGGTACTCATTGACCAGGCCCACCAGTGAAATCAGCGGCTGGGTCACGCGGCTCGACAGCATCTGGAAGGCGATCAGGCCACCGACCGACAGCGTGCTGTCAAACACGTCGGCGGCGCCCACCACGATCAGGGTGACCGGCAGCAGCTTGCCGAGGAAGTCGGTGACGGAGTTACCGGCGATCGAAATCTGGCCGACGCGGAAGTGCATGGTGATGGCTTCGGCCGAACGCTGGTCCCAGATGCGGCGCTGCGACGGTTCGATGGCCAGCGCCTTCACCGTACGCATGCCGTGGATGGTTTCCACCAGCATGCCCTGGCGCTGGCCCTCGGCCGCGTAGAGCGCATTCAGGCGGCGCTGGAAGGTGGGCACCATGGCCAGCACCACGCCGCAGATCAGGGCGGCAAACACCAGCACGATCAGGGCCAGCTTGAACGAGTAGCTGAACAGAATCGGGATGAACACCAGCAGCGAAATCAGGTCGATCGCCGTGAAGAACAGGCGGCCGGTCAGGAAGCTGCGGATTTTTTCCAGCTGCTGCATGTGGCGCGTGACCACGCCGGCGCTGGTGGTTTCGAAAAAGTCGATCGGCAGCGACAGCAGGTGGGCAAACACGCGCCGCGTCAGGCGCATGTCGATCTTGTTACTGGCAGCCAGAGTCAGGGTCTGGCGCAGGAAGCCAAAGCCGGCGTCGAACAACAGCGCCATGACAATGCCGACGGCCAGCACCTGCAGCGTGGTCACGCTCTGGTGGGTCAGCACCTTGTCGATAACGAGCTGGAAAAAGATCGGCGAAGCCAGCGCCAGCAACTGCATGGCGATTGCCGCGATGAAGATGTCGCGGAAGGCCGACTTTTGCTTGAGGATCTCGGGAATGAACCAGCGCAGGCCAAACGGCTGGTTCGGGTCGGTGAACTTGTGTTCGCGTTTGAGGAACAGCACTTCGCCCTGCCAGCGCTTTTCAAATTCGGAGCGCGTCACCATGATCACCGAGGCATTCGCCAGCGCCGGATTGAGCACGGCCACCTGGTCTTCGGCGCTGCTGCCGGCGACAGTGTCGGCCGGCTTGACGCCGACCACGATGATCATATTCCCATCGACCAGGCGCGCCATCAGCGGGAACACACCGCCCTGCGCCATCAGGCGCGACCAGGTCAGCTGGTCCACCTTGGCCTTGAGGCCGATTTCGGACGCCATGCGCAGCAACACGCCATTGCCTGGCTCTTCCGCGCGCAGCGCGTACTCGTCGATCAGCCGTTCGGGATTGATTTGCAGGCCGTGATGCTGTGCGATCGCAGTCAGACACTGTACCGCGGTATGGGGAAATTTATCTTGCATAGGGCCTGAAGATTAAGTGTTACGCCGGAGTGACAATCTGGCCGAAACTTGCATTTGCGCACTAAATGCCAGCCTTGAATTCTAACCTAGCGCAGGCCGCCAACGGGGCTTTTGTTGTTTCTGAGCACAAACGATTTCACCTTCTTATTTAACCTTTTGAATCCAACCGCACAAAAAAAACGGCAAGACCCGCAGGTCTTGCCGTTCTCACATCCAACTACTGTGAAGGCTTACTTGGCAGCCAGAATTCCCGACTGATGTCCGCCTTGCAGCGCTTTCAGGCGCAGCGAGTCGTCCGTTGCAGCCTGGTGGCTCGCTGCGGTCAGCTTGTTGTCGTAGCTGCCGATGGCGCCTGCCAGCGAGGACACTGCCGCGTTCACACCCGATGGCAGTTCCAGCTTGGCGGCGTTGGCGTTTGCCGTGGCGGCTGCACCGAAGCTTGCCAGCGCCGTGGACAGGCTGCTGACCGATTCGGTCAGGTTGGCCGCCGGAGCGCCGCTGGTACGGAACCAGACGTCAGCTGCCTGGTGAACCGCGCCGTCGGTGGTCTCGAAGGTCGAAACCAGGCCGATCAGGTTGCCGTTGTCCACCGCGCCGCTGTGTTTCACGTCGAGGTTCAGCTTGGCGATGTTCAGGTCGGCCAGCGATTTCAGCTCGTCTGCCTGGCTGACGCCGTCGGCATTGCCGTCCACCCATACACGCAGGTTGCTGAACTGGGCATCCTTGGCATCGATCACGCCGTCGCCGTTGGTGTCGAGTTCGGCCAGCGCTTCGTAGCCGGTGCGGGCTTTCTCGCCGTTGGCCAGGGTCGTGCCTTCACCGAACAACTCGCTACCGTCGTTGATCACACCGTCGCCGTTGCGGTCAAGAACCAGCAGGCCGTCGTTACCGCCAACCCAGCCGACATTGTTCTTGTTGCCGTTGGCCAGCAGGTCGAAGTTGACGCCTGCCGACAGGTTCAAGGTGTTGATGCCGTTGTTGTCCAGATCGAGAACGATCGGGCTGGCCAGCGGCAGGTGCGGACGCTGGGTAGTCGTGATCGCGCTCCACAGCGGCGTGGTGGCGATCAGTGCATCGACCTGGCCCATGGTCAGCGACTTGATCTGGTCGGTGCTCAGAGAAACGATCTGGTCGGTGGTCAGACGGGTGATCTGCGCGGTGCTCAGCGAAGCCACTGCCTGGGTACGCAGTGCAGCCAGATCTTCCGTCTGCAGCGCTGCGATGGCGCGGGTGGACAGGGCACGGATCTGCACGGTGCTCAGTGCATTCAACTGTTCGCTGCTCAGCGCCACAGCCTGGTCGCTGGTCAGACCGAACGACAGTGCCGCAGTGCTCAGAGCGGAGATCTGGTTGGTGCTCAGTACAGCAACCTGATCGGTGGTCAGCGCAGCGATCTGGTTGGTGCGCAGGGCTGCCAGTGCCTGGGTGCGCAGTGCGCCCAGATCACGGGTTTCCAGTGCAGCCAGGCTGTTGGTGCTCAGGCTGACGAACTGCGCGCTGGTCAGCGTACCCACCTGATCCGACGTCAGCGCCACGATCTGGTCGGTGGTCAGCGCATTCGCCAGTTGAGCCGTGGTCAGCGCAGCTACCGCATTGGTGCTCAGGTTGTTGATCTGCTCAGTGCTCAGTGCACGTACCTGGGCACTGGACAGGGCGCTGATCGCTGCGGTGCGCAGAGCGTTCAGGTCCGACGTTTCCAGCGCGCCAACAGCGTCGGTGGACAGCGAAGCAACTTGCTGAGTGCTCAGAGCAGCGGCCTGGTCGGTGCGCAACGCCACCGCCTGATCAGTAGTCAGTGCACGGATGCTGGCAGTGGTGAAGGCGGCCACCTGGGCATTCGACAGCGTGTTGATCTGCTCGGTGGTCAGCACAGCGACCTGCGCCGTACGCAGGGCAGCGATGGCGGCGGTGCGGATGGCCCCAATGTCGCGGGTCTCGATGGCGCTGATGTTGTTGGTCGAGAGCGCAGCAACTTGTGCCGTCGAGAGGGCGCCTACCTGATCAGAGCTCAGCGCCACCACCTGGTCGCTGCTCAGACCGTTGGCAACGTTGGCAGTGCTGAGGGCAGCCACTTGTGCCGTGCCCAGGCTGCTTACCTGCTCGGTGGTCAACACGGCGACCTGTGCCGAATTCAGCCCGGCGAAGGAAGCGGTACGCAGCGCAGCCAGGTCTTCCGTTTGCAGTGCAGCCACGGCGTCGGTGGACAAGGCTGCCACTTGTGCGCTGCTCAGGGCAGCGGCGCCAGCGGTGCTCAGGGCGACGATCTGCTCGGTGGTCAGGGCACGAACCTGCTGGGTACGCAGGGCCGCCACGGTAGCCGCTTTCAGCGCCGCGAAGTCTTGCGTCTGCAGCGCCGCGATGGAGTTGGTCGAGAGCGAAGCCACTTGCACGGTGGTCAGCGCACCAGCCTGGTCGGTGGTCAGGGCCACGACCTGGTCGGTGGTCAGGCCGCCGATACCGGCGGTGGTGAAGGCGACTACCTGGCTGGTACTCAGGGCAGCGACCTGCTCGGTGGTCAGCGCACTGATCTGCGACGAACGCAGGGCAGCGACGGCGGCGGTGCTGAGGGCAGCAATATCAACCGTCTCGATGGCGGCGATGCTGTTGCTCGACAGTGCAGCCACCTGTGCGGTGCTCAGCGCCCGAATGTGGTCGGAGCTCAGCGCCACGACCTGGTCGGTGGTCAGGCCGTTGGCGATGTTATTCGTGCGCAGGGCAGCCACTTGTGCCGTCGTCAGGTTGTGTACCTGCTCGGTGGTCAGCGCGCTGATTTGTGCCGAGTTCAGTGCAGCGAACGAAGCGGTGCGCAGCGCAGCCAGGTCTTCCGTCTGCAGTGCAGCCACTGCCTCGGTGGACAGCGCAGCCACTTGCGCGCTGCTCAGCGATGCGGCGCCATTGGTGCTCAGGGCAACCACCTGGTCGGTGGTCAGGGCGCGCACTTGCTGGGTACGCAGAGCTGCCACAGCCGCCGTTTTCAGCGCCGCGAAGTCTTGCGTTTCCAGCGCCGCGATGGCGTTGGTCGAAAGACCCGCCACTTGCTGGGTGGTCAGCGCGCCAGCCTGGTCAGTGGTCAGCGCCACGATCTGGTCGGTGGTCAGGCCACCGATACCGGCGGTGGTGAAGGCCACGATCTGGTTGGTGCTCAGGGTAGCGATCTGGTCGGTGGTCAGGGCGCCAATCTGCGACGAACGCAGCGCAGCGATGGCGGCAGTGCGGATCGCGGCGATGTCGCGGGTCTCGATGGCGGCGATGTTGTTGCTCGACAGCGCAGCAACCTGGGCCGTCGAGAGGGCGCCTACCTGATCAGAGCTCAGCGCCACCACCTGGTCGCTGGTCAGACCGTTGGCAACGTTGGCGGTGCTCAGGGCAGCCACTTGGCCCAGGCCCAGGCTCTGCACCTGCTCGGTGGTCAAGACTGCTACCTGTGCCGAGTTCAGCCCGATGAAGGAAGCGGTACGCAGTGCAGCCAGGTCTTCCGTTTGCAGTGCAGCCACTGCATCGGTGGACAGCGCAGCCACTTGGGCGCTGCTCAGGGCGGCGGCGGCATTGGTGCTCAGGGCGACGATCTGATCAGTGGTCAGGGCGCGCACTTGCTGGGTACGCAGGGCCGCCACGGTAGCTGCTTTCAGCGCCGCGAAGTCTTGCGTTTCCAGTGCCGCGATGGCGTTGGTCGAGAGCGCAGCTACTTGCAGAGTGGTCAGCGCGCCAGCCTGGTCGGTGGTCAGGGACACGATCTGGTCGGTAGTCAGACCACCAATACCGGCGGTGGTGAAGGCAACGATCTGGCTGGTGCTCAGGGTAGCGATCTGCTCGGTGGTCAGCGCACCGATCTGCGACGAACGCAGTGCAGCGATGGCGGCAGTGCGGATCGCGGCGATGTCGCGGGTCTCGATGGCGGCGATGTTGTTGCTCGACAGCGCAGCAACTTGTGCCGTCGAGAGGGCGCCTACCTGATCAGAGCCCAGCGCCACCACCTGGTCGGAGGTCAGGCCGTTGGCAATGTTGGCGGTGCTCAGGGCAGCCACGTGCGACGTGCTCAGGTGGCTTACCTGCTCGGTAGTCAACACAGCAACCTGTGCCGAATTCAGCCCAATGAAGGAAGCGGTACGCAGCGCAGCCAGGTCTTCCGTTTGCAGTGCGGCGACTGCATCGGTGGACAGTGCGGCCACTTGTGCGCTGCTCAGGGCGGCGGCGGCACCGGTGCTCAGGGCAACCACCTGGTCAGTGGTCAGTGCGCGAACCTGCTGGGTACGCAGGGCCGCCACGGCAGCCGTTTTCAGCGCCGCGAAGTCTTGCGTTTCCAGCGCCGCGATGGCGTTGGTCGAGAGGCCCGCCACTTGCTGGGTGGTCAGCACACCAGCCTGATCGGTGGTCAGCGCCACGATCTGGTCGGTGGTCAGACCGCCGATACCGGCGGTGGTGAAGGCAACGATCTGGCTGGAGCTCAGCGTGGCGATCTGCTCGGTGGTCAGGGCGCCAATCTGCGACGAACGCAGCGCAGCGATGGCGGCAGTGCGGATGGCGGCAATGTCGCGGGTTTCGATGGCGGCGATGTTGTTGGTCGAGAGCGCAGCAACCTGGGCCGTCGAGAGGGCGCCCAGTTGGTCAGAGCTCAGCGCCACAACCTGGTCGCTGGTCAAGCCGTTGGCAATGTTGGCAGTGCTGAGGGCAACCACTTGTGCCGTGCCCAGGCTGCTTACCTGCTCGGTAGTCAACACGGCGATCTGTGCCGAATTCAGTCCAGCGAAGGCAGCGGTACGCAGCGCAGCCAGGTCTTCCGTTTGCAGTGCGGCGACTGCCTCGGTGGACAAGGCAGCCACTTGTGCGCTGCTCAGGGCGGCGGCGGCACCGGTGCTCAAAGCGACCACCTGGTCGGTGGTCAGCGCGCGAACCTGCTGGGTACGCAGGGCCGCCACGGCAGCCGTTTTCAGCGCAGCGAAGTCTTGCGTTTGCAGCGCCGCGATGGCGTTGGTCGAGAGGCCAGCCACTTGCTGGGTGGTCAGTGCGCCAGCCTGGTCGGTGGTCAGGGCCACGATCTGGTCGGTGGTCATGCCGCCGATACCGGCGGTGGTGAAGGCGACGATCTGGTTGGTGCTCAGGGTAGCGATCTGCTCGGTGGTCAGGGCGCCAATCTGCGACGAACGCAGCGCAGCGATGGCGGCAGTGCGAATGGCGCCGATGTCGCGGGTCTCGATGGCGGCGATGCCGTCGGTCGAGAATGCAGCAATCTGAGCCGTCGAGAAGGCAGCGATCTGATCAGAGCCCAGCGCCACCACCTGGTCGGTGGTCAGGCCGTTGGCGATGTTGGCCGTGCGCAGGGCAGCCACTTGTGCCGTGCCCAGGGTACTTACCTGCTCGGTGGTCAGCACGGCGATCTGTGCCGAGTTCAGTGCAGCGAAGGAAGCGGTACGCAGCGCAGCCAGGTCTTCCGTTTGCAATGCAGCGACTGCCTCGGTGGACAGCGCAGCCACTTGGGCGCTGCTCAGGGCGGCGGCGCCAGCGGTGCTCAGTGCAACCACCTGGTCGGTGGTCAGCGCGCGCACTTGCTGGGTACGCAGGGCTGCCACGGCAGCCGTTTTCAGCGCCGCGAAGTCTTGCGTTTCCAGCGCGGCAATAGCGTTGGTCGAGAGACCCGCCACTTGCTGGGTGGTCAGCGCGCCAGCCTGGTCGGTGGTCAGGGCCACGATCTGGTCGGTGGTCAGGCCGCCGATACCGGCGGTGGTGAAGGCGACGATCTGATTGGTGCTCAGGGTGGCGATCTGCTCGGTGGTCAGAGCGCCGATTTGCGACGAGCGCAGTGCAGCGATAGCGGCAGTGCGGATGGCGCCGATGTCGCGGGTTTCGATGGCGGCGATGTTGTTGCTCGACAGCGCAGCAATTTGTGCCGTCGAGAAGCTGGCGATTTGATCAGAGCCCAGCGCCACGACCTGGTCACTGGTCAGGCCATTGGCAACGTTGGCGGTGCTCAGGGCAGCCACGTGCGACGTGCTCAGGTGGCTTACCTGCTCGGTAGTCAACACAGCAACCTGTGCCGAATTCAGCCCGGCGAAGGCAGCGGTACGCAGCGCAGCCAGGTCTTCCGTTTGCAGTGCAGCCACTGCATCGGTGGACAAGGCAGCCACCTGGGCGCTGCTCAGGGCGGCGGCGCCACCGGTGGTCAGGGCGACAACCTGGTCAGTGGTCAGGGCGCGAACTTGCTGGGTGCGCAGGGCAGCCACGGCAGCCGTTTTCAGCGCGGCGAAATCTTGCGTTTCCAGCGCCGCAATGGCGTTGGTCGAGAGCGCAGCCACTTGCAGGGTGGTCAGCGCGCCAGCCTGGTCGGTGCTCAGTGCAACGATCTGGTCGCTGTTCAAGGCGCCCAGACCAGCGGTGGTGAAGGCGATGACCTGTGCGGTGGTGAGGCTGTGCACCTGATCGGTGGTCAGTGCGCCAATCTGCAAAGTACGCAGAGCGGCAATGCCGGCGCTGCTGATGCCGACCAGATCGCGGGTCTCGATGGCGGCGATACTGTCAGTGGTTAACGCACCAAGCTGCGCAGTGCGCAGGTTAGCCAGCTGGTTCGAGTTCAGGGCGACGATCTGCTCGGTGGTGAGGCCGTTGGCGATACTGGCGGTGCTCAGCGAATTGAGCTGTGCCGTGCCCAGATTGTTGATCTGCTCGGTGGTCAGGGCGGCAACCTGAGCCGAAGTCAGCGCGGCGACGGCGCTGGTTTTCAGTGCGACAAAGTCAGACGTTTTCAGGGCGGCCACGGCATCGGTGGTCAGCTGCGACACTTGCGCGGTGGTCAGCGCATTGGCGTTGGCGGTGGTCAGCGCGACGATCTGGTCGGTGGTCAGTGCCTTGATTTGCACGGTGGACAGGGCAGCCACGGAGGCGGTGCGCAGTGCGGCGAAATCAGCGGTTTGCAGCGCGGCCACGCCATCGGTGGTCAGGGCAGCGACCTGGCGGCTATTCAGCGCAGCGGCCTGATCGGTGGTCAGCGCCACGATCTGCTCGGTGGACAGGGCGCGCACCTGATTGGTGGTCAAGCCTGCCAGCGTACTCGTACCCAATACGGCAAAGCCATCAGTGGTCAGGCTCGAAATGGTAGTGGTGGAGATAATGGCGATCTGCTGCGAGCGCAACACCGCTACCTGATTGGTGCTCAGTGCAGCAATCTGCTCCGAGTTGAGGTCGGTGAAGTGTTGCGTGCCGAGCGACGCAATTTGCGCGGTAGATATCGCCGCTACGTCTTCCGTTGCCAGACCAGTGAAGTAACCCATTTTATTTCTCCTAAATGAAGGCGATGATTCGATTTCTGTCCGAAAAGTGAACGACGGCCCTGCCCGTCGCAGCTCGCCTTCGTCAGTGGCATGATTGCCGTTTTATTACTTTTTATTAAGTACCAACTGATTCCTACTGTCGCAACAAAGCGCCCGTATCATTCTTAACGTCAACAAAAGTGTCAACTTTAGTAAACGAGACGAGCTTTTTGCTGCAGTGTCGGGGTCTATCAACACATTAAATTGCTTAATTCGCAACAACCACCATGGATGCATCGAATGGATGCCGACCTTGGCTGCCTAGTTACAAGGCGACCACGGCGCCACTGTCACTAAGTAAACTTGTTCCCACACGGAAAATAAATACCTGCTACTTGAACCCCGTCAAATCTGCAAGAATAAGCCTTTGATTTCACTGAGTTTTTTACGCATCTTGAGAGCTGATCAGCAATCTGGATCATGCGCAGCACCGACAAGTATAGCGCAAGTAATTGCCGTCAAGAATTTATTTGTATCATTGTCGCCGCCAAGCAACCTTCTTCTCAAGAATATTTTCGTGCTAATAAGTATGATTTTTTACCATGGACCTGACGACTCGCCAGGGCGGTCGCCACCCATGGCATCGCTGCCAACAGATTGTTCAGTGGGGAAATTTTGTTAAATTGATTCTTCCAGTCAATTTAACTTCTGTCGTCGCTTGCCGTTATGACTTGACGGTTTTGGCTCGCCGCAGTCGCCCGGACAGCACAAAAATGGTAGCCGCCAGCAACAGCAGCGCCACCAGATTGAGCTCTGCAATGCCATGGGGAAAGCGCATGGCCAGCCCGATGCTGACACCAGCCTTGACGCTGAACTGCCAACTGTCGTCTGTGGGGAAATAACTGCCGGCCTGCGGCAGGTAATACAGCAAGGCGCCCCACAGGCCCAGCACGGAACCCTTGAGCGACAGCACCGCCGCCAGAAAACCGAGCATGGCCACGCTGTAGAGCACCGTCAGGGCGGCGCCCTGCTGCGGCTCGCCCAGCAGCCCCAGGCAGACGGCCAGCGCCAGCGCGCTGTTGAGCAACAGCACGCGCGCCAGCCATTTTTCAAATTCCTGCCTCATCGTAACCCTTCAGCACCATGCGCCCAATGCGCCGCAGATTGTAACCGCAGACGCCGGGTGCATGGCTGGCCGCCATCACTACATATATATATAGAGAGAGAGTTCAACATGTCGATGCCATGAATTTTCCCTGGTCTAACAAGCTTATGTAACAACCCTGTCATATCCACTGATTATGCTACGGCCTCCTTTCATCAGATTCCCGGACTCGACATGCAACTGGTTACGCCGCGCCCACTCATACTCGCCCTCAGCATCGCCGTCGCCCTCAGCGCCTGCGGTGGTTCCAGC
Organism: Duganella sp.; assembly: GCA_040508275.1. Lineage (GTDB taxonomy): Bacteria > Pseudomonadota > Gammaproteobacteria > Burkholderiales > Burkholderiaceae_D > Rugamonas. Next base: position 20,633 of record JBEVNE010000384.1, read on the forward strand.
AACGATCAACTGGTCATTCCGGCCGCACCGGCCGACCAGGGCGCAGCGGACACGGCGCCGGTCCCCACCGTCACCGCCTTTGTCGATACCATCGCCACCAACCAGCGCGGCGACGCCCGCTACGCCACCCTGGCCACCAACGCCGGCGTGCGCGTGCTGAGCGGCATGCTCGATATCTGGCGCCCGACCACCCAGATCGTCGATGCCGGCGTGACCGCACCAGCAGTGGGCAACTTCCCGGCCGTGGCGCCCTCGACCTGGACCGGCGTGCCGACCGACGGCACCAATGGCGGCACCATCCTCAACGCCGCCGTGCACAACCACAATATCGACTACGTAGTCAAAGCCACCGTCGGCCGCACGGCCGAACAGACCACCGCCGCCTACTACGACGACCGCCGTGGCAAGGGCTATAGCGTCAGCGATTCGATGGGTCCGCTGACCGCCGCCTGGCGCGCCTCCACCCGCCAGACCACGACCATCAACAGCATTCCGGCCGACGCCACCACCGTGCTGTACAACGACGGCGGCAATAACAACGGCGTGGGCGGCAGCGCCAACGCCAACTTCGGCACCGTGGTCGATTTCGTCAACATGGTTGGCAACAACGGTTCGACCGAGCCGGCCAAGCGCTTCTACAAATACGCACGGCCATTCCGCTGGAGCGGCGCGGTGCAGGTGGTGCCAGCCTTGCTGCCGGCACGCAGCTCGACCCCGGCCACCGATGGCGGCTTTACCAGCGGCCACTCGGCTGAAGCCATGCGCAACGCGCTGGCGATGGCCTACGTGGTACCAGAGCGCTACCAGGAAATCCTGAGCCGTGGCCTGGAGCTCGGTGAAGCGCGCATCTGGGCCGGCATGCACTCGCCGCTGGACGTGCTGAGCGGCCGCATCCACGGTACCGCCGTGGTAGCCGGCAACCTGGCCGATCCGGCCAACCAGACCCTGAAAGCCAGCGCCTACGCCCAGGCCCACAGCACGCTGATGGCCGCCACCAATACCAACGCCACCACCTACGCCTCGTTCGCGCAATCGGGCACGCTGGCCACCGACCGCTTTGCCGACTACGCCACCAACAAGGCCAACTACATCCGCCGCAATACCTACGGCTTTGCCCAGATCGGCGCCACCAACGCTGCCGCCGTGGTACCGAAAGGCGCCGAAGTGCTGATCGAAACCCGCCTGCCCTACCTGTCCGCCGACCAGCGCCGCGTGGTACTGAAAACCACCGCCCTGCCTTCGGGCTACCCGGTGATGGACGATCCTGAAGGCTGGGGCCGTTTGAACTACTTCGCTGCCGCCGACGGCTATGCTGCCTTCAAGGGCAACGTCGCCATCAATATGGACGCCAGCAAGGGTGGCTTCCACGCTGCCGACCGCTGGCGCAACGACATCAGCGGCACGGGCAAGCTTATCAAGCAAGGCAGCGGTGCGCTCAAACTGGCCGGCAACAATACCTGGACCGGCGGCACCGAACTGAGCGGCGGCACGCTGGAAGCCACTTCGGCCACCGCCTTCGGCAGCGGCGACGTGTATGTAAGCGGCGGCACGCTGGTGGCCAACGCCGCCACGCCCCTGCGGGTAGCCGGCAAGTACACGCAACTGTCTGGTAATACCACGCTGGAACTGAACGTGGTCAGCGGCTCGCAAGCGGGCCTCACCGTGACCGGCCTGGCCACGGTGGCCGGCGGCGCCCTGCACGTGAAATTCCCGGCCAGCTACAAGCCGAAGTCGGGCGACACCATCACCGTCATGAGCGCAGGCAATTTCAACGGCACCTTCTCCAGCATCACGGTCGATGGCTTCAGCAAGATCACGCCGACCTATAACGGTAGTACGTTGATTCTGGCAGTCAACAACTAATCGCGTAGTGCCGGTATGATAGGGGCGTGCTGACAGCACGCCCTTTTTTTTATCGGAACGCCTGATGAACAAAGACGATGCAACCGCCCACCCGCAGGGCGATTTTTTCGATGCCCAGGCTGATCGGCTGCACGCCGACCTGCAGAATTTTTCGCGCCAGGTAGCCAGCTGCGACAAGCTGATACGCATGGCGAATATCAGCCTGAACCAGATCGATGCACGCATCGCCGAAGCGGCCAAGGTGGAAGCGCGCGCCGCCGCGATTGTGGACGCCAGCGCCCAGGAAGCCACGCGCGCCGCCACCGCTGCGGCCACGGCGGCAGTGGCCGCCATGGTCGGCAAGCTGTCGGCCGTCACCAGCGAAGCCGAGCAGATCTGCCGCGAAATCGACCGCAGCCGCGGCAAGACCGGCCTGTGGAACGCCGCCTACATCGCCTGCACACTGGCGGCCTGCCTGCTGACCGGCTACGTTACCTACCGCATCGGCAAAAGCGCCGCCATCACGCCCGAGATCGAACGTGCACAGGAAGTGGCGCAACAGCACGACACGCTGCTGCGCAAGGCCAGCGACAGGGAAAAAAAGCAGATCAACGACATTCTTGAGCGGCGGCCGAAGGCGAAATGAGCGCAGCGCCAGGATGACCGACAGTGCCAGTTCACCCCGACGGTGCTCTGCCTCACGCAAACCCATCAACTCCGCTTGACCGCGCTCAATGCCCTGCGCAGACTCAAGGCATGGCCCCGGCGTAATGCCGCCCATCCCATTCACCTTGTCAGCAAACTGTCATGACCACCACTCCCTACGCCGCGCGCAGGCATACCACCCTGCTCGCCCTCAGCGCCTTCGCCGCCGTGTGCCTGGCAGCACCGGCCAGCGCCGAAGAACGCCATCTGTCGCTGCTGCTACAAAACGATGTGTTTGTCGGCCACGATGGCGGCGGCTACACCAATGGCATCGCCCTCTCCTACCTGCGCAGCACGGCGCCCGGCGAAGCGGCCATCGCCCCGCATTGGCTGCTGGGACCGGTAGCAGAGTGGCTGAATGTGGCCCCGGCCACGCTGGCGTTCACCTCGCTCAACCAGATCATGATCACGCCGCGCGACATTACCCGCGTGCAGCCCGACCCGCTCGATGCCCCCTATCTGGGAGCGCTGTGGCTGCGTACCGGGCAGGTTTCGGTGCGCGATGACGTTGCCGATACGCTCAGCGTCAACCTGGGCATGATCGGCCCGGCATCGGGCGCACGCCAGGCGCAAACCCTGATTCATCGCCTGACCGGCTCCAACCGTCCGCAGGGCTGGGACAGCCAGGTATCGAACCGCCTGCTGTTCGGCATCGAGCGCTACCGGGCGCTGCGCCTTCCCCTGGGCAGCAGCACCGCACCCGCATGGGACGCCATCGTGCTCGGTGGCGGTGCGGCCGGCAATATGCTGTCATCGCTGGGCGGCAGCGCCATGCTGCGCTATGGCAGCTCGGCGGCGACCTTGCAGCGCAGTTATGCCACCTCGGTGCGCCAGCTGGCCCGCAGCGGCGATCCGGTGGTGTTCGGGCGCGGCTGGCTGGCGTATGCCGGCGTGCATGCCGACTACCTGTTTTCCCACGCGGGCATCAGCAACGATCTGCCGCCGGGCGGCAGCCGCGCCAGCCTGCGCTCGTCGCAACTGATCACCATGGCCGGCCTCGCCTACGGCTGGGGCGACGCCTCGCTGTCGTTCTCGCTGCAAAGCAGCAGCGCGCTGACCACCGGCATCGGCCGGCGCCAGGCGTTTGGCTCGCTCAGCTACACGATGGCGTTGCGCTGAGCGGGCCAGCGGGAGCTCGAAGGGGCCTCGAAAAACCGTAGCGAGCGGTTCGTTATCGTCGGGAGTAGCGCAAGCGTACGGAGGTACGCTGAGCAACGCAGCGGCGATAGCGAGTCGCGCAGTAGGTTTGCGAGGCACCCTCAGGCGCAGCTTTTGCAGTTACCGTGGTTACGTCGATGGGCAATGATTAGCAGCAGGCTGCTGCAAATGGCCA
>JBEVNE010000397.1:0-7065 GCA_040508275.1 Duganella sp.
CCAGGGCCGCCGCGAAGATCAGGGATGCTGCACGGACGTCGGTCATTTATTCAGTTTTCGGATGCGTTCGGAAGGCGTGATGATATCGGTCAGGCGGATACCGAACTTGTCGTTGACCACCACCACCTCGCCCTGGGCGATCAGGCAGCCGTTGACCAGCACGTCCATCGGCTCACCGGCCATGCCGTCGAGTTCCACCACCGAACCCTGTGCCAGTTGCAGCAGATTCTTGATGGCGATCTTGGTGCGGCCCAGCTCCACCGTCAGCTGGACCGGGATATCGAGGATGAAGTCGATATCGTTATGGGTTTCGGTCTTGCTGGGTGTGCCGGAAAAATCCTTGAACACGGCCGCGCTGGCGGCCTGTTGCGATTGCTGGGCCTGCTGCGCGGCGAGCGCCGCCGCTTCCGCCTCGGCCTGCTCGGCAATCGCCGCGCCCCAAGGGTCATCCATATTCTGGTCGTCTTGATTATCCGACATGTTTCTCTCCTGTTGCCGCCGCTGCACTGCGCAGGCGCCGGCGTGGTATGCGTGTTAGGTACGTGTTATTTCAGATTCTCGGAATTGGCCAGCAGTTTTTCGACCTTGAGCGCGTACTGGCCATTCATCACGCCATAGCTGCAATCCATCACCGGCACGCCATCGACGGTGGCGGCGATCATTTCAGGGATTTGCAGCGGAATGATGTCGCCCACGCGCATATTGAGGATTTCGTCGAAATTGACCTTGGCCGTGCCCAGCGAAGCGACCAGTTCGACTTCGGCGATCTGGATCTGCTGCGTCATCAGGCGGATCCAGCGCTTGTCCACTTCCAGCGCTTCGCCCTGCAGGCTCGAGGTCAGCGAATCGCGGATCGGCTCGATCATCGAGTAGGGCATGCAGAAGTGGATCTGGCCCGATACCGAACCGAGCTCCACCGTGAAGGTGGACGCCACCACCACCTCGTTGGGGGTGGCGATGTTGGCAAACTGGGTATTCATTTCGGAACGGATGTATTCGAACTCGACCGGGTACACCGGTTCCCACGACTTGGTGTAAGCCTCGAACACGATATCGAGGATGCGCAGGATGATGCGCTGCTCGGTCTGGGTAAAGTCGCGACCCTCGACGCGGGTGTGGAAACGGCCGTCGCCGCCGAACAGGTTATCTACCAGCAGGAATACCAGGCCCGGATCGAACACCATCAGCGCCGTGCCGCGCAGCGGTTTCATGTGCACCAGGTTGAGGTTGGTCGGCACCACCAGGTTGCGGATGAATTCGCTGTACTTGGATACCCGCACCGACCCCACCGACACCTCGGCGCTGCGGCGCAAGAAGTTGAACAGGCCGACGCGCAACAGGCGCGCGAAGCGCTCGTTGATAATTTCCAGGGTCGGCATCCGGCCACGGACGATGCGTTCCTGCGTGGCCAGGTTGTAGGTACGGACGCCAGCGACGTCCTCTTGCGCCTGGGCGTCGTCCTGGTCGCCGTTGACGCCCTTCAGAAGGGCATCGACTTCTTCCTGGGAAAGAAAATTATCGGCCATGGTATGACTGCCTGTGTTTGCTTGATTCGGTCGTTACTGGATGATAAAGGCGGTAAACAGCACGTCGATCACGTCCTGCTTGTCGCCGCGCGGCTCGAACGGTTCCGTGGCCTGTTCGGCAATTTCCTTGGCCAGTTGCACCTTGCCCTCGGGCGAGTTGATGTCGGTCGCGCGCTTGCTCGACAGCAGCAACAGCATGCGGCTGCGGATCTTGGCCATATTGGTCTTGATGTTTTCCTTTTCCTCGGCGCTGCCCACTTCCAGCGTGAACGCCAGTTGCAGGTATTGCTCGGAACCGTCCTCACCCGGTTGCAGGTTGACAGTGAACGGATCGACCGGCAGGTATTCGGGCGGACCGGCTTTTTTATCCTTTTTCTTTTTCTTGGCCGGCGCTTCTTCTTCCTCGTGGCCGGCGTCGGCCTTGTTATGCAGGAAGAACCAGGCCGCACCGCCGCCGGCCGCACCGAGTACCAGCACCACTGCCAGGATGATGATGATCAGTTTCTTGCTGCCGCCACCGGCGGGAGCATCGGTTTTCTGATCAGCTTTCATTTTGGGATTCGCTTTCAAAGTTGCCCTTGGTGTTAAATCGGTTTCGCCATTATGTCATTATCGCCTGAGCCTGCGTACCCGGATCGGCCGAAAAGAGGGGCGATCCCTGACCTGCTTGTTGTTTCCATGGCGAAATAACAAACAGGTCAGGCAAAGGTATCGACTGCGCCGGCTGGCAGGCGGCGCGGCGGGGCGCTGTTGCGCACGAGACCATCGTCGCTGCCGCCGCTGGTGTCAGTGCCGCGCTGACCGCGCTGGCCGCCGCCCTGGTTCGATGCAGCCTGGTTAAAACCGTTGTTCTGCTCCGACGTGCCGGCCGAGACGGTGGCGCTGCCAAGCTGGATGCCGGCTTCGCTCATCATTTCGCGCAGCTTGGGCAAAGCGTTTTCCAGCGCCTGGCGCACTTCCGGCGTGGCCGAGGTGAACGCCGCCGTGGCTTGATCTTTATTGACACTCAGTACCACCTGCAGGGGGCCGAGGTCGGGCGGGTTCAGTTCCATGGTGGCGCTCTGTTCGCCACCGGCGGCCATGAAGATCACTTTCTGGCCCAGTTGCTGGTCCCATGCCGGTGTGCCGACGCGGCTGTAGAGGCGGTCGGTGGGGGCGGTGGCAGCGGCCCTGGCGGTTTCCAGAGCCACGCTGGCGGTGGGGGCAATCGTTGCGGGTGCGGCGTCCTTGACCGCCTGGCTTGCTTCTGCACTGGCGACTGCCGCTGCGCGCGTGGTGGCTGCTGCGCCCAGTGACGGCTCGGGCTGGCGCTGCTGGGTTGGCTGTATTGCGTTGCTGTCTTTGGCCACTTCAGCGTGATCGGGCTTGATGTGCAGTTCCGGGCTGCTCTTGCCAATGGCCGGTTGTTGAGCCGTATCCTGAGCAGATTGCGTCGCATCAGTGGCGGGCGCGGTGTTCGCTGCGGCGACCGTTTGGCGGGTTTCTGCCAGCTCGCCATCGTCCTTGCCGGCGCTGGCCGTGGCAGGTGGCAGCGTTGATGGGGGCTGTTCGTCGGTAGTCGCCGTCGCGATGCCGGCAGCAGCGGCCGCTGCCGCTGTGCTGGCGGCATCGATGGCCACAGCTGTGGTGGTGGCAGCGGCGGTCATGGCCGGTGACGGCGCGCTGGCGCTTTGCTCGAGCAGGGCTTTGAACGCGGCAGCAGCGCTTGCGCTGTCTGCTGCCTCGCCGTCGGCTGGAATGAGCGCCTGGTCTGCACCCTGCACGGCGGCGGCGACACTGAGCGCGGGTTCGGCGCCGGCGGCTGTGGTGGACAGTGCGCCAGCGCCGGCTTTGCCTGCGGCAGCCGTGCTGTCCGGGGTGGCGGCCGGCTGGTTGAAAGCCGCCATCAGCGCCAGCATGGCGGCCATCGGATCGCTGGCCTGCGCGGCTTCGGTTGTCTGACTGTCAGTGCTGGCGCGTTCAGTATCCTGGGCATCACTTGCTGCATCAGGCTTCCCGGCTGCGGCGCCGGCTTCCTTGGCCGGCTGAGCAGACGCGGATGCTTGCGCCGGCCGCTCGGCCTGCTGTTGCTCTGTTGCGGGGCGGGCGTTGTCGGCCTGTGCCGGCGCCTGGGCCGCTCTTGGCGCCGACGAGCGCGAGGCTGGTGGGCGTTCCGGCGCTTTGGCCTGCGCGTTGCTGTTGGCGTTGTTACTGGTTTTTTCTGGTTGGCGCTGCGCCATTTCGCGCGATAGCGTTTGCTTGAAGGCATTGTTGCCATCGTTATCTGCGCCGGCCGGGAACGTCGTGCGGGCCGGTTTGACGGCGTTGGCGTTCAGCGATGGAAGTTGAAGATTCGGGGTTTGCATAATCGCGCCGGTGTCGGTGGGTGGCTGTAACGGTGGTTGCACTGCGCCTTCAGCGCTTGTAAAACGCTTGCCGTGCTGCGTGTTCGTCCATCTGCTTCTGGTCGCGCTTGTTCTCGAGTTTGAGCGCCGCCGCATCGGCGCGCTCGTTCAGTGTCGAGTAGGACATGCGCTTGCGCTCGGCATTCTGCCAGGCGGCCTTGTCCTGCTCGCTGCGGAACTCAGCGTGCCGTATCATTTCCAGCTGACCTTTCACTGCCACGTCGAGCTTGTCCATGAATGCCTGGAAATTGCGGTAAGCCATCGGCGTAATGCCGGCCGCCTGCGCCGTTTCAAAGCGTTTCACGTATTCGTCGCGGTAACCGGCCAGCATCTCGTGTTTGGCCTTGGCGTCGTCCACCGCCTTGAGCGACACGCCCAGGCGCTTGGCCGCATCGTCGGTTTCCCGGCGGGCCAGATCGATCAGCGTTTCAAGTTGCGCTTTGGAAGCCATGATGGATCAATTATAGGTGGCGCAGGGCGCCGTCAATCAGCCGAATAGCGAGGTAAGTTGCCCCAAGCTCTCGTCCATGGTCACCCTTTCGGTGATCTGCTGTTGCAGGAAATGCTCGATTTTTTCGTGCAATACAATCGCCTGGTCCAGCACCGGGTCGGTGCCTGAAGCATAGGCGCCGACGCTGATCAGGTCGCGGCTGCGTTCATAGCGCGAAAACAGCTGTTTTAAATGGCGGGCGCGCTGCTGATGGTCGTGCGGGGTGATCGAATGCATGGCGCGGCTGATCGATTGCTCGATGTCGATGGCCGGATAGTGGCCGGCCTCGGCCAGCCGGCGGTTGAGCACGATGTGGCCATCGAGAATCGCCCTGGCCGAGTCGGCAATCGGATCCTGCTGGTCGTCGCCCTCGGTCAGCACGGTGTAGAACGCCGTGATCGAGCCGCCGCCCACCTCGCCATTGCCGGCCCGTTCCACCAGCACCGGCAGCTTGGCGAACACCGATGGCGGATAGCCCTTGGTAGCGGGCGGCTCGCCGATGGCCAGCGCAATTTCGCGTTGCGCCATGGCGTAGCGGGTCAGCGAATCCATGATCAGCAGCACGTTCATGCCCTTGTCGCGGAAGTGCTCGGCAATCGCGGTCGAATACGCCGCGCCTTGCAGGCGCATCAGCGGCGGCGTGTCGGCCGGCGCCGCTACCACCACCGAGCGCGCCAGGCCTTCTTCGCCGAGAATCTGCTCGATGAATTCCTTGACCTCGCGCCCCCGTTCGCCGATCAGGCCGACCACGATGATGTCGGCCTCGGTGTAGCGCGCCATCATGCCCAGCAACACCGATTTGCCGACGCCCGAACCGGCGAACAGGCCCATGCGTTGGCCGCGTCCTACGGTCAGCATGGCGTTGATCGAGCGTACGCCGACGTCGAGCGTATCGACGATGGGCGCGCGGCCCAGCGGGTTGGCCGGGCGCGTATTGACGGGGGCGCTGTCGGAGGCGTTGAGCGGACCCAGACCGTCGAGCGGGCGGCCGGCGGCATCCAGCACCCGGCCCAGCAGTTCGGGGCCTACCGGCAAATGGCGTGCGCGGTCGCTGGGGCGGCGGCGCGGATGGTTGACGGTGCCGGGACGCGGAATCGCCGGCTCCACCGGGAAGACCCGGGTGCCGGGCACCACGCCTTCGACATCGCTTTGCGGCATCAAAAACAGCTTGTCGCCTTCAAAGCCGACCACTTCGGCTTCGATGCGGCCGCCACTGGGCAGCGGCACGGTGCAGGCGGCGCCCACGGCCAGGCGCAGGCCGACCGCTTCCATCACCAGTCCGGCCACGCGGGTAACGCGGCCCGAGACCTGCATCGGTTCGACAAAGCCGACCAGCGCCGAACAGTCGCCGAGGTAGGCTTGCCAGCGGCTGGCGTGGGGATTGGGCGCTGCGGCAGCGCTGTCGGCGGCGGCAGTGGCAGTGGCCATGGCGGGCCCATCGGCATCGCCGAACATATCGGCCGGCAGATGCGTTTGCAGGTCGGGCGGCAGTTCCGCCGGCGGCACGATCAAGCCTTCGGCCGGTTCTGCGGGGGAATCGAAATCGGCGCTCATGTCAGTCCAGCCAGTTGACGTCCTTGCCCAGCGCCTGGGTCAGGCGTTCCCAGCGCGCGGCGGCAGTGGCGTCGATCTGGTTGCTGGCGGTATCGACCTTGCAGCCGCCACGGCCCACGGACGCATCTTCGACCACGCGCCAGCCGCCTTTGCTCAGTTCGTCGCCGATGCCGGCCTTGACCACCTGGGCGTCGTCCGGGTGCAGCACCAGCAGCGCCGGCTGTTGCAGCACTGGCAGGTATTCGATGGCGTCGCGCACGATGGGGATGATCAGTTCGGGCTTGGCCGGCAGGGCATTCTTGAGCATGCCCTTGGCCAGTTGCAGCGCAAGTTCCAGCACGTCGCCGGCAATCAGCTGGTCGGCTTCGCGCAGCGCCGTGCTGAAATTCTCGGCCAGCAGGCGCACTTGCTCCAGTGCTTCGTCGGTGGCTTTCTTGCCCACTTCGAGCGCCTCGGCGCGGCCATCGGCATGACCGGCTTCGTGGCCTTCATCGTAGCCGGACTGGCGCGCTTCCTCGCGGATCGCTTCCAGTTCTTCCACGGTCGGCAGTTCGATCGGCGGCGGCGGTGGCGGACCCATGTCGGCCAGTTCCTGCTGTACTTCGAATTCTTCGAGCATGCGCTGCTCGGCGTCGATACGTGCCTGTTCGATGGCGCGCGCCTGCTCCTCGGCCTCGCGCTGCGCCACCACGCTGGGGCGCTCGTCGCCGAACGAGGTCATTTCCCAGCGCTGGAAGGCGGTCTGTTTTTCTCTTGGTATGGTGGACATAAATAATTAAACGAACGAATCCTCGCCCTTGCCACCGAGGACAATCTGTCCTTCGTCGGCCAGGCGGCGGACGATCTGCAGAATTTGTTTCTGCTGGCTTTCCACCTCGGACAGGCGTACCGGCCCTTTCGATTCCAGGTCTTCGCGCATCATTTCGCTGGCGCGCGCCGACATGTTCTTGAAGATCTTGTCGCGCAGCTCCTGCGAGGCGCCCTTGAGGGCGACGATCAGCATTTCCGACTGCACTTCGCGCAGCAGCAGCTGGATACCGCGGTCGTCGATATCGATCAGGTTGTCGAACACGAACATCTCGTCCATGATCTTTTGCGCCATGTCGTTGTC
>JBEVNE010000416.1:0-16255 GCA_040508275.1 Duganella sp.
CTAATCGTTATCAGTGATGTGGCCGATCCACCGTAATTTTTTCAGCCCGACCTGATCGCCATCCAGCCGCCCTGCCCGAAGATATTGCCAGCTCTCAAGCTAAAACGCGTGCCGCAACCCCGTCATCACACCATTCTGCGTCCGTCCAGCCCCCACCGTGCCGCCGGCATCGAGCGCCACTGCCGACAGGCCGCTGTTCTTCATGCGCCCCAGCGCACCGTAGACGGCAGTGCGTTTCGACAGGTGGTAGGTCAGGCGCCCCACCAGCAGGGTGGCGTCGTTGGCGCTGCGTTTGATGTCGCGGCGCGCCACTTGCGTGTCGAGCGTGAGCAGCGGAGTGAGCGGATAACTCACTCCGACAAAGTACAGGTCCGATTCGGTCAATCCGGTGGCGGTGCTGGTGCTGCGGTCCATGATGCCGGCGCCGATTTTCGCTGCACCGGCCTTGACGTAACCATTCAGCATCAGGCGCTTGTCGTGATTGTCGCTGCTGGTGAGGCCAAAGGCGGCGCCGGTGTTGCCATACATGATGTCGTAGGCGACGTTGACGCCGTAGGCTGGCGTTTCGTAGCCGAGCAGGCCGGTGACCTGGCGGCAGGCTTTGGAATTTCCCGGCACCTCGCCGCCGCAATTGGTGGCGGGCGGGCCGCCGGCGTTGGAAGTATCGCGCCCGGTGCTGTAGGTGGCGCCCACCACCACGTTGTTGAAGGCGCCAAAGTAGCCGACCGCGTTATCGCTGCGTGCATTCGGAATATACGCGTCGATGCTACTGATCGAAAACAGGTTGGGGCCCATCACGTCGGACTTCAGCATGGCCATGAAGGTCATGTTGACCTGGCGGCCCAGCGTCAGCGTGCCGAAGTCGCCTTTCAGTCCCACCGACGCCTGGCGGCCGAACAGGCGGTTGCCCTGCCCCAGGCTGCCGCTATCCATCAATACCCCGGCTTCCAGCGTGAACACGGCCTGCAAGCCGCCACCCAGGTCTTCCACGCCGCGAAAACCTATCCGCGAAGGAAACGAACCTGTCAGACTGGGCATCTTGACGACCGAGTCGCCGGCCGCATTGGCATTGGTGGTGTAGGCCACGCTCTGGTCCAGCAGGCCGTAGATCGTGACCGAGCTTTGCGCCTTTGCTGTGCCGCTCACTGCCAGAGTGCCCATCAGTGCCAGCAACATGGCTGCGCCGTGTTTTGTATTGTGCATTTTTGTCTCCGTTATGATTTTTTATGTACTACAGGGGCTTACTCAGCATCGGGCTGCTGGTCCGGGTGCGCCCGCGCAAAGGCTTCCAGCTCCTGGCAATGTGCGTCGATGCTGCGCAAGGTCGGATACGCCGCCAGGTCGATCTGGAAACGCCGGGCGTTGTACAACTGCGGCACCAGGCAGCAGTCGGCCATGGTCGGTGTATCGCCAAGGCAAAAGCGGCCGCGCTGCGGTGCGCGCGCCAGTTCCTGTTCCAGCGCATCAAGCCCGGCGATGGTCCAGTGTGCAATCCACTGCTGTTTGGCCGCATCGCTCTGGCCCAGCGGGCCGGAAAGGTACTTGAGCACGCGCAGGTTGTTCAGCGGGTGGATGTCGCACGCCATCGCCAGCGACAACTGGCGCACATAGGCGCGCTGCGCCGCCGATCCGGGCAGCAGCGGCGCTTGCGGATGCTGTTCATCGAGATACTCGATGATCGCCAGCGACTGGCTGATATCGAGGCCAGGTTCGCTCAGCACCGGCACCAGCCGCTGCGGGTTGAGGGCCACGAACGGTGCGCCAAACTGCTCGCCGCCGTTGCGGTTCAGGTGCACCGCCGCGTAATCGTAGGCCAGCCCCTTGAGATTGAGCGCAATGCGCACCCGGTACGCGGACGAGCTGCGAAAATAATTGTGAAGAACACGTTCTGCCATGCTTACACTCCCAGGTATTGTTGAATGATGTGCGGCTCGGCGCGCAGCTGGCTGGAGTCGCCATTCCAGACCACCTTGCCCCGTTCCAGCACGTAGTGGCGGTCCGCCAGCTTGAGCAGCGCGCCGACGTTCTTGTCGATGACGATTTGCGACAGCCCTTCCTGCTTCAGCGCCGCCAGCGCCGCCCAGATCTCGGCGCGGATAATCGGCGCCAGGCCTTCGGTGGCTTCATCGAGCACCAGCAGGCGCGGATTGGTCATCAAGGCGCGGCCGATGGCCAGCATTTGCTGCTCGCCACCCGACAACTGCCAGCCCAGATTGGCGCGCCGTTCCTGCAAGCGCGGGAAAAAGCGATAGACGCGTTCGAGCGTCCACGGCGCCAGCGTGTGCGCAGCGCGCGGCGCGCGCGCCGTGGCTACCAGGTTTTCCTCCACCGTCAGCGTGGGGAAAATCTGCCGGCCTTCCGGCACCAGGCCCAGGCCGAGCCGGGCGATCTGGTGCGAGGCCATGCGCGCCAGCGGCTGGCCCCCAAAGGCGATGCTGCCCGCCCTGGGCGCCAGCATGCCGAACAGGCATTTGATGGTGGTCGAGCGGCCCATGCCGTTACGCCCGAGCAGCGTTATCACCTGCCCTTCCTGCATGGCCAGCGACACGCCAAACAAGGCCTGGGCGTGGCCGTACGACGCCTGCAAGCCGTCGATAGTGAGTAATGTGCTCATGCGTCCATGCCCTCCTCGCCTAGGTAGACCGCCTTGATTTCCGGATGGTGGCGAATTTCATCGGGAGTGCCGGTGAACATCAACTTGCCGTACACCAGCACCGTGATGCGGTCGGCCAGTGCAAACACGGCATCCATATCGTGCTCGATCAGCAGGATCGCGTACTTGCCCTTGAGGCCGGCCAGCATGGCGACCACCGCCTGCGATTCCTGCACGCTCATGCCGGCCATGGGCTCGTCGAGCAGCAGAAACCTCGGTTGCGCCGCCAGCGCCATGGCCAGTTCGAGCTGGCGGCGCTGGCCGTAGGCCAGGTCGCCGGCCATGGCCTCTGCATGGTCGGCCAGTCCGCAGGCGGCCAGCGCCTCGTCAGCCTGGCGTACCAGGTCGCCGCGCCCGAGCAAAGGCTGCCAGAAGCGAAAGCCGTGTTCGCGTGCACCGAGCGCCGCCAGCGTGGCGTTCTCGCGTACGGTGAACTGCTCGAAGATCGACGTGATCTGGTACGAGCGCAGCAAACCGCGGCGCGCGCGCTGGTCGATGCGCAGGCCGGTGATGTCCTCGCCGTGGAACACTACGCCGCCGCTGTTGGACGCCAGCTCGCCCGACAGCTGGTTGATCAGCGTGGTCTTGCCGGCGCCGTTGGGGCCAATGATGGCGTGCAGTTCGCCGGAGCGGATGTCGAGCGACACGTGGTCGGTGACCAGGATTCCGCCGTAGCGCTTGACCAGCGCCGTGGTGTGCAGTGCGCTCATGCCTGTTCTCCTGCCGCATTGATCATGCTGGCCTTGCGGGCGGCCGGCGTTGACGGTGACGCAGTCCGGCGCAGCGCCAGCTTCTCCAGCAGCCCGACAATGCCGGCCTTGCCCAGCACGCCGATCAGCACGATCGCCAGTCCGAACACCGCCATCCAGTATTCGGTCACCATTTTCAAGGCTTCTTCCAGGCCAAGGAAGGCCAGCGCGCCCAGCAAGGGGCCGAACACGGTGCCGATGCCACCGAGGACGATCATCACGATCAGGTCGCCGGAAATCATCCAGGTCATGGTCGAGGGTGAAGCGAAGCCGGTCAGATTGGCCAGCAACATGCCGGCCACGCCGCACAGCACCGCCGACAATACATACGCCGCCAGCTGGTAGCGCGCGCCGCGCAGGCCGATGGCGTTGATGCGGCGCGGGTTCTGGCGCGCACCGCGCAGCACCATGCCGAACGGCGCCACGCGCAAGCGCGCCATCCACCACAGCACCAGCGCGAGTAGCACCAGCGCCACCCAGTACACGGTGCCGGCCTGCCCCAGGTCAACGCCAAAGAACTTGCTGGTGGCGGCGATGGTGGTGCCATCGTCGCCGCCGTACTGTTTCAGGCTCACAAAGGCGAAATAACCCATTTGCGCAAACGCCAGCGTGATCATGATGAAGCCGATGCCCGACGTGCGCAGGCTGACCGCCCCGGTCACCAGGCCGACCGCGCCGCACACGGCCACGCAGCACAGCAGGTGCAGCCAGCCGTTGTCGATGCCATGAAACGCCGGTATCGCCACGCTGTAGGCGCCCAGCCCGAGAAACAGCGCGTGACCAAGGCTGACCAGGCCACCATAGCCGAGCGCCAGATTGAGCGCGCTGGCGGCTATCGCGTAAATGATGATGCGGGCGAAAAAGGTCAGGTAGAACGGCTGCTGCGCCAGGTGCGCATACAGCGGCACCGCCGCCAGCAGCGCCAGCACCAGCAGGGACACCAGCGTGGCCGGCTTGAACGAGGTAGAAAACATCAGCTTCTCCCTGCAGGGAACAGGCCCTGCGGACGGACGGCCAGCACCAGCGCCATCAAGACATAAATGAGCATCGACGCCAGCGCCGGGCCGGCCGCATTGGCTACCTCGCGGCTGGCCACTTCGCGCAGCAAGGTCGGTAAAAAGGCGCGTCCCAGCGTATCGGCCACGCCGACGATCAGCGCCGCATAAAACGCCCCGCTGATCGAACCGATGCCGCCGATGACGATCACCACCAGCGTGGTGATCAGCACCGGTTCGCCCATGCCCGACTGGATCGACAGGATCGGTGCAGCCATCACGCCGGCCAGTCCGGCCAGCGCCGCACCGAGCGCGAACAGCAAGGCGTTCAGCAGCTTGATGTCCACCCCGAGCGCACCGACCATGGCCGGGTTGACGGCGCCAGCACGGATCAGCATGCCGAGCCGGGTTTTCTGCATCAGCAGATGGGCGCCCAGCGCCACCAGCAGCCCCACCACGATGATGGCGAAGCGGTAGGACGGATAGCTGACGCCCAGCAGGTCCACCGTGCTCTCGAGGAAAGCCGGCACCGGCAGGAAGTAAGGCTGCGGGCCCCAGACGATGCGCACCAGCTCGTTAAAGAACAGCACCATGCCGAAGGTGGCCAGCACGTGGTCGAGGTGGTCGCGGCCGTACAGGCGCGAGATCGCCAGCCGTTCAAGCACAAAGCCCAGCACCACGCAGCCGCCCACGCCGGCCAGCAGCGCCAGTCCGAACGATTCGGTATGGGCATAGGCGCTGGCAGCAAAATAGGCGCCCAGCATGTACAGCGAGCCATGCGCCAGGTTGACGAAGCTCATGATGCCGAACACCAGCGTCAGCCCCGCCGCCAGCAGGAACAGCAGCACCCCCAGTTGCAGACCATTGAGCAACTGGGTCAATAACAGGCTCATACTCATGGCCGCTCCGCCATTGTGCCCTGGAGGCGGCACTGGGCGGCGTAGGCGTCGCGGTGCTGGGTCAGCGGCGTGGCCACGTGCCTGACCACCGGCGCGCCGCCCTCGCGGACCACCTGGAAGGCGTAGTAGTTCTGGATCGGCAGGTTGTTCTTGTTAAAGGCGAACGGCCCGCGCACCGACTTGAACTGATCGCCCGACGCCTTGACGGCAGCGGCCAGCGCGCGTTTTTCAACCGGCTTGCCCTGCAGCTTGCCGACCGCCACATGCAGCAGCCGGCCGGCATCGTAGGCAGCCGCCGCATATTCGCTCGGCACGCGCTTGTACTTGGCGGTGAAGGCGGCTACGAAGGCGCGGTTTTCCGGGTTGTCGAGCGCGGCGTCCCACATGGCGCCGAAGGTGGTGCCGATGGCGGCATCGCGCAGGGCTGGCATGGTCACGCCATCCACCGTGAACACGGAATAGTTGGGCAACTTGGCCAGCAGGCCGGCCTGGCTCAGTTGACGGATATAGTTGACGCCCATGCCGCCCGGATAAAACGCAAACACGGCGTCGGGCCGGGCCGCCTGCAACTGGGCGATCTCGGATGAATAGTCGGACTGGCCCACCTGGGTGTAGACCTCGTCCACCACCTCTCCCTTGAAGTAGCGCTTGAAGCCGTTCAGCATGTCCTTGCCGGCCTGGTAATTGGGCGCCATCAGGTACACGCGCTTGATGCCCTTGTCCTGCATGTACTTGCCCATGCTCTCGGCAGCGCCATCGTTTTGCCAGGCCACCGAAAAGATATTGGGTGCACAGGCCGCGCCGGCCACCGGCGATGGGCCGGAGTTGGTGGCCAGGGCCACCGTGCCCGATTCCGTCAGGCTTTTCAGGCTGGCCATCATGACGTTGGAAAAACTCAGGCCGACGATGGCGTCGACCCGGTCCTTGTCGATCAGTTTGCGCACGGCCTGGCTGCCGATTTCCGGCTTGAGCTGGTCGTCTTCCTTGAACACCTGCACGGCCTGGCCACCAAGCTTGCCGCCCGACTGTTCCAGCGCCAGCATGAAGCCGTCCACCTGGTCCTGCCCCACCACGGCCTGGCTGCCGGTGAGCGGCGCCATCAGGCCGACCTTGATCTGCGCCATGGCGTTACCGGCCGCGCCGGCACCACACAACATGCCGCAGATGGCCATGGTGGCCCAGTTATTTTTAGTTGTCATTTTTGTCTCCTGTGGTGTTTTATGATTTAAATATCGCCGAGGTCCACGAATACGCGGCCGTTCTCGATCTTGACCGGATAGGTGCGGATATCGACAGTGAGCGGCGCGCACATCGCTTTGCCGCTGCACACATCAAATTTACCCTGATGCAGCGGACATTCGATTTCCGTGCCCTCCAAAAAGCCGTCGCTCAGGCGCGCATGGCCGTGGGTGCAGATGTTATCGGTGGCGTAGACCTGGCCATCGACGCCGTAGAACGCCAGTTCGCGGCCATGCACGGCGACCGCCATCACGTCTTCGTCCGGTATCTGGTCGTGGGCAATCGCGTCGGTCCAGAGTTGTGTAGTCATGCTTGCCTCCTCAGATGGGATAGATCAGGGAATTGGGAATCATCTCGGTGTCGTAGATGCACAGGCGCGATTGCAGGCGCAGGCCGTCGGCGGTACGCAGCACGCGGTCGAGGTAGCGGCCGGCGTTGAACACCGTTGTCTCCTGGCTCAACTTGGTGCGAAACACCGTGTAGTTGGTCTCGGTGACGATCACCTCGCCCTCCTCGCGCACAATCAGCGGCTGGCCGACCACGTGGCGCTGGTAGTACGGGTCGTGGAACAGCGTTTCGCGGATGCCGTAGGCGCGGTCGCGCAACATGCCCTTGCTGAGCAAGGCCAGCGTGGCCAGTGGAAAACCGCGCTCATGGTTTTCACGCGGCTGCACCTTGTACTCGCAATCGTCGGTAAACAAGGCGATCCAGCGGTCCCAATCGCTGCTGTCCACGGCGGCGCTGTAGGCCGCGTGCAGCTGGGTGATTTCGAAATAGGTTTGCAGCGGATTCACGGTCACACCTCCATCACTTTGCGCCAGTAGTTGTACATGCCGCGTATCAGCGTCTCGGTCACCATGTGCTCGGTGTCTTCGCAATCCACGCCACCAAGCTCCGCCAGCGCGCGGTGGAATGGCTTCTGCTCGAAGCCCTGCTGCGAAAATTCGATCACCTCGCCGTCGTCGGCCGAGACGAAACCGGCCGGACCGAACAGGTTGGCCTGGATCAGGCGCCGCTCGGTCATGTCGTCGCTGTCGTCGTCAAAGCCGAAGTGGGTCCAGACAAAGTCGAAGGAGCCATTGCCGTTGGGCTGAATATGGCGGGTGGACACACTGTTGACCTGCTGCTGAAAGATCACGCTGGGGAACACCGTCATCATCACGGCGGTGGGACCGCCCCACCAGTTTTCGGGCACGATGTCGAGCAGGCGCTTGTCCTCGATTTCCATGCTTTCCTTGAAGCTGGTGACGCCCGCTGTTACTTCCGACTTCTGGCCGCCGCTGCCACGCGTGGATATCATGGCGGCGTGGCGGAAATGCTGGTCCATGCGCAGCGCCGACTTGTTATCGGCGCGCCACAATCCATAGGTGACAAACCAGGTATGCAGCAGGCCCGGATGGTAAGGGTCCTTGATATTCTCCTGCATCAGCTTCCAGTTGCCGGGGATGCGCTGGCGGTTGTAGCCGAGGATTTTCAGCTGGCGGCCGTTGAACAGGCGGTCGAAATACGACAGCATCTCCGGCCCCAGAAAATCTTCGAGCGGCTCGACGTCATGGTCGAACGAGGCAAACACCACGCCGCCACGGCTGGCCACCTTGAGCTTGGTCAGGCCGTGTTCCTCGGTCTTGAAATCCTTGGGCATGCCGCCATTGACCTTGCCGTCCTGCTTGACGCCGCGACGGAACGGCACGCCCTGCAAATCGCCTTGCAGGTTGTAGTTCCACTGGTGGTAAGGGCAAACCAGTTCTTTCTTGTTGCCGTGGCGCTCGCGGCAGAACTGCATGCCGCGATGCGCACACACATTCTCCACCACGGTGATGCCGCCATCTTCGCGCCGCACCATGACCACCGAGCGTTCGCCGATCACCGTACGTTTAAAGTCACCGTGCTGCGGTATCTCGGCTTCCAGGCCGACGTAGCACCAGTGGTCCTGGTAGAAAAAGCGTTCGAGCTCGCGCTTGTACAGGTCTTCATCGGTATAGGCCCAGAACGGGATGCGGCTCGATCCCGGCTGCTCCCACACCGGCTTGATGGGAAAAACGGCGTGCTTAGTCATGGCGCTTACCCTGGGCCACGCGCACCACGATCTCGCCCAGGCCGGCAATGGCGCCGCGCATTTCGTCGCCGGCCACCACCGCGCCCACGCCTTCGGGCGTGCCGGTCATGATGATGTCGCCCGGTTCCAGGGTTTCGTACTGCGACAGGTAGGCTATCGATTCGGCCACCGACCAGATCAACTTGTTGATGTCGGACGACTGGCGCGGTTCGCCGTTGACGGTGAGCGTGATGGCGGCGCTGTGCGGGTGGCCGATGACGGCAGCCGTGTGCAGCGGGCCTATCGGCGCCGATTGCGCAAAAGATTTGCCAAATTCCCACGGACGGCCCTTGTCGCGCGCCTCGAGCTGCAGATCGCGGCGCGTCATGTCCAGCCCCACCGCGTAGCCGTAAACATGTTCAAGCGCCTGCTCCACCGCGATATTGGCGCCGCCCTTGCCGATAGCGACTACCAATTCGATCTCGTGGTGGTAGTTGGCGGTTTTCGGCGGATAGGCGATGGTGATCGTCGTGCTGCCGGCACGCACGGCGGCATTGGCAGGCTTCATGAAAAAGAACGGCGCCTCGCGCGTGGGGTCCTTGCCCATTTCGATGGCGTGGGCAGCGTAGTTGCGGCCCACGCAGAAGATGCGGTTGACCGGGAAAGCGGCATCCTGGCCGGCGATTTCCAGGCTGGTGACGGCGGCGGGTGGAATGGCGTAATGCATGGCGTGCTCCTTGGTTATCGTTGAATGTTATGTGTCGGCGTGCTCAGTGCTTCTGTTCACGCCACATGCCCAGCGCCTGCTGGACCGGACGGTCGGAAAAGCTGAACAGGACCGTTTCACTGTCGGCGGTCAGGGTCAGTTCGTGCCAGGGCGGCACGACCAACACGTCGTTCTCGGCAAAGTGGAAGGTTTGCCCGCCGATGTGCGCGCTGCCCGTGCCTTCCAGGCACACGTACACCGTGCCGTCGGTGCTGCGGTACGGGCGGCTGTTAAAGCCGGCCGGCAGCAGTTGCGCGTAGGCGCCCATGGTCGGCATGGGCGAGGCGCCGGTGGCCGGGTTCACATAGCGCATCTTGTGGCCAAAATGGGCGTCGGCCGGGGAGCCGGCGGCAATCGCGGTCAGTGCGGCGCGGGTTTGGGCGTAGGGATAGACAAAGATTTTGGTCGGCTCGCTGGGCGCCTGCTGAAAATCGACCGGCAGCAGGTTGCTGCCGTAGCGCGCCAGCGCATCGCCTTCGGGGCGGCTGGTGTGCTGCACAGCATGGTCGGCATGTTCGTGGAAGCCGGTATCGAAAAAGCGCACCAGCGGAATATCGAGGCCGTCGAGCCACACCACCGGCTGGTCGCCCAGGTTGCCGTGGTCATGCCAGGTCCAGGCCGGGGTGATGATAAAGTCGCCGCGATGCATGGTAGTGCGCTCGCCATTGACGGCGGTGTAGGCGCCCTCGCCGTCCAGCACCAGGCGCAGCGCGGTCTGGGTGTGGCGGTGCGCCGGCGCCACCTCGCCCGGCATGATCATCTGCAGGCCGGCGTAGAGCGACTGGGTAATCGAGGACTGGCCGCGCAGCGCCGGATTTTCCAGGATCAGCACGCGGCGTACCGCCTCCTCCGCCGTGATCAACGTGCCCGATTCCATCACGTGTTGGCGCACGTCGGCATAGCGCCAGTGCGCCGGCACCTGTTTCGGACGCGGGGTGTTGGGCACCAGCGTTCCCAGCACCTCCCACAATGGCGTCAGGTGGTAGTGGTCGATGCGGCGGTAAAACTGCGTGCGCGCCGGGTCGGGTGCGGCGGTATTGGTGGCAGTATCGGCGGTGTCAGGATTCAGCTTCATCGGGGGCTCCATCAGGTGGCACTGGCATAGAACGCGTCGGCATGGACATGTTCCGGTTGAATTCCTCGGCGCCGCAGCAGCAGCGTGGCGGCATCGACCATCGGCGGCGCGCCGCACAGGTAGGCGCGCCAGCCTTCAAGATTGGGCAGGTCGGCCGCCACTGCGTCCGTCACCAGGCCGGCGCGGTGCTGGCCGGCGCGGTCGCCCATGGCGACGATGATCTGCACCTGCACATTCGGATGGCTGTGCGCCAGCGCGGTCAGCTGCTCGGCGCAGTAGATGTCGGCCGGTGAGCGCACGCCGAAATACACGTGCATCGGGTTGGTCATGCCGGCCGCCAGCGCGCCGCGCAGGATGGCCAGCACGGGCGCCAGGCCGGTGCCGCCGGCAATCAGCAGCATCGGTCCCTGGTGCTTGCGGCGCAAATAGGCGGTGCCCATCGGGCCGCTCACGCGCACGCTGTCGCCTACTTTCAAGTGCTCGCGGATGTAGCCGGTAACGCGGCCGTCCGGCACCAGGCGCACATGAAATTCCAGCTGGCCGTCGGTATCGAGGCAAGCCATCGAATAGGGGCGGATATGCTCGGGGGTGAACTGCAGCATGGCGTACTGGCCCGGCGAAAACGACAGCGGCTTGCTACATCGCAGCACGATGCGCCTGATGTCGTGGGTGGCGTCGTCAATCGCCACCACTTCGGCCTTGAGGATGCGGGCCGGGTGCGTAACGATTTCGTCCGGCTCCGGCACTTCGATCACGCAGCTTTCGTTGAGCGTGCACAGGCAGGCCAGCACGTAACGGCCCTCGTTGGGATTGGTGATTTTCGCTTCCTGGCCGGTTTCCACAACATGGCCGCTCAACACCTTGCAACGGCAGGTGCCGCAGCGGCCGGCGGTGCAGCTGTAGGAAATCGGAATATTGTTGTCGCGCAGGACCGTCAGCAGGTTGTCACCGGCGGCCACGGGCACACTGCGGCCCAGCGGTTGTACGATCAGTTCCATGTTCAATCCGTGTCTCGTTATGTGTTTTTTGACGAGTATAGGAACTGAGGTAATATAAATATATAGAATCTGGTGAATGAATAGAATCACTCAAATGAATATTACTTTGTGAGAAGCGCGTGGAACTCAAAGACGTCGATCTGAATTTACTGCTGGTTTTTCACCAGTTGCTGGTGGAGCGGCGGGTTTCGATTGTGGCGGAAAAACTGGGGCTGAGCCAACCCGCCGTGAGCAACGCGCTCAAGCGCTTGCGGCTGCTGCTCGGCGATGAACTGTTCCAGCGCACGTCCAAGGGCATGGAGCCGACGCCCTACGCCAGCCAGCTGGCCGAACCGATAGCCTATGCGCTGAGCACCATCCACAGCTCGCTCAACGACCGCCACAGTTTCGATCCGCTCACCAGCAATCGCAAGTTTACGCTCGGTGTGACGGACATCGGCGAGATCTATTTTTTACCGCGCTTGATGGACCTGCTGGCCAAGGCGGCGCCGCGCGTGACCGTGAGTTCCGTGCGCAACACGGCGGTGAACCTGCGCGACGAAATGGAGGCCGGCCACGTCGATCTGGCCATGGGCCTGCTGCCGCAGTTAAAGGCCGGATTCTTCCAGCGCCGCCTGTTCCACCAGCGCTATGTGTGCATGTTCCGCGCCGGCCATGCGCTCGACAAGCGGGCGATGACGATGGATGAATTTTGCGCGGCCGATCACGTGGTGGTGGTGGCGGCAGGCACCGGCCACGCCGACATGGATGCCGCCATCGAGCGCAAAGGCATCAAGCGCAAGGTCAAGCTCACCGTGCCGCACTACGTGGCGGTAGGCCACATCATCAGCACCACCGACATGATCACCAGCGTGCCGGAACGCTTCGCCCGCGTGTGCGTGACACCGTTCAATCTGCGCTATGTCGATCACCCCGTGGTGAAAACGCCGATCGACATCAACGTGTTCTGGCATGCCAAGTACCACCGCGATCCGGGCAACCAGTGGCTGCGCAGTTTAATCTTTGACCATTTTAGCGAGCAGGCGGCGCCGACCGAGCAAGCGGGCGCGCAGCTGTAATCCCGGCCGTCCAGGGATGGCGCAGCACACGCTGCCACCATAAGGGACGGAATGCGCGGACAGCGGCGAGTATTACCCCGGCCAGCAAGCCATCGAGGCGCACATACGTCGGGTTATAAATCATCGACACGTAGTTGCGCATTGCCGCCTCAATATCTCCTGCGTTAATCACGGGGGCAACGTGGGTATGCCACAACCAGGCTCTGAGCAGTATCCCGAGACCGATGATCGCCACCACCACAGCGATGAAATAGGCACTGCGCGGGCGACGGGCCAGCAGCCATACGGTGACAGGAAACAGCAGATAAAAGTGCTCTTCCACGCACAGCGACCACGCATGAGAATAAGCCCGTCCACTGCCCCAGTCCGCAAATAAATTGACTGAAAAGGTGATGTATTTCCGCAGCGGCTGAAGGTCACCGCCCTCGCGGCCAAGCGGAAAGGCAACGTACAGCGCCAACACCACGTAATAGGCGGGCAGTATCCGTAATGCCCTGCCGATCATGAAGTCGCGCCAGCTCGGTTTTCCACCTTGGGCATACTCGCGCAAGACCTGCCAGCCAATCAGATAACCGCTTAAAACAAAAAACAGGTCAACGCCCATCCATGTTCAACCAAGGCAGGCAGCGCAATACCATGACTGCTCAGGTGATAGGCCATCACGGATAAAATGGCGATGGCGCGCAGCAGATCGACGCCTGGCATGCGGGTGGTGTGTTCAGAGGGAATAGCGTGAGCTTTATCGTCAGATGCAATACTGATTGTGCTGGTCATTAAAATAAGGGAATCAGGAATGAACTTGTGCAAAAGGTTTTTTCGCAGCATACCATCTTGTTCTCTTGCATTAGCGCTGCTGGCCGCAGCGCCAGTGCAGGCCCAGGGTGCCAAGGTGTCATCGCCGGTGGAACTGGCGCGGCGTGCCGAAGCGCTCAAGCCTGGTGAGTGGGTATGGGCGCCGAAGATCGCCCCGGCTGGCCCTTTGCTGGTGTACGTCGACCTGTCGCGCCAGTTGGCGACCATCTACCGCAATGGCGTGCGTATCGGCGTGTCCACCGTCTCCACCGGCAAAGCGGGACATGAAACGCCCACCGGCGTGTTCACCATCCTCGAGAAAAATGTCGAGCACCACTCTAATGTCTACAACAACGCCAGCATGCCCTACCAGCAGCGCCTGACGTGGAGCGGCGTGGCCCTGCACGCCGGCGGCCTGCCCGGCTACCCGGAAAGCCATGGTTGCGTGCATCTGCCGTATGCCTTCGCCCGTGAACTGTTCAGCGCCACCAGTCACAGCACCACCGTGGTGATCACCGGTGACGCCAGTCATCCCGTCATCGCCAATCGTGGTATCGCCAGCAGCGCCGTGCTGGCGCCGGCGGCGGTGGACAGCGAGACCGCCGGCGAATTCTGGGAACCGGCACGCGCTGCTGCCGGCCCGGTCACCGTGGTCATGTCACGCAGCGACCAGCTGTTGGTTGTATTGCGTAATGGCGTGGAGATCGGCCGTACACGCGCCACCCTCCCCGCCGACAACGACAGCACCCATGTGCTGACGCTGGGCGCCGATGCGGCCGGCAAGCCGCTGTGGTTCTACGTTGGTGTGGCGGGCCACGCCAATGAATCGGGCCGGCCGCTTGATGCAGCGACGCGCAACCGCGTTCAGGTACCGCCCGAGTTCTATGCGCGCGCCATGTCGGTGCTCACGCCTGGCGCCACGCTGCTGGTCACTTCCGCACCGTTATCGCAAGGGGCGACCGGCACGTCGCTGACCGTGCTGCACGCGCTCGACCAGCAGCAAAACTGAGCGGCTCAGCGCACGCCGGCTTCCAGCACAAAGCTGGCGCTCTGGTTCTTGCGCGCGGCATTGCGCATCAGGTAGACGTTGACCTTGTAGCTGGCGGCGACTTCCGGTTTGGCGTGAAAGTGGTCGCCGTCACGTGAGCCGACGAACAGCGCCTCATCGGCGCCTGCGGCGCTGACGTTGAAGTAGTTGGATGGATTGCCGCTCTTGAGCTTGAGGTCAAGCGTGCTACCTGCCGGCACGGCGATACTGTACTCGACCGACTCATAGCCTTTGATCTTGCCGTTCAACTTTTTCACCGGCGCGCCCTGCGCCAGTTCCACCTGTTCACGCTTGACAGCATCGGCAGCCGAAACACCGGCGCAGGTCAGGACGCTGCAGAGCATTACTGCGAGCAGTTTTTTCATCTCTTATCCTTTGAATTGAGACAGTACGCATGACTTTACTCCTACATTTGACCCGGCTGGTGTTGGGCGTTTAATTATACGCCCATGAAAATAGTTATTCGACAACACTCTGTAAAAGTGGAATCGCCCGACTGCTGCACGCTGCAATCCAGATCTACATGATCATCTTTACCACTCGATGTCAGAAACTGGTATATCTATTTCTCTGTCCGAGAGGTGCATAAATGAACACACTGCCCGAGATCATCCTGAAGCATGCACGATCCCTTCCCGAGGGAGGCGTATTAACGCCAAAAGAGTTTCTGCACCTGGGAAGCCGCTCCGCGATAGATCAGGCATTTTCACGGCTGACCAAGACCGACGAATTGCTGCGGGTAACGCGTGGTATCTACACCACGCCTGTCTCCAGCCGATTCGGCTCACGCCCTCCATCCCCCGAGAAGGTCGTCCAGTCACTGGCGCAGCATAGTGGTGACATTGTGGTCTCGCATGGCGCCAGCGCAGCCAATATTCTGGGGCTGACACAACAAGTACCTATCCGCGAGGTTTACCTGACTTCTGGCCGCACCCGCAAGCTGAAACTCGGTCGTTCGGAAGTACTGGTGAAGCACGCGCCACGCTGGCTGCTCATATTAGGCACACGGCATGCGGGAGCGGCAGTGCGCGCACTCGCCTGGATCGGTCCAACGCATGCCAGCCAGTCGCTGGCATTATTACGCCTCACCCTTCCTCCATCAGAATGGAAAGCGCTCGCCTCAGCACGTGCGGCGTTTCCCGGCTGGATGGCACAGGCCATTGGTGAGGAGACGGCCCACGGCTGAGTCTTTCTTCAACTTGAGCGAACAGGACAGGCGTGAAGCACTGGAGTGCCACAGAACACTGATGGCCGTCCACCAGAGTCTGTGCGCCTGATCAATCACGCAGCAAACCCACCATCAATCAGCAGATCCGCACCGGTAACAAAACCAGCTTCCGGCCCCGCCAGATAAGCCACCATCGCCGCCACTTCATCGGCATGGCCGTGCCGCTGCAAGGCCATCAAGCCGTGCATGCTGGCGGCAAAATCACTGTCGGCGGGATTCATGTCGGTGTCGATCGGGCCGGGGGCGACGTTGTTGACGGTGATGTTGCGCGGTCCGAGGTCGCGCGCCAGCCCTTTTACCAGACCGGTCAGTGCCGACTTGCTCATGGCGTAGGCGGCGCCGCCGGCAAACGGCATGCGCTGGGCGTTGGTGCTGCCGATATTGATCACGCGCCCGCCTTCTTTCATGTGGGCCACCGCCGCCTTGGTGGCAACGAACACGGCGCGCACATTCACGGCCACCGTGGCATCGAAGTCTTCCAGTGAAAATTCTTCGACCGATCCCAGCCGCAGCACGCCGGCGCTGTTGACCAGGATATCGAGACCACCGAAGTGCTATGCCGCCTGGTCGATGGCCTTGGCCAGGGCAGCGGCATCGTTGGCATCGGCATGAATGGCGAATGCGCTGCCGCCTGCTGCTTCGATTTCCGCCACCAGCGCTTCGGCGGCGCCGATGTGTGAGTTGATGGATTCAGTATGGACCTGAAGATTAATTCCGGGC
>JBEVNE010000016.1:0-13977 GCA_040508275.1 Duganella sp.
CTTCCAGCAACTCCAGGCTCTGGGTCGGCACCAGTGTCAGGCGCGACACGCGCCCCGGCGCATGGCCGCTGCGCCCGGCCCGTTGCAGCAGGCGGGCAATGCCCTTGGCGCTACCGATCTGCAATACCCGCTCCACCGGCAGAAAATCCACGCCCAGGTCCAGGCTCGAGGTGCACACCGCCGCTTTCAACTGGCCGTTCTTGATGCCCTGCTCGACCCAGTCGCGCACCTGTTTGTCGAGCGAGCCGTGATGCAGCGCAATCAGGCCGGCCCAGTCTGGCCTGGCGTCGAGCAGTTGCTGGTACCAGCGCTCGGCCTGCGAGCGGGTATTGGTGAACACCAGCGTGGCGGCGTGCCGGTCGATTTCGTCGATCACCTGCGGCAGCATCTGAATGCCCAGGTGGCCGCCCCACGGAAAACGCGACGGCTGCGCGGGAATCAGCGTATCGACCACGATCTCCTTGCCGACATGGCCCTCGACGGTCACGCCATCAGCCATCAAGGCTTGGCGCGCCTGCACCAGGTTGCCCAGCGTGGCCGACAGGCCCCACACCACCAGGCCCGGATTCCAGCGGCGCAAGCGCGCCAGCGCCAGCTGGGTTTGCACGCCGCGCTTGCTGGCCATCAGCTCGTGCCATTCATCGATGATGACCATGTCGAGCCGGGCGAACTGGCTGGCAGCGTCGGCCTTGCTCAGCATCAGCGTCAGGCTCTCGGGCGTGGTGACCAGCGCATCGGGCAGGCGCTTGTTCTGGCGCGCGCGCTGGGCCGAACCGGTGTCGCCGGTGCGCGCCTCGATCTGCCACTGGGGCATCAACGCAGTAGCAGATTCCTGCAAGGCGCGCAGTGTGTCGGCCGCCAGCGCGCGCATGGGCGTCAGCCACAGTACCCGCAGTCCGCCATGCGACGCCGCCCTGCCTCGGCCGCTACTACCACTGCTACCACTGCTACCACTGCTACCTTTGCTGCCGGCAGTCGCGGCGGCGCGCTGCAGGGCGGCAAACCAGACCGCGTAGGTCTTGCCGGCGCCGGTGCTGGCATGCAGCAGGCCGGACTGGCCTGCCATGGCGTGCGCCCATACCTGGCGCTGAAACGGGAACACGCTCCAGCCGCGCGCGGCAAACCAGGCTTCGGCCAGAGCAAATGCAGGTCGGCCGTTCATGGCGCCGCCAGCAGTTGCTTCAGGGTGTCGAGCGTATCGGCCTGGTCCACGGTCTTATCGGTGCGCTGGCGCAGAATGCGCGGAAAGCGCACGGCAATGCCGGACTTGTGGCGCGGCGAGCTGGCGATGCCCTCGAAGCCGATCTCGAACACCATGCTCGGCGTCACGCTGCGCACGGGACCGAATTTTTCGATCGTGGTGCGGCGTATCGCCTGATCGACCTTGGCGATCTCGGCATCGGTCAAGCCCGAATAAGCCTTGGCGAAGGGCACAAGCCGGCGCTCGCTGCCCTCTCCTGGCTGTTTTTCCTCCCCATGGTCCCATACCGCAAACGTGTAGTCGGTGTACAGCGAGGCGCGGCGGCCGTGGCCGGCCTGGGCATAGATCAGCACTGCGTCGACGCTATAGGGATCAACCTTCCATTTCCACCAGGTGCCGACATTGCGCGTGCGCCCCACGCCATACTGGGCGTCTACCGCCTTGAGCATCAGGCCTTCCACGCCGCGCTCGCGCGATGCGGCGCGCTGCTGCGCCAGCTGTTCCCAGCTGTCAGCCTCGACCAGCGGCGAGATCCGCAACGGCGCGCCGCCGCTCTGTACCAGCACCTCGGCCACCACCTGCTCAAGACGGGTGCGCCGCGCCGACTGCGGCGCCGTGCGCAAGTCTTCCCCGGCGTATTCGAGCAGGTCGTAAGCAACCAGCACGGCCGGCAGTTCGGCCAGCAGACGCGCCGACACCTGCTTGCGGCCCATGCGTTTTTGCAGGTCGGCAAACGGCGCCGGGGCAACTGCAGAAGGTGAAGACAAGTCGCCATGCCAGATCAGGATTTCGCCATCGATCACCACTCCATCGGGCAACCGCAATGCAGCCAGTTCGGGAAAGCGCTCGGTAATCAACTCTTCGCCGCGCGACCACAGCCAGTTTTTGCCTTCGCGGCTGACCAGCTGGGCGCGCATGCCGTCGTATTTCCATTCGACCTGCCATTGCGACAGCTCGCCCAGCGTTGCCGCTTCGCGGTCGAGCTGGTGGGCCAGAAAAAAGGGATACGGCGAACCGCCACGCCGCGCGTGTTCCTCGGGCGTGTGTTCGGCGATCAGTTGCGCGAAGCCGGCAGCGGTGGGCCGCACGCTGCCATCGGTCCAGCCCATCAGGCGCTGGGCCATCAGCTTGCTGTCGAGGCCGGCAATTGCACTGAGCGCACGCGTGACCAGCAGGCGCGAGACGCCGACACGAAAGCCGCCGCCTATCAGCTTGGTCAACAAAAAACGTTCGCGCGTGTCGAGCTGATCCCAGTATTCGAACATGGCGCTGCGCACGGCCTCCGGTGCGGCGCCGCGCAAGGGAGCAATACCGAGTTCGATCCAGTCGGCCAGGCCGATGTCGCTCGGGTGGCCCGCCGGCGGCAGGATGTGGGCAATGGTTTCGGCCAGGTCGCCGACCGCCTGATAACACTCGTCGAACAGCCATTCATCGAGTCCCGAGTATTCGATGGCCAGCTGGCGCAAGAGCCGGGTCGGCACGGCCTGGCGCGGCTTGCCGCCGGCCAGAAAATACACGGCCCAGGCCGCATCTGCCGGCGCCGCGCTGCGAAAGTACGCCTGCAGCGCCGCCAGCTTGCGGTTGGTGGCCGTGGTTTCGTCGAGCTCGGCATATAAGCGGGAAAAATCACGCATCGTGCTGCCCTGCCCCGGCCTGGTCCTTCGCCGGCGCTAACGAGGACGGCGCAGCCGCTTCGACAAGCTCGCCATCCTCGTCGCCATATTCGGTATCGAAGCCACTGGCCTGCAAGCCTTGCTGCTGCAGCCAGCGCACCAGCACCGCGATCGAACCGTGGGTGACGATCACGCGTTCGGCGCCCGTGGCGCTGATCGCCTGCAGCAGCCCGGGCCAGTCGGCATGGTCGGACAGCACGAAGCCGCGATCGACGCCACGCCGGCGGCGCGCGCCGCGCAACTGCATCCAGCCGCTGGCAAAGGCGTCGCTCACATCGCCAAAGCGCCTGATCCATGGCGAACCGGCCGCCGACGGCGGCGCCAGCACCAGCGCCTGACGCAATGCAGCCGGTTCGACCTCGCCGACCATCTGCGTGGGCGGCAGCCATACGCCGCTGTCGCGGTAGACCTGGTTCAGCGTTTGCACGGCGCCGTGGCAGATAATGGCGCCGATTGCAGGGTCGAGACCGCTGAGGATGCGCTGGGCCTTGCCAAAGCTGTAGCACTGCACCACGCTGGCCCGGCCCTGCGCGGCGTTGGCGCGCCACCAGGCGTTGATGTCGTCGTACACGTCCTGCTGCGGCTGCCACCGATAGATCGGCAGGCCGAACGTCGATTCCGTGATAAAGGTATGACAGCGCACCGGTTCGAACGGCGTGCAGGTGCTGTCGGCCTCGACCTTGTAATCGCCCGAGGCCACCCACACTTCGCCGCGATATTCCATGCGCACCTGCGCCGAACCGAGCACATGGCCGGCAGGATGCAGCGAAATGGTCACGCCGTTGTGCACCACCGTTTCGCCATAGGCGAGGCCGTCCACGTGAATGCTGCCCAGGCGCGAACGCAGCACATTGAGGCCAGGCGCGGCAGCCAGATAATGCTGGTGACCGACGCGTGCATGGTCGGCATGCGCGTGCGTAATCACGGCCCGCTCCACCGGCCGCCAGGGATCGATGTAGAACTGGCCAGGCACACAATACAGCCCTTCCTTGCGCACCACCACCATGTCGCCCCGGCCTGCCAGCCCTGCCGAAGCTGCACTGCCCATGGATGGGCTTTCAGGCGCATCACTGGCCGACGGAAGACTGTTGGACGTGCTAGGCATGGCGGGTCCGGGCTTTCAGAACGAGGTGAGTCCGATTCTGTAGCAGCCAGCCGGCGCCGTCTGTCAGGCAGCGCACCGTGCGCGGTGCGCTCATGCATACGCCAGTGCATACGCCATTGCATACGCCAGTGCCGGTGCGGCTGGTTTGCCCGGGCTGCCTTGTGGCCTTGCCTGGCCGCCGTCACCTCAACCTTACATGATGGTTTCCGCCATAAAGCAGGCGTTGCTGTCGCCGTCGTCGTCAGCGCCTTCGTGGCTGATCAGGCATTCGGTGCCCAGCACCAGCAGTGACGAGAGCTGGAAGCGACTGGCCGGGGGACTGCGCCGCAGCGGTTTGCCAGCGGCGCTCATGTCGGTCATGGCCGTCATGGCGCTGCGCCGTTCTGCACGCGGTGGGCTTGCGGTTTTTTTGCTGGTAGCCATAGGATTCCCCAAAAACGCCAGAATGGCGCACTGGATTCAGAGTAGCGCGCACGATTGAGGTACGCCATCGGAGACTGCCTAGTGTGCTGTAGGAGGAATTGGCTTGAGCAGCGGCCATGCGCTACCATAGCGGTCTTGCCGTTCATCCTGCACAGAATATTATGACCTTTACACTCAGCGACACCGCCTACCGCCGCGACACCCCGCAAGACAAAGCCGCCATGTTCGACGACCTGCGCGCGCAGTTAAGCGGCCTGGTGCATGGTGAACCCGACCTGATCGCCAATTCCGCCAACTTCAGCTCGCTGGTCTTCAACAGCATGCCCGACCTGAACTGGGCCGGTTTCTACTTCCTGCAAGGCGACGAGCTGGTTCTCGGACCGTTCCAGGGCAAACCCGCCTGCATCCGCATCAAAAAAGGCCGCGGCGTATGCGGCGCCACGGTAGTGGAAGGACAAACCATCGTCGTGCCCGATGTGCACGCCTTCCCCGGCCACATCGCTTGCGACGTCAACTCGCGTTCGGAACTGGTGGCGCCCGTGCGCCGGCCCAATGGCGAGATCATCGGCGTGTTCGACCTGGACAGCCCGCAGCCCAACCGCTTCGACCAGCATGATGCAGACGGCATCGAATCGTTGGTCCGCATTCTGGAAGCAACGCTGGCCTGATTCAGCTGCGGCTTCTTTTTGCCAGCGCTTCGCGCAGCGTGTCCGCCAGCATTTCGGCGCGCAGGCGTTCTTCGGCGGCGCGCATTTCGGGGGTAAATTCGCGGTGCTCGAGGCGTTCGCAGGCTTCGCGGATTTCCACCGTCAGCTCGCCTGACTGCAAATACGGATAGGCCTTGGCCCAGGCCAGGGCGTCTTCCAGCGAAGCTGCCTGCACGATCACGTAGCCGGCCACCAGCTCCCTGGGTTCGCCAAACGGTCCTTCAACAAGCGTGGTTTTGGCGTTGGCAAAGTGCACGCGCGTGGCGGTTGCCGAGCCCAGCAAGGCGCAAGCGGACAGCACGACGCCCGCGCGTACGCCAGCTTCGTGGTGCCGGTCGATGCGTTCGATGGCCTCTGGCGTATGGGTAAGGTTGATCTCGCTGGCGTTGTCGGCACGCAGAAAAATCACGTAGCGCGTCAGTTGCGGGTCGCGCTGCGGCAGCACGCCGCTCAAGGTGCCGCGCTCGTCGAAGCTGCTGTAGCTGCCCGTGGCCGGCCCGGAAAGATCGCGGATTTCATACACGGCGCCGGCATCGAACAGCGGCCACCAGCGCACCTGCTCGATCACATCGCGGCGCGACGATGCTTCGACCAGCATGAAGCCTGCCACCAGTTCCTTGTGCGAGTAAGGTCCGATGCTCTGCTGCCATTGGCCGTCGCGCCGGGTCAGCCGCACGGCACTGTCGCTCGGACGTAAAAATACGCCCGGCTCCAGTGCAGGCGGCTGGTCGCCGCGTTCGGTGCTCTGGTTGGCGCGGCGCAGTACCATGAATTCCATCTTTACTCCCGAGAAAATTGCTTGTGGAGAATTATCACCACTTCACCGGGGCGCCCGCAAGGATTCTTCCCCTGCCGGCGCTTCCAGTGTTGCAACCCGGTCAAAATCGGGTGTTTTCATGGCCTGGCGCGACGGGGAGCGACGGCCATGCTCCCCGTTGTGACATCACGCCGGCAAGACAGCGCCGGTCCGGCGCCGGCGCAGCGCCGCCAGCGTAACCAGGCCGGCGCCGAACATCAGGTAGGTCGAGGGTTCCGGCACCGCCGCCAGAAGCTGCGGCTGGTACTGCACCGCCAGCTCGTTGATACCGGAATCGAGCAGCAATACGTCGCTGAAATGCACGGCGGCCGGGCCGGAACCGATGACATCAAAGGTATAGCGCGCCAACGTGCCGCTGCCGCTGACGCCTGCGACCGCGCCCACCAGCAGGTTGAACACCGGCGTGATGACGCCGGCGCTATTGTCAGCAACACCCGCATCGCCCCAGGTGTCGCCGCCCGCCTCGAGGAAGCCGCCTTGCGCAGCACTGGCGAAGCGCAGCACGGTCGGATCGAAGTGGAACGCATAGTTATAGGCGTATAAATCGCTGACGTCATCGATACGGATATCGATGACCACCGCGCTGCCGGCAGCCAGCGGCGCCGACGCTACCGCCTGCAAGCTCGGCGCCGCCACGGCGCCCGGCGCTGCAAACGCCCCCAGCAGTGCCGCAACACCGGCCAGGTGAGACAGATGCTGGCGCCAATTTTTGAAACCCTTCAATTGCCTGAATTGCATGATGATCATTCCTTTATAAACATTATTGGCAGCTTGAGCCGGTTGGCAGCGCACGCGAGATCAGCGCCAGGTCGCGCAGGTCGATCACCTTGTCGCCATTCACATCGGCGGCTTCGACAAAACCGGACTGCGAGCTGTTGCGGCCCAAGATGCCGCGCGCCTGCGCCAGGTCGCTGCAATCGACCACGCCGTCACGGTTGACATCGCCCGCCACGGTAATGCTGAAGTTAGCGTCCGACACATCGAAGAAGACATTGCCGATCGCCTCCACCTTGATGCGCGCAGCGTTGGTGGCCACAGATGGCAACACCACGGCGCGGCTGCCGTTATTCGGCGTACTCGCTACCAGCGTGGTCGGATAGGTCAGGCCGCCGTCGGTCGACAGCACAATCCGTACATTGGCCGTGCTCACCGGTGCAGCGCTGGTGTTGGCGACGTTCCAGGTCACGTTGAGGGTGGAGCCGCCCGCCACCGTGATGGCGCTATTCGGTGCGGTGACGAGGAAGGGACCCGCGCCGGACGCCAGCACCAGGCGCGTGCTGGCATTGCCCACGCCGCCACGGCCATCGCGCGCCGTCAACCGGAAGTTCAGCGAAGCCGGGCTGGCGTTGACCCCGGCCAGGCCGACGTAGCTGGCGGTCGGCAGAAACTCGGCGTAGCACTCGATCACCGCTGCGCTCGGCGAGCCGGTGACGGTCGGGCAGGCGCCGCTGACGGCGTTGGTGTTATTGGCGAGGATTTGCGCCAGGTCCGGGAACACCCGGGTTGGATTGGTGGTCACATGGTTTTCGCCGGGCGAGTTGTACTCGATGGTGTCGCTTTCGCTGACCACGGCGCGCACGCCAAACTGGCGGAACAAGGGACCATTGGTCTTGTTGTTATTGATCAGACCGGTGCCGGTGCTGCCGCCCTGGTCGTTCTGCTCCCACAGATAGGTCAGCGGGTCGCCATCGGCGTCGGTGGCGCTGCCGGTCAGGGCGAACGGTGTGCGCAGCGGAATCGTGTAAGTCGCTACCGTGCTGACCACCGGGATGCTGTTGCCGCTGGCCGAGACCGAGCCGCCGCGCGTGGTCGGGCCGCCGGAGGTGATTTCGCCGACAAAACCGCTGGCGCCGCCGGTGCTGTTGACAAGACCCAGCGTTGGCACATTGACGCCCGCCAGGGCACCGCCAAAGGTCACCGTGAAGCCGCTGTCGCTGACGCCACTGACGCTCACCGTGGCGCCACTGGGCCAACCGGCAATGCCTTCGATGGCAGCCTTGATACCGGCCACCGTGTAGTTGCTGCCGCGCGCGATCGCCACCGAATTAGCGTTGTTATAACGCAGCTGGAAGCTGCGGCCATTGACCGTGAAGCCGGTCAGCGCGCCCATCTGCACTTCGCTCAGGGTGCTCTCGCCCGACGAGGTGTAGGTAACGATTTCATCGAAGCTGCGCTGCGACCAATAAGCGTCGCTGTGCGGCTGCAGGTTGTCGGTGCCGCAAATACCGGCATACGCCATGATCGACGAACCGCTGCCCGGCTCGACCGAAGTGCCCGGATTGCGGTTGCCGCCTGCGCAACTGCCGGTGATGCCGTTAAACGTATGGTTGCCGGCAAACTGGTGGCCCAGCTCGTGCGCCACGTAATCGACCGCGTACACATCGCCGACCGGCGTCGAAATACCGGTGCAACCCTGGGCCTTGGACGTGCCGCCCACCACGCCCAGGCCGGCAATACCGCCGCCGTCCGTGCCCAACGCAATATGGCCGACATCGAAATTGCTGGCGCCGGCCAGCAGGCCGGCGACGATGCGGTTGCGCGTCAGCGTGCTGCCGCTGCAACTGGTCGATTGGGCCGCCGTGAAGCAGGCCGTGGCGCCGCAAGGGCCGTTGGCGCCGGTCATCTGCGCGGCGGTATTGAGGTTGAGCGCGTTGGTATTATTGATCAGTACCAGGCGGATCGAGGTTTCATCTTCGTAGATCTGGGTCACGCGGTTGATCAGCGTGACCTTGGCCGCCGTCACATTGGCGGCGCCAAAATAGCTGGCATAGGTCGGATCGGTGACCAGCGCCAGCCGGTAAGTGCGCAACTGGGTGCCGGTCACGGCGGTCGGACTCAGGTTATCGTCCACCACCAGGTAGGACACGCTGCCGCTGGCGCGGCCGTCGCTGGCGGTCACCTCGTAGCCGCCGGTTTCGCCCGAGGGATCGGCCACCAGCGTGGCTTTGACCACGCCGTCGGCGCCGGCATTGACCACCACGCTCTGGCGCGCGCTACTGTCGGTTTGCTGGTTGCGCACGGCGATGCTGACGGCAGCGCCCGGTGCAAAGCCGACGCCGCGCACTTCCAGCGCATCGCCGGCATGGTAAAAGCCGCGCGTGAGCGCCAGTTGCGGCTCGGTCAGCGGCGCTTCGCGCAGTGGCGCGTGGCGGTTTGGTAAATCGCGTGCGTGGTAACTCTGGTAGACGCTGTCGTCGTGCACGGCTTGCGGATCGACGAACCAGCGGCCCTTGGGTGAACGCACGGAGGCGTGCAAGCCCAGCGGCGTAATGTCCATGCGCACGGTGGCGCTGGGATCATCGAGGCCGCGGCCGGCATAGGTGCGGATTTCGGGATGCTGGGCCGCCAGGCCCTCTTCCATCACCGGCGAATCGACCACGCTGAAGCGCTGGTAGCCGCCGTCCGGGTGCGGCAGCGAGACGATGAGTGGGCTGACATTGGCTTCGATGCTGCGCTCGCGCGGCGCCGAGGCCATGAACGACTCGATGCCGGCGCGGTTGAGCGTGGCGGCATGGTAGCGCTGCGGACCTTCCACCTTGCCGCTGCTGCTACCACTGTTACGTTGAGTGGTGGCCAGCGGCGCAGCATCCTGCCAGAAGTCACCGCTGGCCTGCACGCTGGCGGTGGCAGCCGCCTGCGCCGCACTGGCTGGCGCCATGGCGCCGCTAAAAGTCCATCCTATCGCTGTTGCCAACAGCGCGCGCTGGAGTGTCGTGAATCTGGAGGAGATAATCACTGCAATGCCCTTTCTCAGGTGGTGAGGAATGAATAGCACGTCAAATTACATTTTTTGAATGTAAATTTCATAATTGAGTATTGCGCAATTATTTATTTACAACAAGTGCTAAATCATTACTTTTGGCATTACAGCGACAAAATTACTATAAGTCTTCTCCAGGTCAATACCGATGGCGATCAGAACGTGTAGTTCACACGCGCATACACAAAGCGGCCACCGCGACCAAACGGCGCGCGGTTCGAGTATGGCGCCGCGCCGGTGGTGTTCAGCGTACCTGGCAAGGCATCAGGATAGATGTCGAACAGGTTGTCGGCGCCCAGCGCCAACTGGGTTTGCTTGTTGAACGCGTAGCGCGCTTCGGCCGTCACGATGGTCTTGGCCGATACCACGAAGTCGGTTGCGGCGGTGGTGCCTGCCGACAGGATTTCGCCGTAGCGGGTAGCGCTGGCGGTCACGCCCCACTCCTTGCGCTCCCAGTTGACCGACGCCGTGACCTTGTTCTTCGGCTGGCCTTGTTCCAGGCCGAGCACGTTGGTGCGGCCGAACAGCGACGGCGCCGGGTTGAGCGCTGCCAGCTCCGCCGTTACCGGCACCCGGGTGACTTCGGTCTTGTTGTAGTTGCCAGCCAGGGTCAGGTCGAAGCGGCCATAGTCGGCAGTCCTGAGCGGGTAGTTGCCGACGATATCGATGCCATGGGTGCGCGTATCGACGCCATTGATGAAGAAGCGCGCACCGCCTACACCGGTGAAGCCACGCGACGCCAGGTAGTTACGCACGTTGGCGGCGGTCATGTTTTCCGACAGCACGATGCGGTTATCGATGTTGATGCGATAGGCATCGGCCGTAATGCTCAAGTCGCCAAAGCGGAACACTGCGCCGAGCGAGAAGTTGACCGATTTCTCGGCATCGAGCGGCTTGGCGCCCAGCGCTGCCGCCTCGGGGTCGGTGGGACGGAAGGTGGCGATATTGAACGCATTGCCATCGATAAAGGTCATCGAGGTCGAGGTGTAGAACTGCTGCTGCGGCGATGGTGCACGGAAACCGTTCTGCACCGAACCGCGCAGCGCGAACGCCGGCGAGAAGTCGTAGCGCGTGGCGATCTTGCCCGTGTAGTTGCTGCCGAAGTCGGAATAGTGCTCGGCGCGCGCAGCAGCCGATACCAGCCATTCGTCGGTCAGATTGGTTTCCAGGTCGAGGAAGGCGCCGGTCGAATGGCGGCCTTTGTCAACTTCGTTGCCAGGGGTATAGCCAGGGAAGACCTGGGCGCCGGCCGGGGCCGGTGCGCCGCTGGGCAGGTTGACGCTGCCGCGACGGTAGGAATCGGGCTCGCCGGCCCACAGTTCATAGTTTTCATAGCGTACTTCGGCGCCGACAGCGACGTTGAGCGGCTTGACCAGGAACGACAGTTGCACAGGGCGCACGGCCGAGAAGTTGGCCGCCAGTTGCTGGTAGGAGAAGCCGCCGGCATCGAATTCGGTCTTGCTGGCCGGGCCAATCGAGCGGTTCAACGAGTTTTTCACGTCGAAGGCCATCTTGTTCTTGCCGTAGCTCAGCGAGGCATCGTAATCCCAGCCCAGGCCGCTCCAGGTGGTGCCGAAGGCGGCGCTGAAATCGTCCACGGTCGGCGCGATGATCGGCAGATAGCCGTTAGGATAGATGGACAGAATGTTTTCATCCTGCAGCGGACGGCGGAAGAAACCGGCCGATTCCGATTCACGGCGCTGGTAGCTGGCCCAGCCATACAGTTTCTGGCCGCTGGCCAGGGTCTGGCCGGCGTTGGCAAACAGGGTCGCCTGCTTCAGCTCGGGGTCGCCGGACCAGGTGTTGTAGCGGTTGGCGTCCAGCTCGCGCGGATCGAGGGCGCCATTCACGCGCGCATATTGCTGGCGCGTGTCGTAGGCGCTGCGCTCGGTGTGCTTTTGTTTTTTCAGTTCCGCCGCCACGGTCAGGAAGCCGTCTTCGCCCAGGCTGAAGCCCTTCCAGCCACCGACGGTGTAGGTTTCGCCGTCGGTGCGGCTGCGTTCGCTCGGCACGGTCAGGCCGAGGCCGGCCGGCTGGGCGATCGCATTGAAGTTGTACTCGGTCTTGCGCACGCCGCCGGTGGCGGTCAAGGCACCGCCGCTGCTGTTTTCACGCAGGCGGAAGTTGATCACGCCGGCAATCGCATCCGAACCATACTGGGCGGCAGCGCCGTCACGCAGCACTTCCACGGTGTTGATGATGCCCGATGGCAGGGTGTTCAGGTCGGCCGAGGCCGAACCACGGCCCACCGTGCCGTTGACATTGACCAGCGCCGAGCTGTGACGGCGCTTGGAATTGACCAGCACCAGCACCTGGTCTGGCGCCAGGCCGCGCAGCGTCACCGGACGCACGGTATCGGTGCCATCGGTCAGGCCAGGGCGCGGGAAATTCAGTGCAGGCAACACTTTCGACAGCGACTCGCTCACTTCCGTCACGCCCGTGTTGTTCAGGGTTTTGGCGGAGATCACATCGACCGCCGACGCGGTATCGAGCACCGAACGGTTCGATACGCGGGTGCCGGTGACCACCACCGTCGCTTCCGGCGCCGCCACCGGTGCATCGGCCGACTGGGCCTGGGCCAGTGCAGTGCCAGTGGCAAACATTGCGCCTATGGTAACGCTCAGCGCAGTGCGTTGCAGTTTGCGGTGTGTGATCTTGTCCATATACGATTTTCCTTGCAAGTGTGAGTGTTTTATTCGGATAGCAATATAAGACTAACACTTGCACAATGGAACTATCGTTTCCGTATAAGCTAGGACGAAAAAAATCGTTGCGCGTATGATTCTCACAACACGGCCGCCATGGCACTGGTGCACCTGCGATACCGGGCGGCGCACTCACCCCAGGCAGCATCCTGCACCTCAGCAGTCCTGCTTCAAGGCGTGGGCATAATGCGACAGCGCCTCGCGCAGCGCCTCGAGCCGCGCATCCACAGCCTGGTCATGCACTTTGGCGCCCAGCCGGATGGCAGTGGCAAAAATGATATTGGGCGACACTTTGCCGCCCCGTTCGAGCGCCACCGCATATTCGCGGATATCGCGCAAAAATTGTTTGATCGAGGGGTGCGTACGCTGGTCCCAGGCCGCAGAGGTGGTAAGCCACGCCGCCACCTCGTCATCGAGTGCGGTGACAGCGCAAAAGACGGCAGCGCGGCACTCAGCCAGATCGCAGGGGATACATTCGCTCATAACCAGATAACCTGCAATAAAGTAAATGACCGAATGCGCGCGCGGCGCCAGTGTTGGACAGCCGGCCTAGCGATTTTTATGGCTTTGACGGCCTGCTTCAGCGTGTTGCTCGGGCGTACCGCCACGCGTTCCGCTGCCTGAACCGGAACCTGAACCTGAGCCCGATCCTGCACCACCGCGGCTGCCCGACTGCGAATCGCTCTGCTCGCTGCCCCGGTTTTTTTGACGGCCATCCTCGGCATGCTGCTCGGGTGTGCCACCGCGCGTACCGGACGATTTGCTGCCAGAACCGGCGCCGCCGCTTTGTTGACTGGCGCTGTTTTTATGGCTCTGACTGCCGGCCTGGCGCGCTTCCTCCGACGTGAATTCGTGAGCGTTGCCCGACGCATGTGCAGCGCGTCCGCCTTCAGCGGCAATTTCGCGCTGGCGTTCAGGATCCATGGAAGCAAAGCCGCGACCGCCGCCTTGATTTTGCTGGTTACCGGACTGCTTGTTACCCTGCTTGTCTTGATTCGAGTTAGCCATGATGAATCTCCATAGTGCCGCCGTGTCCGCCCATCGGACCCGACCGGAAGTCCATCATGCGCACCTACCAGGATTACCGATATAGTCGCTTGGCCCGGGGTGCAGTAGGACGGCTCCCACGTGAAAAAAACATGTTGCCGCTTGGTGAGTTTCATAATTGCCCCTCCCCTATAGCGCTTGCAAAATACACAGCAATAACATGGCGCCGCGCCCCGCGAACGCCCATACAGGAGACCTGAATGCACACCGTTCGCCACCACAGCGTGCTGTTGATCATGCTTGCCGGCTTTACCGGACTGGCGCAAGCCGACACCATCAGCGTGCGCTCCCCCGATGGCCGCAACGTCATCAGCATCGATAGCGACAAGCTCAGCTACGCAGTGCAGCGCGACGGCCAGCCGCTGATCGTCAGCTCTCCGCTGGGACTGCAACTCAATACCGGCACACTGAACGGCACAATAAGCGGCGCCCTGAAAGCTGGCGCCCGTCTGACCGGACGCGAAACCACCAGCGTGCGCGACACCTACGACATCGTGCTCGGCAAAGCACGCAGCGCGCCCGACCACTATCAGCAAACC
>JBEVNE010000021.1:0-32141 GCA_040508275.1 Duganella sp.
CATGTCGGCCTGGAACTTGATTGGCGAGAAGATCCATGTCGCCACCGCGATCGCCAGGGTGATACCGGTCAGCAGCACCACGCGTCCAGTGAACTCCAGCGCATGGTGGAAGGCGTCCGACAGGTTGGCGCCGCGGCGCATGCGCGCCAGTAGCACGCTGAGCACATACAGCGCGTAGTCGACGCCGATGCCGACCCCGAGCGCGATCACCGGCAAGGTCGCCACTTTTACGCCCATGCCCAGCCACACCATCAGCACCTCGCACAGGATGGAGGTCAACACCAGCGGCAACACCGCCACCACCACCGCGCGCCACGAGCGGAAGGTCGCATAGCACAGCAGGGTCACCGCGCCATACACCCAGAACAGCATCTCGCGCATGGCCTTCCTGACGACGATGTTGGTCGCTGCCTCGATGCCGGCGCTGCCGGCGGCTAGCAGGAAGCGGGCCTCGGGCGTGCCGTGCTGGGCGGAGAACGCCTCGACCAGGCCGACCACGCCGCTCAGGGTCGCCGCCTTGTGGTCTTTCAAATACACGTACAGCGACAGCATCGAGCAGTTCTGGTTGAACAGTTCGCGCGGCGCGCGCGTTTGCACTGCGCCCAGCGCACTCTGGTTCGGCGTCAGGTTGTACCACTTGAAGTTGCCTTCGTTGTAGCCGGTCGCGGCCAGCTTGCTGAGCAGCGCCATCGAGTTGGTCGCCTCCACGCCCGGCAACTGCTCCAGCTGCCAGGCCAGGGTGTCTACCTTGGCCAGCGTGTCGTACTGGGTGCACTGGTCGGCGCCGGTCTTGATCATCACCACCAGCACGTCCGCGCTGGCTGCATAGTTGCTGACCATGAAGGCGTTGTCGCGGTTGTAGCGCGAGTCTGCCCGCAGTTCCGGCGCGCCGGGGTCGAGGTCGCCCACCTGCAATTGCAGGCTGACCGCGAAGCCGAGCACGGCCAGTATGCCGCTGACGGCCAGGGTAACGGTTGCCCAGCGGCGCTGCGTGAAGCGGTCGAGGAACACCCACAACTGCGGCTTGGGCGTGTCCTGCGCGCCGGCCTGCAGGCTGCGCTCGGCCGCCTTGTAGCTGACCCCGGTGTACGACAGCAAGATCGGCAGCAGTACCAGGTTGGTGAAGATCAGCACGGCCACGCCGATGCTGGCGATGACGGCCAGATCCTGGATGACCTTGATCGGAATCATCGTCAGCACCAGGAAGCCGACCGCGTCGCACAGCAGCGCGGCCATGCCGGCGGCAAACAGGCGGCGGAAGGTGTAGCGCGCGGCCACCACCTTGTGCGTGCCACGGCCGACGTCCTGCATGATGCCGTTCATCTTTTGCGCGCCATGGCTCATGCCGATGGCAAACACGAGGAACGGCACCAGCACCGAATACGGATCGAGTTCATAGCCGAAGGTGGCCAGCAGGCCAAACTGCCAGAGCACCGCCACCAGCGAGCACAGCATTACCAGCATGGTGCTGCGCCAGCAGCGCGTGTACCAGAACAGCACGGCCGTGGCGATGCCGATGGCGACGATGAAGAACAGCAGCACCTGTTGCAGCCCGTCGATCAGGTCGCCCATGATCTTGGTGAAGCCGGTGATGTGTATCTGCACGCCTTCCTTCTGGTACTTGGCGCGGATGGTTTCGAGCTGCTGCGAGAAGGCGTGGTAGTCGAGCGCCTTGCCGGTTTGCAGATTGATGTCGAGCAGCGGCACGAACAGCACGCTCGACCGGTAGTTGGCGGCGACGATCTGGCCGATTTCGCCGGAGCGGGCGACGTTGGCGCGCAGCACCTCGATACTGGCGGGCGAGGCGTCGTAGTCGCCCGGGATCACGGTGCCGCCGTCGAGGCCGTCCTCGGTGACGGCGGTCCAGCGCGTGTTGGCAGTCCACAGCGATTTCATGAACGGACGGTCAACCCCGGGCAGCAGGTAGATTTCGTCGTTCATCTTCTGCAATGTGGCCAGGTAGGCCGGCGTGAAGATGTCGCCCTTTGGCACGGCCACGGCGATCCGCAGCGCGTTGCCCAGGCCGCTCAAGTCGTTCTTGTTGTCGAGATAGTTGACCACATACGGGTGAGTGGTCGGGATCATCTTCTCGAAGCTGGCGTTGAGCGTGAGCCGGGTGGCCTGGAAGCCCAGCAGCGCCGTGATCAGCAGGCAAAGCAGCACGATCACGGGCCGGTGGTTAAACAGCGCCCGTTCCGCCAGGTTGCCCGAGCGCTTGTCGAAGTCCTCCAGTGACCGTATCACCGGTTGCTGCTGCATGTCGTTGTCAATGTTCATGAATTCAGTTGGTTTCAAGTAGCGGCTGGCGCTTGAGGCCGCGCAGCCCGGCGACGATCAGGTGCTGCTCGTCGGCCTGGACCAGCGCCGCCGCCGGGGTCGGCTGTGGATTGGGCTGGCGCGTGAAGGTGCGGCCGGCGTCGTCGCTGAGCAGCACGTCGCCGCCCTGGCTTAGCAGGGCCAGCCTGCCGTCGGCCAGCGCCACGCCGGCGCTCAGGGTTTGCTGGGTGCCGGTGTCGATCTGCTGCCACGTGTCGCCGCGGTCGCCGGACCAGTAGGCCGTGCCGCGCAGGCCGAAGACCACCAGCTCGCCGCCGCGTGCGGCCACCAGGCCGAAGTAGCTGCCCTTGTACGGCGAGGCCAGCGCCTCGAAACTGGCGCCGCCGTCGCGCGAGCGGAACAGGCTGCCCTGTTCGCCGGCCACGTACAGCGCGTCGCCGGCCGCGCGCATGCCGTATAGGTGCAGGCTCTTCGGATTGGGAACGCGCGCTTGCCACGGCTGCCAGCTCTTGCCGCCGTCGGTGGTGCGGTAGAGCAGGTTGTAGGCGCCGAGGATGTAGCCGCTGCGTTCGTCCTGGAAATACAGGTCGAGGAAGGGCTTGTCCGGGCCGTCCGCGCGCAGGTGGCCGGCGGCGCTGCGTTCCTGCGGCGTTGCGGCCGCGTGCACGGCCAGCTCGGCGGCCTCGATGCCGTCCAGTTGCTTGGTCCAGCTGTTGCCGCCATCGGCCGAGTGCAGCACCACGCCCAGGTGGCCCACGGCCCAGCCGCTGCGCTCGTTGACGAATTGCACCGCCGTCAGGCTGACCTGCACCGGCGTCGGCGCCTGGCGCCAGGTGGCGCCCTGGTCGTCGGACAGCAGCACGATGCCGCGTTCGCCAACGGCTACAAGGCGCTTGCCGGCGCGCGCCACGGCCAG
Organism: Duganella sp.; assembly: GCA_040508275.1. Taxonomy (GTDB): domain Bacteria; phylum Pseudomonadota; class Gammaproteobacteria; order Burkholderiales; family Burkholderiaceae_D; genus Rugamonas. Next base: position 3,194 of record JBEVNE010000021.1, read on the forward strand.
CATCGCCGCCGAAGCGGACTTGGCGGTGATGACGGCCGGCTGGGTCAGCGCGGCCGGCACCGCCGGCGCGGAGGGCGCAGGCTTGGCAGCGGCAGACGGCGAAGCCGGGGCGGCCTGCGCCAGCGCCTGGGCCGGCGCCAGCGCCGCCAGCAGCAGCGCCGCCAGCATATGATTCAAAGTCGTCATCATGTCCTCAGCGCGCACCCTGGTTGGCCAGTTCCTCGGGACCGAAGTAGCTCAGCGGCAGGCGTGGAATGGCCTTGTACTGGTTCGGCGTTTCATTGGCGGAGGCGTTGAGCAGGTAGGCGCCGGTCTGCACGTTGTACACGCCCCACATGACGTTGCCGAGCAGTGCGGGCAGGTCCGGCGCCAGCAGGGTCAGCGCGTAGTTGCTGCGCCAGATCTGGCCCTGCGCGTCGTAGCCGTCGATCTGGATGATTTGCCAGGTGTCCTCGTCGAGGTAATAGCGGCGCTTGCTCACCACGTGGCGCTTGCCGGGGGCAACGGTCGCCTCGACTTCCCACACGCGGTGCAATTCCCAGCGCACCAGGTCCGGGTTGAGGAACTGCGGGCCGACCAGGTCGGCGATCTTGGCTGCCGCCGCGCGGTTGTTGTTGTACGGGATGTACATCTCCTTCTTGCCGATCAGCTTGAGCTGGTGGTGGTCGATCGGCCCGAACAGCATGAATGCCTCGTCCACGAAGCCGATGCCGGAGGCTACTGCATCGGGCGTGTCGTAGGCCACGGATGGGGCGCGCCGCACGCGCCGCTGGCCCACCAGGTATTGCCACAGCGCGCGCGGGGAGGCTTCGTTCAGGCCGTCGTGCGCAAGGATGCCTTCGCCGGCCTTGGAGGCCGGTGCACGCGTGATCAGGCGGCCGTACTGGTAGATGCCGTCCATCTTGTCCAGGCTGCCTTCCTTGAAGTAGTACGGGCGGGTCAGCGTTTGCTCGGCCTCGTTGGCCAGGGTGCGCTTGCCGTCCGGCGTGACGATCCAGGTGCGGCTGGCGTAGATGGCGGTGTCGCCGACCCAGGCCAGGCGGTGGTTCCAGATCGCCTCGTAGCCGGTCTTGGGAATCGGGAACGGCACGCCGCCGTACGCGCCTTGCACGCCGTAGCCTTCATCCACGGTCTTGGCGCTGGTGGCGTTCTTGAATGTGTTGTCATACACCCAGTTCGGCGCGCCGCCGGTGCGGTGGGTCGGATAGACGTCGAGCCGGTAGGCCGGATATTTTTTCAGCATGGCGACGGTGCCGGCCGCCAGCTTGGCCGCGTACTGGTCGACGTTCTTGCCGGTGATGCTGAGCACCGGCTTTTCCCCCGCAAACGGATCGGCGCGGGCGTCGCCCGGCTTGTAGCCGGCGCCGACCTTGCTGTAGACGCCTTCCCAAGCGGGAATGGTGCCTTCCTTGTTGGCGGCTTTTTCGGCGCCCATCGGCGTGAGCGTGGTTTTCAGCGCGGCCGCTTCTTCGGCAGTGGCGGCGTGGACGTGGGCGCCGGACAGCGCCAGGGCGATCGCGCAAGCGAGCATGTTGGTGTGTGGTTTCATGAGGTGTCCCCGTTCTTAAAATGCGCGTTTGAGATTGAACGCGATGTAGTTGCGGTCTTTGAGCGGCTGGTTGTAGCTGAGCATGGGCGCGCTGGCGGCCGGGTTGTTGGTCAGGAAGGTGCCCGAGCGGCCCAGATAGCGCACATAGCTGATGCCGAACTTCCAGTCCTGCTGGTAGCTGCCGCTCAGACCGATGCTGAGGTCGCCGCCATGCTCGGCCCCGCCGTTGAAGTTGAAGACCGTCGATGAGCGCCCGTCGAGGTTGTAGCCGATGCCGATCGGCACCGTCAGGTCCAGACCGCTCACGACCTGGTAGTAGGCCGGTTCGAAGGCGATGCGGATGGCGCTGGCGTCGCGCGTGGTGTTGACGTCGAGCGAGCCCTGATGGGTGACGCTGAGCCGGCGGTTCCAGGCCAGCTCGCCGAGCAGCGCGCCGCCTTCGAACAGGCTGTTGGTTGGCATCACGTACACGGCCGACAGGTTGACGTGGGCGCTGTTGCCGACCGCGTAGGCCGGGTTGTCGCTGTTGTTGGCAATGATGCCGGTGCCGCGCGCCGACATGAAGTTGGGCACCGGTCCGCTGACGAGCGGATTGTTGCGCCGTATCGATGCTTCCAGCGCCACGTTCACACCACCGAGCACGGTGCTGGCGCTGGCGCCATAGGTCTTGATGCCTTCGGCGTACACGGCCTGCACGGTGGCCGGTGCGCCCGGCGGGAAGGCTGGCGAGAAGCCGAGGTAGTAGTTGGCGCCCTTGTCGTGGTAGCGCGCCGCGTACAGGCCGAATTCGATGTCGAGCCCGACCGGCGCGATGCGCAGCTGCACGCCGCCCTGGCCGGAATCCTTGGCCTTGAGGTCGCGCTGGGTGATGAAGGCGGGGGCGCCCGAACCAACCGGCGCCACCAAAAAGGCGGAGGCGCCGGCGCCGGCCGCGTCGTAGCTGCTCAGGTAGCTGCCAACGCCGGGGATGATGCTGGCCTTCCAGTCAAACTGGTAGTAGGCGCCCAGCGAGACGGTGGGCGCGAGCTGCAGCTGGCCGGAGATCTGGTTGACCGGGCGCAGAATTTCCTTGAACTGGGCGCCGGGCACCGACAGCAGCTTGACCAGGTCAACCGGCCCTTGCGCGGCGGCGATGCCGTTGGCGCCGAAGAACAGGCTCTCGCCGTATTGCAGCGTGTGGCGGCCCAGGCGCACGGTGCCGGGCAGGCTGCCGATGGTCCCCTTGGCGTAGACGAAGGCGTCCAGCAACTCGGCGTCGCGCCCGTGCAGGCGACGCGTGCCGGCGGTGAACTCGTTGTTGGCCACGCCGGCCAGACCGGCCGCGTTCGAAGCGGCGCTGGCGTTGTCGTTGCTGCGGTTGTAGATGGTGTCGTACCAGGCGGCGCCGGAGACGCGCATGCCCATGTTGTGAGTGCTGATGTCGAGCTCGCTCAACCAGTCGACCCGGTTCGAGACGATGCCCTTTTTGCGGAAATTCTGGTTGCCGTCGTCGAGGTTCAGTCCGGTGAAATCGTTGGGGCCGGCCGAACGGTAGCCGCCGGCCAGCAAGCCGGGGTCGGCATCCTTGAGGCGGTAGGCGCCGCTGTACTTGATGGTGTTGTTCCAGCTGACCTTGAGGTCGGAGCCGGTTTCGAATTCATAGGCCTGCGCCATACGGCAGGGCAGTGTGGCTGCCACGGCCAGGGCCAGCAGGCCGGTGTTGCGTGCCAGGCGCGCTTGCGCCCGGGCTTTTGCCGATTTCTTGTGTGCTTGTTTCATGTCTCCCCCAGGGGTTTTTAGCTATCGTTGTTTGCTGCGGCGGGTTGGTTCAGATGAATGTCGACATCAGCCCTCCATCCACGGGAATGTCCACGCCGCTGACCCAGCGCGACGCGTCCGACATCAAAAAGGCCACCACCGGCGCCACCTCGTCGGCAAAGGCCGGACGCTTCATGCGCGCGGCGTTGCGCTCGACAAATTCCTGGCCCAGCATGGTGACGAAGTCGCCCAGGATCGGCGTGAAGACCGGGCCAGGCGAGACGCAGTTCATGCGCACCGAGCGCTCCAGGAACCAGCGCTGCGACTGCGTAAACGTCCACACCAGCAGCGCTTCCTTGAAATATTGGTAGCAGCTGTGCTGCGGAACAGGATGGTCGCGCAGCCATGCCTGGCCGGCGTCGAAGCCTTGCACGGCGGCCAGTTCGCGGTGCGCCTCGAGCCGGTCGCGCCAGTCGGCGCCCAGCGCCGAGGCGATATTGACGATGGCGGCGCCGGCCGGCATGCGCTCGACCAGCCGTTCGGACAGGTGGCGCAAACCGAGGTAATTGACGCGTGCCACCAGGGCGCCGTCGGCGGTGCCGGGCACGCCGGCGATATTGCACAGCGCATCGACGCGTGGCGGCAGTTGCGCCACGGCGGCGTCGATCGCCAGCGCATCGGACAGGTCGGCCTGGATGAACTGGTCCAGAGTCAGGCCGGGCGGATTGCGGTCGATGCCGACGACGGTGGCGCCGCCGGCGCGCGCCAGGCGTACGACCTCGGCGCCGATGCCGGAACAGGCGCCGGTGACCACGATGGTTTTATTGAGGAAGTCCATGCTGGTTCTCCGGGCCGGTCAGAAGGGATAGCGCGGGGCGTTGCTCTTGATCGTGAGCCACTGCCACTGCGAGAACTCGTCCCAGTCGGCCGGGCCGCCGTGGCGCGCGCCGTTGCCGGAGGTGCCGCTGCCGCCGAACGGTACGTGGGCCTCGGCCAGCACGGTCTGATCGTTGACGTGGGCATGGCCGCAGGGCACGTTGTTGACGATGTGCAGCGCGCGCGCCACCGATGGCGAGATCACGCCCAGCGCCAGGCAGCCCTCGGTCTGGCTGGCCAGCGTGATGGCTTGCTCGTCGGTGTCGAACACGGTGACCGAGGCGACCGGGCCGAACAACTCTTCCTCAAAGCAGCGCATGCCGGGCCGCACATCGGTCAGCACCGTGGGCGGATAGAAGGCGCCGTCGGGACGGCCGCCGGCCAGCAGGGTGGCGCCGGCGGCGATCGAATCCTGGACGATGCCATGCAGGCGCTGTACCTGGCGGTGATTGATCAGCGGGCCGAGCGCAACCTGTCCGCCCATCGGATCGCCGACCGGCAGGCGGCCAGCCTTGACCAGCAGCCGCTCGATGACGGCATCGGCGATGCCGCGCTGCAGCAGCACCCGTCCCGATGCCATGCAAATCTGGCCCTGGTGCAGATAGGCGCCCCAGGCGACGTTGGCGGCGGCGACGTCGGCATCGGCGTCGTCGAGCACGATCAGCGAGTTTTTGCCGCCCAGTTCCAGCGCGACCTTCTTGAGCGTGCGGCCCGCCAGCTCGGCCACGCGGCGCCCCACCTGGGTGGAGCCGGTGAAGGAGATCATGGCGATGTTCGGATCGAGGCACAGCGCCTCGCCGGCCTCGGCGCCGCCGGGCAGGATATGCAGCAGACCCGCTGGCAGGCCGGCCTGCTCGAAGATGCGGGCGATGATGACGCCGCCGCCGACCGGGGTTTGCAGGTCCGGCTTGTGCAGCACGGCGTTGCCCATGGCCAGCGCAGGCGCGATCGAGCGCAGCGACAGGATCAGCGGGAAGTTGAATGGCGAGATGATGCCGACCACCCCGTGCGGCAGGCGGCGGGCGATGCTCAGTTGTTCGTTTGGCGAGGCCAGCAGCTGGCCCTTGGGCTGGGTCAGCATCGCCGCCGCCTCGTGCATGTAGACCACCGCCTCGCGCACCTCGAGCTCGCCCTTGGGCTGGGTGCCGCCGCTCTCGCGCGCCACCCAGGTCGACAGTTCGGCGTGGTGCTGTTCCAGCAGCGCGGCGGCCTTGCGGAAGATGGCGGCGCGCGCCTTGTAGTCGGTGGCGGCCCAGCCGCGCTGGGCGGCGCGGGCGGCGACGGCGGCGCGCGCCACGTCCTGCGCGTTGGCCTTGCCGGTGGTGCCGAGCTGCTGGCCGGTGGCCGGTTCGACGATAGGCTGGGTGCCGCCGTCGGCGGCGATCCAGTCGCCGTTGAAAATCTTGCCGCTCCAGACGGTGTCGTTCAACAATGCGGGCGTGGTGGTGCTATCCATTCTGTCTCCTGTATTGGTTATGGGTAGTGGGGTGTAGCGGCCGCACCCTCTTTGGGATGCTTTGATGGCTTGATGCTGATGGCTTGATGCTGGTAGCTTGATGCGTTGGTTGCTTAAAGCTGTATAGCTGTACGGCGGTCAGTCCACATAGCGCAGGCCGGCCTGTTCCAGCGTTGCGCGCATTGCGTACATGTCCAGGCCCAGCACGCCGGCGGCCAGTCTGGCGCGCTTGCCGGCCTCGTTGGCTTCGCGTGCGGCGGCGGCGTCGGCCACCTGGCGCGCCAGCGCGGCTGGCACCACCACCACGCCGTCGTCATCGGCGGCGACCACGTCGCCCGGGCGCACCAGCGCACCGGCGCAGACGATGTCGATGTTGACCGAGCCGAGTGTGGCTTTGATCGTGCCCTTGGCGCTGACGCTTTTCGAAAACACGGGGAAGGCCATCGCGGTCAGGTCGGCGACGTCGCGCACGCCGCCGTCGATCACCAGGCCGCCGGCGCCGCGCGCCCGGAACGACGTCGCCAGCAGGTCGCCGAAGAAGCCGTCACCGCATTCGGCGGTAACGGCGGCGACGACGATGTCGCCCGGCGCGATCTGCTCGGCCGCCACGTGCATCATCCAGTTATCGCCCGGCTGCAGCAGCACGGTGACGGCCGTGCCGCAGCAGCGCGCGCCGGTGTAGATCGGCTTGAGCACGGGCCGTGCCAGACCAACCCGGCCCATCGCTTCGTGGATGGTGGCCACGCCAAAGCGCGCCAGGTCGGCCACGGCGCCGGCGTCGGCGCGCACGATGTTGCGCTTGACGATGCCAAGATTGTTCATGTCCATGTCGGGTCTCCTTATTGTTGTTTTGCCGCCAGCGCGGCGTCGAGGCGTGGGAACACGCGCCGCGCGTTGCCTTCGTAGATCAGGAATTTTTCAGATTCGCTGAGCTGGGTCGATGCTTCGATGTAGCGCCTGGTGTCGTCGAAGTAGTGGCCGGTCTCGGGATCGATGCCGCGCACGGCGCCGATCATCTCCGAGGCGAACAGGATGTTCTCGACCGGAATTACCTTGGTCAGCAGGTCGATGCCGGGCTGGTGGTAGACGCAGGTATCGAAGAAGATGTTCTTGAGCAGATGCTCGCCCAGCAAGGGCTTTTTCAGCTCCTGCGCCAGTCCGCGGAAACGGCCCCAGTGGTAGGGCACGGCGCCGCCGCCATGCGGGATCAAAAAGCGCAAGGTCGGAAAGTCGGTGAACAGATCCGACGTCAGGCATTGCATGAAGGCCGTGGTGTCGGCGTTCAGGTAATGGGCGCCGGTGGTGTGGAAGCAGGCGTTGCAGCTGGTCGAGACGTGCACCATCGCCGGAATGTCGTACTCGACCATTTTCTCGTACAGCGGATACCAGTGGCGGTCGCTCAGCGGCGGCGAGGTCCAGTGGCCCCCCGAGGGATCGGGATTGAGATTGATGCCGACGTTGCCGAACTGGGTCACGCATTTTTCCAGTTCCGGGATGCTGGTGGCCGGATCGACGCCCGGCGATTGCGGCAGCATGGCGGCGCCGACGAAATGGTCGGGGAACAGCTGCGCCACCCGGTAGCAAAGCTCGTTGCAGATGGCGGCCCACGTCGCCGAGACGTTGAAGTCGCCGATGTGGTGCGCCATGAAGCTGGCGCGCGGCGAGAAGATGGTCAGGTCCGAGCCGCGCTCGCGCATCAGGCGCAGCTGGTTCGCTTCGATCGATTCCCGCAACTCGTCGTCGCTGATGCGCAGCGACGCTACCGACGGCCCGAGGTGCGGCGTGTTGAGGTTGGCGATCTGCTGCTGGCGCCATTGTTCCAGCGCCTTGGGCGCGGTCGTGTAGTGGCCGTGGCAGTCGATCACCAGCGGCTTGATCGGCTTTAGGTGCCTGCTCATGCCGCCGCTCCGGCCGAGGCCCAGGCAGCGGCCGGCACCATGACTTCGCCGCGCATGATCAGGCGCGCGGTGCGCAGCAGGGCGGCGCGCACCACGCGGCCCGGTTCAGCCGGATCGAGTCCGAGCGCGACACTGAATTCGCCGCTGGGATGCTCGACCGAGATGGTCGGCGCCAGCGCGCTTGCCGCGTCTGTCGCCGCCGCTGCTCCTGCCGCTGCTCCTGCCGTCAGCGGATGGGCGACGCTGCCCGGCAGCACGCAGGCGGTGGCCACCGTTACCGCCGCCAGCACGCCGATGGCGTCGTGGCAGGTGTGTGGAATGAAGCAGCGCGTGCCGATGCTGCCGCCGTGGCGCGGCGCTGCGAGCAGGCACATTTTCGGATAGTTCCTGGCGCTGACATCGCCCAGGCCCATCAGGTGGCCGGCGCGCAGGCGCAGCGCTTCCAGGCGCGCCTTGAGCGCGGTGTCGGCGTTCAGCGCGGCGACGCTCTCGTCGCCGCTGCGGCCCAGGTCTTCGGCGCGCATCAGCACCATCGGCATGCCGTTGTCGATGCAGGTGACGTCGATGGCGACGCCGTCAACCTCAACGCGGTCGCGCGCGCTGCCGGTCGGCAGCAGGCTGGCGCATACCGAGCCGGCGGTGTCGAGAAAGTTGATGGCGATTGGCGCGGCCGTACCCGGCACGCCGTCGATGCGGGCGTTGCCGCCGTAGCATACCTTGCCGCCCCGGGTTTGCACGGTGATGTCGCATTGCATGTCGGTGTTCAGGGTCAGCACGCGCACGGTGGTGGTGTCGCCCTGGGCGGCGACCAGGCCGCTTTCGAGCGCGAACGGCACCACGGCCGCCAGCATGTTGCCGCAGTTAGCCGTGGTATCGACGCTGTCGGACCCCGGCTGCAACTGGGCGAACAGGAAATCGAGATCGACGCCGTCGCGGGTGCTGCGACGGACGATGCCGGCTTTGCTGGTCAGCGCGTGTGCGCCGCCGAGGCCGTCGATCTGCCGCTGGTCGGGCGAACCCATCGCGGCGAGTAGCACGCGGTCGCGCGCGCCGCTGTCGGCCGGCAGATCCGACGCCAGAAAGAAGGGGCCGCGCGAGGTGCCGCCCCGCATCAGCATGCAGGGCACGCTGCGCGGCTCGCCGTTGTTCTCATGTTCCATGTTTGCTTCCACCGAGTGACTAATGTGAATCCAGTATCGATGAAGGCAGTCTGTCGCGCTCTGCAATGTCCCGTGCAAGGCCTTCGAATTTGCTTATCGGGGATGCGGCTGCATGCAGCCCGCCTGCGTGGCGGCAAAGCGGCGTATGGTTGCCATCAGTTCGAGCGCGCCCGGCGACGCATGGCTGTCGCTGCGCTGGGTAATGCCGATGGTGCGGCTGGTGTGTGGCACCTGCACGTCGAGCACGGTGAGCAGGCCGGCCTCGATTTCATAGCTCAGTTGTTGCGGCGAGATCGCGGTCACCGCGTCGCTGTGCATCAGCATGCCGCGCAGGATGGCCAGGTCGCTGGTCTCGACGGCCGCGCGCGGCGCCGCCAGGCCCTGCGCCTGGAACGACAGGTCGAACAGCGCGCGCGCCGGCGTGGCCTGGTTGGCCAGCACCCACTGGGCGTCGGCCAGGTCGGCCATGCCGAGTCCCGTGCGGCGCGTCAGCGGATGGCCGCGCCTTACTACCAGCGACATCTGGTCATCGAGCAGCGCCTCGCCGCGCAGGTCGCTGGCGTAGTCGGCCGGACGCAGCGCGCCGAGCACGAAGTCGATGTCGCCGGCGCGCAGCTGCGCGGCCAACTGGTCGAACGGTCCTTCGACAGTGGAAAAGCGCAGGCCCGGATGGCGCAGCAGCACGTCGCTGATGGCGCGCGGCAGGATGGCGGTGCGGCCCAGCGGCAGCGCGCCGATCACCACGCGGCCTTCCTTGTTGCCGCGCAGCGCGGCGAGGTCGGCGTCGATGTGGCGCAGTTCGGCCAGCGCGCGCTTGACGCGGAACACCAGGATGTCACCGGCCTCGGTGGGCCTCATGCCCTTGGACGAACGCTCGAACAAATCGGCGCCCAGGCTCGCCTCCAGGTCGTTGACGAAGCCGCTGACAGCCGGCTGGCTGATGCCCAGCGTTTTGGCCACGGTCGGCATGTGGCCCGACTCGGCCAGCTTGATCAGGCAAAGCAGACGGCGCTCGTTGAACATCGCCATCGGCACCCGGGCGCGCGGCAGAGCGCCGCAGCCCTGTTCGAATTCGGCCAGCACGCGGCGCGCGCGGAACAGCACCAGGTTGCCGAAGGCGGTGCGCAGCATGCCGTTGGTCTTGCGCTCGAACAGCTCGACGCCCAGCGCCAGTTCCAGCTGGCGCACCGAGCGCGTGACCGCCGATTGCGCCCGGTACAGGGCATCGGCGGCCTTGGTCACGCTGCCCATGTCGGCCACGGCAAGGAAGGCGCGCAGGTGACGCAGGCTGACAAGCGGGGTGGCAGGTGGGAGCGTACTCATCTGATAGCGAGTTTGGTTGGATGGGCTAAATGTATACATTGAATGGCTTATTGTCGAGCGATAAATTTAGGCTGTCGTGGTGTTGTCGTGGTGTTAGCCCTTAAAATGCTGTAATCATCCGCTGGCCGATAAGGTAATTCGATTGCCTGTTCAATTTAATGTATACATTGATGTTGTGCAGCGGGGCATAATCACCTTCAAAGCGGAGCAGACATGACAAGAAACAATGGCGCTCTGGCGACCAGCCAGGAGCAGGCCGTGACCGATTTGCGCAAGATGATCCTGGACGGCGTGCTGGCCCCCGGCGAGCGCGTGACCGAGACGGCCTTGACGCGGGCGCTGAACACCTCGCGCACGCCGGTGCGCTACGCGCTGACCGCGTTGTCGCAGGAAGGTTTGTTGAGCAGTCTCGGTAAGCGCGGCTACATGGTCAGCAGCTTCCAGCTCGACGACGTGCTGGGCGCCATCGATGTGCGCGCGGCGCTCGAAGGACTGGCCGCGCGCAACGTGGCCGAGCGCGGGCTGTGTCCCGTGCTGCGGCGTGAGCTGCTGGCTTGCCTTGCCGAAGGCGACGCGCTGTTCGCCAAGGGCCACCTGACGGCGGCCGACCCGGCCTGCTACGCGGAGATGAACCGGCGCTTCCATGCGCTCATCACCGATGCCAGCGGCAACGCCGCGCTGGTCGAGCTGCTGGCGTTCAACCGTCGCGTGCCGTTTTCCGCCGCCGGCGCCTTTGTTTTCGACGACGCCGAACTGCCGCAGCGCTTCAAGTTGCTGAACTTCGCACACATGCAGCACCACGCCATCGTGCAGGCGCTGGAGCAGGGCGACGGCACGCGCGTCGAGGCGCTGATGCGCGAGCACACGCAGGCGGCCAAGCATAGTCTGCACATCGCCGGCGAGATGCTGTTCGCCGGCACCGGGGAGGCGCCATGAGCCAGCAGGACCGGATCGTATTGCAGCTGCGCGAATTGATACTTAACGGCGGCCTGGCGCCAGGCGAGCGCGTACTGGAGGTGGCGCTGGCCGAGACCCTGCAGGCCTCGCGCACGCCGATCAGGCGGGCCATCAAGATTCTCGAAAGCGAGGGCCTGCTGGTGGCCAATGGCACGCGCGGTTATCAGGTCAGGCGCTTTTCCTATCGCGATATCGTCAAAGCGATCGAAGTGCGCGGTGTGCTGGAAGGGCTGGCCGCGCAGACGGCGGCGCAGCGCGGCTTGTCACCGGAAGCGTTCGCGCGGCTTGAACAATGTATCGAGATCGGCCAGGGCCTGGTCGACAAGCAGGCCATGACGGAAGGCGACGAGGAAACCTTCGCCAAGCTGAACGTGGCCTTCCACGACACCATCATTGACGCCACCGGCAACAAGGCGCTCAAGCAGGCGCTGGCCTTCAATGACCGCTTGCCGTTTGCCGCAGCCGGCGCGGTGGCGATCAATGTCAGCGAGGAGGCGCGGCGGGCGCAGATGGAACTGCTGGTGAGCGCGCAGCGCGACCACGTGATGATCTGCCTGGCGCTGCGCCAGCGCCAGGGTGCGCGCGCGGGCGCGCTGATGCGCGAGCATGCCTATGTGGCGGTTGAGCATATGCGGCTGCTACTGGTGGCGCGCAGCATCGGCAACAACATCGGCGACGACATCGACGACAACATCGACGACAACATCGATGACTGCATAGTGCGATAAGCAGATTCGATGGTGGTGTCCCGTGATTGCGCTAGCAGTCGTTGATGCGAGGTTTGACAATGCATCTATCGCAGTGTTGATCGTCAAAACGATGTTAATAATCACGGAGAACCAAGCATGGAAACGTCGCAGCATCAGAACGAAGGGCCGGAAGGGGCGCAGCAACGCCTGGTCGAGTGCGAGATCGACGGCGACATCGCCACCATCACGCTGAACCGCCCGCACAAGCGCAATGCGCTGAGCCTGGAGATGGTGGCGCAATTGCGCGGCTACGTCGAGACCCTGCCGCAGACCGTCAAGGTAGTGATCCTGGCCGGCGCCGGCCCGCACTTTTCGGCCGGCCTCGATCTGGCGTCGCTGAGCGAAGCCACGCCGGCCGAGGGCATGCTGCAATCGATGATGTGGTACGAGGCCTTCGGCAAGATCCAGTTCGGCCGCGTGCCGGTAGTCTGCGTGCTGCAAGGCGCGGTGGTCGGCGGCGGCCTGGAACTGGCGTCGGTGGCGCATGTGCGGGTGGCAGAGGAGAGCGCCTACTTCGGTCTGCCGGAAGGCCAGCGCGGCATTTTCCTCGGTGGCGGCGGCTCGGTGCGGGTCACCAAACTGATCGGTTTTTCGCGGGTCACCGAGATGATGTTGACCGGCCATGTGCTGAGCGCCAGCGAAGGCCTGGCCGTCGGCTTGGCGCACTACGTCACGCCGTCTGGCGAGGGCATGCGCAAGGCGCGCGAACTGGCCGCCAAAATTGCCGGCAACGCGCCATTGTCGAACTTTGCCATCCTGAACGCCTTGCCGCTGATCGCCGAGCAGCCGATGACGCACGGCCTGCTGACCGAGGCGCTGATGGCCACCATCACGCAGTCGGCGCCGGAAGCCAAGGAAAGGGTCAACGCCTTCCTTGAAAAACGCGCACAGAAGATCGCGCCGGAGGACAAGGCATGAGCGCCGCCACTGCCATTTCCACTTCCATCTCCGCTGCCACCCCGGTGCCGCCGTTTCGCAGCATCTCGCTCGGCCCCTACGCCGGCCAGGTCGAGCGGCGCGCCGATGGCGCCATCCTGCTGCGATCCGACCAGCCGCTGGGGCAGGCAGCAAGTCGCTACACCGAGCCGCTGGTGCGCTGGGCGCGCGAGCGGCCGCAATTGTCCTACCTGGCCCAGCGCGGCGCCGATGGCGAATGGCGCCACCTGCGCTACGCCGACGCGCTGGTCAAGGTGCGCAACCTTGGCCAGGCCTTGCTGCAACGCGGCCTGGGGCCAGAACGGCCGCTGTTGATCCTGTCGGAGGCCGATATCGAATCAGCGCTGCTGTCGCTGGCGGCGGCCCATGTCGGCGTGCCGTTCGTGCCGTTGTCGCCGGCCTATTCGCTGCTGTCGAAGGATGGCGAGCGCTTGCGCCACGCGCTGGAGCTGCTGACGCCGGGCATGGTGTTCGCCGCCGACGTAGCGCGCTACGGTCGCGCCATCGAAGCTTTCGTCGATCCCGCGCTGCCGCTGCTGTTTGGCAGCGGCACGCTGGCGCACCGCGATTGCACCAGCTTCGCGCAGTTGCTGGCGACCGAAGCCGGTCCCGAAGTCGAGCGGGCGCACCAGGCAATCGGGCCGGACACCATACTCAAGTTCCTGTTTACGTCCGGCTCGACCAAGTTGCCAAAGGCTGTCATCAACACCCACGGCATGATGTGCGCAAACCAGCAGATGCACGCCCAGTGCTATCCCTTTCTGGACGAGCGCCCGCCGGTGCTGCTGGACTGGATGCCGTGGCACCACACGGCCGGCGGCAACCTGATCTCGGGCATGGTGATGTTCTGCGGCGGCACGCTGTATCTGGACGACGGCAAGCCGACGCCCGCCGATTTCGGCAAGACCGTGCGCAACCTGCGCGAGATCGCGCCGACCATCTATTTCACCGTACCCAAGGGGCTGGAGATGCTGGTGCACGCGATGCAGGAAGACAGCGCACTGCGCGACCATTTCTTCAGTCGCCTGGGCCTGATCTTCCCGGCCGGTGCGGCGCTGTCGGCGCCACTCAAGGCGGCGGTTGACCGGCTGTCGGTCGAGGCCTGTGGCGAGCGCATCGCCATGACCATGGGCCTGGGCATGACCGAAACGGCGCCGTTCGCGCTGTCGGCGCACCTGCCTGACTGGCAGGCAGGGCTGATCGGACTGCCGGCGCCCGGTGTCAGCGTCAAGCTGGTGCCGGTCGGCGACAAGCTCGAAGTGCGCTATCGCGGTCCCAGCATCACGCCCGGCTACTGGCGCCAGCCCGACCTGACCGCCGAAGCGTTCGATGACGAGGGCTATTTTTGCAGCGGCGATGCCGCCCGTTTCATCGACGACGCCCGCCCGCAGTTGGGCCTGCGCTTCGACGGCCGGATCGCCGAGGACTTCAAGCTCATAAGCGGCACCTGGGCCAATGTCGGCGCCCTGCGCGGCGGCGTGATCGGCGCCGGCGCGCCGTACATCCAGGATGTGGTGATCACCGGCCACGACCGCGACACCCTGGGCATGCTGGTGTTCTGGCTGCCTGCGGCGGCGGCGATGACGGCGCCCGAGCGGCGCGCATGGTTGCAGGATCTGCTTGACCGGCTGGCGTCGCGCGCCAGCGGCAGCTCGCAGCGCATCATGCATGCGATGGAGATGGAAGAGCCGGCGTCGATGGAACTGGGCGAGGCCACTGACAAGGGCTCGATCAACCAGCGCAACGTGCTGCGGCTGCGCGCCCACCTGGTCGAGCTGCTGTATGCGCCGCCGGGCGATCCGCGCGTGCTGCATGCAGTCATCACCAAAACAGAAAACACCAGGGAGACCGTATGATCAACCTCGATGAGATTGTCGCCATCGACATGCACATCCACGCCACCGTTTCGACCCGCAACGCCCACGATCCGGTCGCCAGCGCGTTCGACGCCGCCATGGCCAAGTACTTCAAGGAGCAGACGGCGCGCCTGACGATCGCCCAGACGGCCGACTACTACCGCGAGCGCAGGATGCTGGCCGTGATCTTCTGTGTAGACACCGAACGCGCCAACGGCCAGGTGCGCATTTCCAACGAGGAGGTGGCGGAGGAGGCCGCCGCCCACCCCGACGTGCTGATTCCGTTCGCCAGCGTTGATCCGTTGCGCGGCAAGATGGGTGCGCGCGAGGTGCGCCGCCTGATCGAGGATTACGGCGTCAAAGGCTTCAAGTTCCACCCGTCGGCGCAGGAGTTCTACCCCAACGACCGCGCCGCCTACGCGGTGTACGAGGCGATCGCACAGGCCGGCCTGCCGGCCATCTTCCATAGCGGCCAGACCGGCGTCGGCGCCGGCATGGCGGGCGGCGGCGGGGTGCGGCTCAAATACTCCGATCCGATGTTCCTCGACGATGTGGCGGTCGACTTCCCGATGATGCCGATCGTGATCGCCCACCCGTCCTTCCCTTGGCAGGAAAACGCGCTGGCCGTGGCCACCCACAAGCCGCAGGTGTACATCGATTTGTCGGGCTGGTCGCCGAAATATTTTTCGCCGTTGCTGGTGCAGTACGCGAATGGCCTGCTGAAGAAAAAGATGTTGTTCGGTTCGGATTTTCCGGCACTCACGCCGGAGCGCTGGATCTCCGACTTCGGGCAGATCGGCATCAAGGACGAGGTGCGTCCGCTGATCATGAAGGAGAACGCGATCCGCCTGCTGGGACTGGACCGCGATCCCGTCTACGGCCGCTACCAGCGGCTGCAACCACCGCCTGGCGCCGAGTGCTGCTAGCCATCCATCCACCCTGAAAGGCACGACATGTATTTACAAGACACGGCCGCCCTGGTCACCGGCGGCGCTTCGGGCCTCGGCGAGGCCACGGTGCTGGAACTGGCGCGCCAGGGCGCGCGGGTGGCGATCCTCGATATCGACCGCGAACGTGCTGCGGCGCTGGCCAAGGTGGTGGGTGGCCTTGCGCTGCACTGCGACGTCACCGATGCTGCCAGCGCGGCGGCGGCCATCGCCGCCGCGCGCGAGCGGCACGGCGTGGCGCGGGTGCTGGTCAACTGCGCCGGCGGCGGCAAACCAAAGCGGGTGGTCGGCAAGGACGGCCCGATGCCGCTGGAGGACTTCGTCAAGGTGGTGAATCTGAACCTGTTCGGCGGCTTCAACATGGTGCGCCTGGCCGCCGCCGACATGCTCACCGCGCCGCCGCTCGACGGCGAACGCGGCGTGCTGCTGTTCACGGCGTCGGCCGCCGCCTTTGAAGGCCAGGTGGGGCAGTCCGCCTACGCCGCCTCGAAAGGCGCGTTGGTGGCGCTGACCTTGCAACTGGCGCGCGAGTTCGCGCAATTCGGGGTGCGCGCGATGACCGTCGCCCCGGGTATTTTCGAAACGCCGCTGATGGCCAACGTCGGCCCCGAGGTGCGCCAGGCGCTGATCGACAGCGCGGTGTTCCCCAAGCGGCTAGGCCGCCCCGAGGAGTTCGCGGAGCTGGTGGCCCACGTGATTGGCAACCGCTTCCTCAACGGTGAAGTGATACGCCTCGACGGCGCCGTGCGGTTGGCGCCGCGTTGAACCATGAAGACCATCTATCTACTTTGCGGTCTGCTGTGCGACGAGGAAGTGTGGGCGGCGCAGGCCGCCCAGCTGTCGCGCGACTATGATGTGCGGGTGATGAAGTTCACCGGCCAGGATAGCATGCGGGCGATGGCTGAACACGTGCTGGCCGACGCACCCGCGCGCTTCGCGCTGGCCGGCCACTCGATGGGCGGGCGCGTGGCGCTGGAAGTGGTGCGGCTGGCGCCACAGCGAATCGAGCGGCTGGCTCTGCTCGACACCGGCTACGAGGCGGCGCAGCCGGGCGAGGACGAGCGGCGCGGCCTGCTCGTCGAGCGCGCGCGGGCCGATGGCATCGCCGCCATCGCCCGCGACTGGGCCTTGCCGATGCTGGCGCCGGCGCACCGCTTCGACGGCGCCCTGGTGGCGGCCGTGCTGGCGATGGTGGGCCGCATGACGCCGCAGATCTATGCCGCGCAGACACGCGCGCTGTTGTCGCGGCCCGACGCCGCCGACGTGCTGGCGCGGATCGACTGCCCGGCGCTGGTGCTGTGCGGCCGCCAGGACGGCTGGAGCCCGCCGGAACGGCACGAGCGCATGGCCGCGCTGATGGCGCGCCCGCCTGTCCTGCGGCTGGTCGAGCAGTGCGGCCACATGTCGATGATGGAGCAGCCGGCAGCGGTGCTACGCGCGCTGCGCGACTGGCTGGAGATGCCATGAGCGCCGCTGCCTTGAGTCTGTCCGCCGGCGAGCTGGCCGCCATCGAGCGTGCCTGCGCGGCGCTGATC
This sequence comes from Duganella sp., assembly GCA_040508275.1. Taxonomy (GTDB): domain Bacteria; phylum Pseudomonadota; class Gammaproteobacteria; order Burkholderiales; family Burkholderiaceae_D; genus Rugamonas. The sequence goes on from JBEVNE010000021.1 coordinate 20,173, forward strand.
GTGCGCTACGCCTACCTGAACGACGAACGCCGCTTTGACGAGCTGGCCGGCCTGTTTACCGAGGATGCCTTGCTGTACCGGCCCTCTGCACCGTCGCAGCCGATCGAGGGCAGGGCGGCCATCCTTGCCGCGCTGGGCAAGCGGCCGCCGGAGACGGTGACCTTTCACGTCACCAGCGACATCCAGGTCGAGGTGGAAAGCGCGACCACGGCCCGCTGTCGCTCACGCATCCTGATGATGAGCGCGACGCGTGCGCCGGACAGCGGCGCGGATCGCGGTGGCACGCCGACCGAAGCGCGGGCGCCGGTGCCGGGTGTGTTCGTCGACCGTCTGCGGCTGACCGCTGACGGCTGGCGCTTCGCTTCGCGGCGTGGCGCGCTGTGGCTGCCGGCGGATTGACGCGCGCGGTCATCCCAACACTAAACTAAGGAACAATATGGCAAGAATTATCGGCGGCATCGGCACTTCCCACGTGCCCACCATCGGCCTGGCATACGACCGCAAACGCCAGAACGATCCGGCATGGGCGCCGCTCTTTGAGGGCTACAAGCCGGTGGCGGCGTGGCTGGCGCAGCGGCGGCCTGACGTGCTGCTGTTCTTCTACAACGACCACGCCAACAGCTTTTTCTTCGACTGCTATCCGACCTTCGCGATTGGCGTTTCGCCGGAGTTCGACATGGCCGACGAGGGCGCAGGCAGGCGCCCGTTGCCGGGCATCCAGGGACATCCGGCACTGGCGGCGCACGTCACCGATTGCCTGGTCAACGACGAATTCGACATGGCGGTGTTCCAGGACCGCGCGCTGGACCACGGCTGCAATTCACCACTCGGCCTGATGTGGCCGCACGAACCTTCATGGCCCGGCGCCATCGTGCCGGTGGCGATCAACGTGCTGCAGTATCCGCTGCCGACGGCGCGGCGCTGCTACAAACTGGGCCAGGCGGTGCGGCGCGCGGTCGAATCGTTCCCGCAGGATCTGACGGTGGTGGTGGTCGGCACCGGCGGCCTGTCGCACCAGATCCATGGCGAGCGCACCGGCTTCAACGACACTGACTGGGACGAAGAATTCATGCGACTGTTCGTCGAGGCGCCGGCAACGCTGACGGCGATGACGCACGCGGAGCTGGTGCGCCGTGGCGGCGCCGAAAGCGCCGAAGTGATCATGTGGCTGGCAATGCGCGGCGCGCTGACCGACAACATCCGCTGCGTGCACCAGAACCAGTATCTGGCCACCACCACCAACATGGCGGTGGCCATCTACGAGCAGGACGAGAGTGGTGCGGGTGAGCCGGCGCCGGCGCGGACGCGTTCGAACGAACAGCTGGAAGGCATCGAGCAGATCGACGGCACTTATCCGTTCGACGTTGCGCAGAGCGTCAAGGCGCTCAATCTGAACCGTTTTTTCTGGCGCCACCGCGAGCCGTCGTTCCGCGAACTGGTAACGCGCGATCTGGAGGCGGCGTTCGAGGAGTCGCACCTCAGCGGCGAGGAGCGCGAGCTGGTACGGCGGCGCGACTGGCTCGGCCTGGTCAGGTATGGGGTGAGTTTTTTCGTGCTCGAGAAGTTCGCGCGGGTGCAGAAGCTGTCGAACCTGCAGGTCTACGCCAGCATGCGCGGCGAGACCCTGGAAGCGTTCCTGTTGACGCGCAGGGTGCCCGCATCGGCGTGAAGCCGGTCGCCGGCGGGACGTTGTATCCGGGCATGGCCCTGTAGGGCCATTGCAGCTACGTTGATCAAATTTGATATGCCAGTTGAAGACTGGTCGGATTTTTCATCTGGAAGAAAGACGGCCATCTGAAGTTGGCGCCAGGAGGATGGCGCTCGCTGCTGAAAGGTAGGCATGTGGATACAGATACTTTGCGATCCGAATAGCATGCTTCAGAAAAATGCTTACTCAAGCCCGCTTCATCTTGCCAATCACACTCGCCACCTTGGTGGTAATCATATCCACCGCCGGGCCGTTGGCGCCGTGCGGAATGATGATGTCGGCGTTGCGCTTGGTGGGCTCGATGAATTGCTTGTGCATGGGGCGCACGGTTTCCAGATACTGGCTGACCACGCTTTCCACCGAGCGGGCGCGTTCGGTAACGTCCCTTTGCATGCGGCGGATAAAGCGGATATCAGAAGCGGTATCAACAAAGATCTTCAGCGACATCAGGTCGCACAGGTCGGCGTCGTACAGCGCAAACAGGCCTTCGATCACGATTACTGGCGCCGGTTTGACGGGAATGGTGCGATTCGAGCGCGTGTGAATTGTAAAGTCGTACTCAGGCATCTCGATCGCCTGGCCATTGCGCAAAGCTTGTATATGTTGCACCAATAATGGCCACTCGAAAGCCTGCGGATGGTCGTAATTCTGCTGGCTGCGCACTTCAGGGGACAGATGGGTTTGGTCGTTGTAGTAGTCGTCCTGCATCACGACCGAGACCATATCCGCGCCGAAAGCGGCGAGCACTTGTTGGGACACAGTGGATTTGCCACTGCCGCTACCGCCTGCGACGCCAATAATGAACGGTTGGAAAGAAATCGTATTCATGCCGAATGATACCGGAACCGCGACCGAACCGACAGGGGTGGGCTGATTCCGCAAGGGTGAAATTCAGCATAACTATACGCTTGTAAGCGCCTGTACGTCGACGATGGCGAGTATTAATTGGCCCCGCCGGGCATAGTCCCTGCGACAAAATGCCCAGCCCAATCCGGCCCATCCCCAAGGACCGTGCGGTAAAATAGCCAAATGTACAAGTCCCGACAACGCCGACCTTATTTTGCATGGCTGCTCTGCGCCGCCATGCTGATGACGGCATTGATGCCGGTCTTGTCGCGTGCCTACGCACCTGGCCAGACGGCCAATGCCACGCTGATGGAAATCTGTTCGGCCATGGGCACCCGCTATGTCAAGGTGCCTGGCTCGGACACGCCCGACCAGCCTGTGAGCGTGATGGACGACTGCCCGTATTGCCGCGTGCATGTCGATGTGCCGGTACTGCCGCCGGCGCCGCTGCTGGTGCCGCAGTTTGCCATCCTGCCGGAACGGCCGGCGCTGTTCTACCACGCGCCCACGCCGCTGCATGCGTGGACAGTCGCGAACCCGCGCGGCCCTCCTGCCGCCTGATATCCCGCTTATTTTTTCTCCAGCCTGACGCCGTCACCGCGCCGCCCAACCGGGCGGGCGCTGTCATGGCGCATGCTGGCCCAAGGTCGCCGGTGGCGGCCAGGATATCTCCTCGCATACCGAATCATGCACAGTATTTGCCCTTTTTCCGTTTCCCGCAGCCGCCTTGCCACCTTGTGTGCGCTGGCGCTGCCCCTGTTAACCGCTGGCGCCGCTGCGGCGTCCGACCCTGCCGCCGACGACAGCACCTTGCCCACCGTCGTCGTCTCCGGCCGCGACGATAGCGGCAGCCTTCATGGCGCCGCTGGCACAGGCTCCAATCTGGCGCTGAGCCGTTTTGAAACCCCGGCCAGCGTGGACGCCATCACCCGCCCGCAGCTTGAACAACGCGGCGACCGCAGCCTGGTCGATGCGATCACGCGGGCGCCCGGCGTGAGCGCCATGCCGCATCCGGGCAATGGCGGTTCTTCGGTGGCTGCGCGCGGGTTTACCGACACCCTGTCCGTGATGCGCCTGTACGACGGCATGCGCCAGTATGGCGGCGCCGGGCTGACTTTTCCGTTCGATACCTGGGCCATCGAGCGCATCGAGGTACTGCGCGGGCCGGCCTCGGTCATCTATGGCGATGGTGCGATAGGCGCGGTGATCAACGTGGTGCCCAAGCAGCCCACGCGCGGCGCCATCCAGAACGAGCTGCAGGCCGGGCTGGGCAGCGAAAACAGCCGCCGCTTTGCCATCGGCAGCGGCGGCGCCATCGATGAACAATGGTCCTACCGTTTTGACGCCAGCACCGACCGCGCCGACGGCTGGGTGGAGCGCGGCAGGTACAGCAACCGCGCCGTCTCTGGCGCCGTGCGCCTCGATATCTCGCCGCAGCTCAACGTGCGCCTGAGCGCCGCCAAAGGCCGGCAAAAGCCGATGAATTACTTCGGCACGCCGCTGGTGGACGGCAAGCCCGATCCGGCGCTGGCCAGACAGAACTACAACGTCGCCGACAGCGTGATGCAGTACGACGACCGCTGGGTGGACGTGCTGGTCAACTGGACTCCGAACGACAGCACCAGCGTGCGCAGCCGCTTTTACAACATCAACAGCGACCGCCACTGGCGCGATGTCGAGGCTTACACCTTCAATCGCAGCACGGGCCTGGTCGATCGTTCTGACGCCACCGAGATCTATCACGACCAGGCGCAGACCGGCAACACCACCGATGCCGCCTTCAAGGGCAGCCTGTTCGGCCTGGCCAACCGCTTGGCGGTGGGCTTCGATGTCAATTCCAGCAGCTTCAAACATACCAACAACACCTACGTAGGCAGTGCGCCGTCGGTCGATCCCTATCACCCGGAGCCAGGATGGTTCAGCAGCCCGGTGCCGACCATACCGCGCTACGGCAGCAAGGCGCGCCAGTACGCGCTGTTTGCCGAAAACCGGCTGGCGCTGAGCGAGCAGTGGTCCGTGCTGGCGGGCGTGCGCTACGACCATGCCAGCCTGCGCCGCACCGACCTGGTGGCTAACCGGCTGGCCTACGACAAGACCTTCAGCAATGTCGGCTGGCGCCTGGGCACGGTGTACCAGCTGACGCAGTCCATGGCGCTGTATGGTCAGGTGGCGCGGGCGGCCGATCCGATCAGCTCGCTGTTCTTCCTGTCGGCGGCCAACAGCGCGTTCAAGAACGCCACCGGGCGCCAGGTCGAGGTGGGCGTCAAGCAGGCGTTTGCCGGCGACACTGCCGAGTGGACGCTGGCCGTCTACGATATCGCCAAGAACAACCTGCTCACGCGCGACTCCACCAACCCAAGCCGCAGCCTGCAGGTGGGCGAACGCACTTCGCGCGGCGTGGAAGCCACGCTGACGGCAGCGCTGGCGCCGGGCTGGCGCGTGGAAGCGAATGCCTCGCTGCTGCGGGCGCGCTTCGAGGACTTCAGCGAAGCATCGGGCGGCAGGCTGGTATCGCGGGCCGGCAATACGCCGCCCGACGTGCCCAAGCGCCTGGCCAATCTGTGGCTTAACTGGGATGTTACGCAAGCGTGGACCGCCAGCGCGGGACTGCGCTATGTCGGCGAGCGCAACGCCGACAATGCCAACACGCTCAAGCTGCCCTCGTATGCGGTCACCGATGCAGCGCTGCGCTGGAAGGTTTCACGCGCCACCAGCGTGTCGCTGCGCGTCGCCAACGTATTCGACAAGCGCTACTTCACCACCGCGTATTACACGCCCACTCAGTGGTTCTACGGCCAGGACCGGCGCGCCGACCTCATCGTCAACCACCGTTTCTGACGGGGGCGGAGCATGCGTCGTACCTTGTACCTGGTCCATCGCTGGACCGGTATTGCCATGTGCGTGCTGATGGTGTTGTGGTTCGTCAGCGGCGTGGTGATGCTGTTTGTCGGTTATCCCAAGCTCACGCCGGTGGAACGGCTGTCGGCCTTGCCGCCGCTGGCGGCGGACGGCTGCTGTATCGCACCGGAGCAGGCGCTGGCCCGCATCAACAACCCTGCCGCTGTGACAGCCATTACGCTCACTTCCATCGGTGGCCGTCCGCATTACCAACTGCTGCAAGCAGACGGCAGCACCACGCAGGTGGACGCCGTCAGTGGCGTGCGTGCGACGCCTGCCGATGCGAAGGCGGCGCTGGCCGCGGCCATCATGTTCAAGCCGGGCGCACCGGCGCACTATCTGGGCCAGATCGAAGAAGACCGCTGGACCCACTCGCGCGGCCTGAACCCGCACCGGCCGCTGCACGTGGTGCAGCTGGATGACGCGGCCGCCACGCGCGTGTACGTATCGTCCGCCACCGGCCAGGTGGTGCTCGATGCAGCGCGCGCCGAACGCTATTGGAACTTTGCCGGCGCCTGGCTGCACTGGCTGTACATGCTGCGCCAGCAAAATACTGATCCGGTCTGGACCTGGACCCTGATCGGGCTGTCTGCCGTGGGCGTACTGTCTGCGGTCACGGGACTGGTGAATGGCGTGTGGCGCTGGCGCTTTACGGCGCGCTACAAGAGCGGCCAGCGCACGCCGTACCGCGAGTTTGTCATGCGCTGGCACCACATGCTGGGTTTGGGCTTTGGCGCCGTGCTGTGTACCTGGATGTTCAGCGGCCTGATGTCGATGAACCCGCTGGGGATATTCAACGCCACCGGCGCGCGTCCAGACGCAGCCGCCATGCAGGGCGGCTCGCCCGCAAGCGTGCGCCTGGCGCAGCCAGTGGCGCAAGTGCTCGCGCGTTTGCACGAGCAGTCCTTCATACCGCGCGAACTGGCCTGGCAGGTGTTCGATGGCCAGCCCGTGATCGTGGCGCGCGATGGCGCCAACCGTACCCGCATCGTCAGTGCTGGCGCTCAAGGACTGGACCTTGCGCAGCAATGGCCGCAGGCGCGTCTGGAAGCGGCAGCGCGCCGGCTGCTGCCGTTTCCGGTGCAGGCGGTCGAGCTGCTGACCAGCGCCGACGCTTATTACTACCAGCGCGGCGATGCCTCCATGTATGGCGGTAACGAGCGGCGCCTGCCGGCCTTGCGGGTGGCGTTTGCCGATCCCGGACAGACCTGGGTGTACGTGGATGCCAGTACCGGCCAGGTCGCGCTGAGCCTGGACCGGCGCCAGCGGCTGGGCCGCTGGCTGTTCAATTTTTTGCACAGCTGGGACTTGCCGCAGTTTCTCACGCCAGGCTGGCCGCGCAACACGCTGCTGATCGCCCTGAGTATTGGCGGCTTGCTGCTCAGTGCCAGCGCCGTGGTCATCGCTGCGCGCCGGCTGCGGCGTAGCCGCCAAACCTCAGCGGCTTAGCGGTTTAGCGGTTTAGCGGCTTAGTTGCTTAGTGGCTTGCTGGCTTTGCAGCGCGGCGGCGCTCGAGCCATTCGAAGATCAGCATCCCGGCCAGCATGCTGAGTACGAACAAGGCCAGCTTGCTGTTCCCCGAGCTGATCAACACCAGCGCCGGGCCCGGGCACAAGCCCACCAGTCCCCAGCCCACGCCAAAGGCCAGCGCGCCCAGCGCCAGGCGGCGGTCGATACGGGTGGCGGTGGGTAGCTGCATGTCTGCACCGAGCAGGCTGCGCTGGCGTTTGGCCGCCAGCGCAAACGCCGGCAGCGCCACCAGAATGGCGCCACCCATGACCAGCGCCAGTGAAGGATTCCAGGCGCCCGCAAGGTCCAGAAAAGCGAGCACGCGCGCCGGATCGGTCATGCCGGCGACGATCAGGCCCACGCCAAACACCAGGCCTGCCAGTAACGAAATCAGGATCTGCATATCAAGCTCCCGCCAGCAGGTGGCGCATCGCATACACGGTGGCAAAGCCGGCCAGCATGAAGATTGCCGTCGCCGCCAGCGAGCGCGGCGAACGGCGCGACAGGCCGCACACGCCATGGCCGCTGGTGCAGCCGCCGCCATAGCGCGTACCGAGTCCCACCAGCAGGCCGGCAATCACCAGCAGTGCATTGTCGGCTTCGATGTGAAGCGCGGGCAGCTCGGCAAAGCGGCTGTACAGCAGCGGCGCCAGCACCAGTCCCAGCAAAAAAGCCAGGCGCCAGCCGACCTGGCCTTTGACGGGGCGCAGCAGGCCTCCGGTAATGCCGCTGATGCCGGCGATCCTGCCGTTAAACAGGATCAGCAGCGCGCAGGCGGCGCCGATCAGCAGGCCGCCGGCGAGCGCCGGCCAGGGAGTGAAGTTGAGCCAGTCGATGGTCATGATACCTGTCGGAAAAGGTGAGGGAGCCTCGTATTCCCGACCATGGTATATGAAAAGCTCCAGCGCTGCCTGGCACCCTCAACGCCCGTTCAACGCCCGGCCTGGCGCAGATTGAGCAGGTACACATCGTTCTCGCGCAGCGGCAGTTTGATGCTGAAGCGGCCGTCGGCGCCCACGCGCACGGTTTTCTGCTGCGACGGTTTGCCGTTGGCTATCGACTTCAGTTCGCTCACCTGATCGCGCGTCAGCTGTGCCGGCGAGCCCATGCCGATGTAGCGCGTGTAAGCGTCGTTACGCTGGTAGCCTACCTGCGACACGCTGAGCGTGTAGGCGCCCGGCTTCAGGCCGCCGACCTTGACATCGACCTGGCCCTTGTCCCTGGCCGGCAGGTCCTTGATGAAGTACTGCTGGTTGTTGATGTTCTTGGGCAGGGTATGGGTGTAATCCCACAGCAGCACCTGAGCGTTGCCCTGCTTGTCCGTGGTGGCGTAGGAGCGCGCGTCGCTGTTTTTCAGTTCATTGGGCGAGAGCTGGTTCATGAACTGGTAGGCAAAATAGGCGGGCTTCTTGATGCCCTGGGTGTTCATCAGCCCAAAACCGCCGTGGAAGGCTTCGATGCGCGGGCCTGCTTCTTCGAAAATGTCGGTAAACACCCAGTACGACATCGATTGTGCAGCCGTGCCGACCTGCTTGAGTTTTTGCAGGATGTAGGCGGCCTGGTGGTAGCTGTCGTGGCTGGGGTCGGACGGCGTGTATGACGAACTCCATTCCGTGTAGTGCAGCTCCAGCTTGGGCATGACGGAGGCGGCGATTTCCTTGCGGTTGCGCAGCACGTCGTTGCTGATGGCGCCGTCGTCGCCCAGCAGCACCGTGCCCTTGGTGCCGAATTCGTCGAGAAAGCCTTCGCCCACGCCATAGGTATGGGTGCTGACGAAGTCGAGCGGCACCTTGTTCTTGTCGGCGTAGGTAATGGTCTCCGGTATCCAGGCCGCGCCGGCAGTGGCCGGGCCGCCCACCTTGTAGCGCGGGTTCACGCTCTTGACGGCGCGCGCGGCGTGGGCGTACAGCTTGAAGTATTCATCCTGGGTGCCGGCCCAGAAGCCATCGAGGTTCGGTTCATTCCACACTTCAAAGTACCAGCTGGCCACTTCCTCGGCGCCATAACGCTCGGTCCAGTGCACGGTCAGCGCCTTGATCAGGCGTTCCCACGCCTCGTAGCTCTTGGGCGGCGTGACGTTACCGCGCCACCAGAAAATGGTCTTGTCGCCGCTGGCCATTTGCGATGGCATGAAACCCAGCTCCACGAACGGTTTTACGCCGATGCTGAGCAGATAGTCGTAGAGCGCGTCGATGTACTGGAAGTTGTAGTGTTCCTTGCCCTGGGCATCAATGCGGTAGACGGCCATGTCGTCGGTGAGCAGGCCGTGCATGCGGATATATTTGAAGCCGGCGTCGCGTTTGATCTCGGCCAGCTGCTGCTGCCAGTCGGCGCGCAAGCCTTCGTTGGCGCGGCCGGCGCCGACCGAAAAATTAAATGCCGGCGGCAGGGCGCCGGCAATCTGGCGCACATTAACATCGATAACGCGCTCCTGCGCGCAGACCAGCATGGGCGCCAGGCAGGCCGCACTCACGGCCAGTTGCGCAATCGTTGTCAGCTTCATCTGTCTCTCTCCTTTATAGTGGCCCCATCGTCCGTGGGTATTCCATTCTGAAAGAGCAGGATTGTTGCTGCAACAATGAAAATGCGTTTTCCCGGTTACGAAATTCATCAACCGGGAGCAGGTGGATTACTGCAGCGCCTCGGCCGGGCCAAAGAATTCATAGCGCGCCTGCGCCGCCGGCACGCCCAGCGCCTGCAGGCTGGCTTTTACGCTGCGCATGAAGCCCGTCGGTCCGAGGAAGTAGGCGTCCACGTCGGCGCCCGGCAACCATTGCGCCAGCAGCGCCTGGTCGAGCAGGCCGACGGCATGCGGCGCCGGGCCGTGGCCGTCGTGCTCCGCGTAGCAGTAGTGCTGGCGCAGTTGCGGAAACTGGCGCGCCAGCGTGTCGATCTGTTCGCGGAAAGCGTGCACCGCGCCGTTGCGCGCCGCGTGAATAAAGTGTACGCGGCGCTTGCTGCGCAGGGCGCTCGTCAGCATCGCCAGGGTAGGGGTAATGCCCACACCGCCGCTGATCAGCACCAGCGGCCGCTCGCCTGGCTGCAAGGTAAAGGCGCCTGCCGGTGCAAACAGGTCGATGCTGTCGCCCAGCTGCAGCGTATCGTGCAGGTGGTTCGATACCTTGCCGCCTGCCTCGCGCTTGACGCTGATCTGGTAAGTCTCCAGGTTGCTGACTGCAGACAGCGAGTACTGGCGCTTGTGCTCCTGGCCGTCGATATCGACGCGCACGCCAATGTACTGGCCGGGCTCAAAGTCCATGACCGGGCCGTCGTCGGCAGGGCGCAGCACAAAACTGGTGATCTCCGCGCTCTCCGCCGTTTTGCGCACCAGCCGGAAGGCGCGTACGCCGTTCCAGCCGCCGGGGGCCGCCGCCTGCTCCGCATACTTGCTGCGCTCTGCATCGATCAGCAGCGATGCCAGCTGGCCGTAGGCCGCCGCCCAGGCATCGATGACAGCATCGGTCGCCACTTCGGCGCCGAGCACTTCACGAATCGCCTTGAGCAGCGAGGCGCCCACGTAGGGATAGTGCTCGGGCAGGATCTGCAGCGAGACATGCTTGTTGACGATGGTGGCTACCAGTGGCCCCAACTGGTCGAGCGATTCGATATGGCGTGCGTAGCACAGCACCGCAGACGCCAGCGCACGCTGCTGCGTGCCGCCGGCCTGATTGGACTGGTTGAACAGCGGTATAACCTGCGGAAAATCCTTGAACAAGGTTTGATAGAAGTGGCGCGTGAGCGTTTCACCATGGGCCTCCAGCAGCGGAACGGTGGCGGTGATCAGTGCGGTTTGGGCGTGGGTGAGCATGATGTTTGCCTTTGACATGAATGATGATTGATGAGGTATGTCGGCAGTGTAGCGAGAATTTTTTAAACATGCAAACAAAATACATCTTTTAATTTTGAGCGGAACGAGCATGTTCCTGAAGGGGGAGCGGCGGGGTGTGAGGGCAAAAAAAATCCAGCGCATGGCTGGATTGTGGTGTTTTTCTTTGTTCAGCTTACTTACGTGGCAAAAACTTCCAGCCCGCGCCGTCTACCGCAAACTTGAGCTCCGTATTGATGTCCTTCTGTTCAGGAATCGACAGCGTGGTGGAGCATTGGAAATGGCCGCTCTTGCGCTCGACTTCGCAATCCTTGATGGTTTTTACCTGCAGGGTGGTGCGCGTGATCTGGACTTCCTTGTCCTTGGCCATGTCGGGATTGGCGGCCACCATCTGCTCCGCCGCAGCGCGCATCGCCGCCTGTGCCTCGGCTGGCGTTGGCGCCGGGAATTGGGCGCCCTTGCGTTCCACGCCCACCCAGTTGGCGCCATCGAGGCGCAGCGGCAGTACCGTGTAACCGTCGCGCATGCCCGCGCTCATGCCGACCAGGCAGGCGACTTCTTCCGGCTTTTCCTGCGATGGCCGGCAGCTCACCAGGCTGGTGATGCGGGCTGGCATGGGTGGCACCCCCGACGACGATTTGGCCATTGCAGCTTCCATCGCGGTATCGATGGCGGTCTGGATTTGCTCCTTGGTCGGGGTGCTGGCGGCGTGGGCCGGCGAGATGGCGAGCAGGGCCAGGGTGGTGGTGAGCAGGGGAACGGCGAGGTAGCGCATAAAAACCTTGGTCTTGAACAGAAAGCGGCGAGTCTAGCACTTTTTTCGAAAAAAGATATTCCCGTAGAAACGTTTCAATAAAATACAGTTATTCTGTGGGGAACGGCCGTTCCAGCAGCACGGCGCCGGCGCCGCTGGCGCCCAGTGCATCGCCGCTGTTGCGCAGCGGGCATTCTGTGGTGGACAGGCAGCCACAGCCAATGCAGCCGTCGAGTTCATTGCGCAGGCGGGTCAGCCGCGCAATGCGGTCGTCGAGCTCTGCGCGCCAGCTTTCACCGAGCTTGCGCCAGGCCTTGGCACTGATGGTTTTGTCGAGCGGCAGTTTTTTCAGGTACTCGCCGATCACTTCCAGCGGAATCCCGGTGCGCTGCGCCACCTTGATCACGGCAATGTGGCGCAGCACGCCG
>JBEVNE010000190.1:0-8309 GCA_040508275.1 Duganella sp.
CGCGTGGAAGGCGAGCTGCCCGGCGAAGCGTGCGCCTTCGATGCGGCCCAGCTGGAGCAGGCGCTGATCAACCTGTTCAAGAATGCTCATGAATCAGGCTCCGCGCCGCAGCAGGTCACGCTCACAGTGCGCCGAATGCACGACACCGTGCGGCTCGACGTGCAGGACCGTGGTCCGGGCATGAGCGACGCCGTGCTGGCCAATGCGCTGGTGCCCTTCTATTCGACCAAGCGCAGCGGCACCGGTTTGGGTCTGGCGCTGGCGCGCGAAATCGTTGAAGCGCACGGCGGTCGCATTACGCTGAGCAACCGCACAGGCGGCGGTTTGGTGGTCACTCTTGTGCTGCAACTGTCGGTAAATCACAACTAGATGCGCAGCAAATTTATTTTTAAAATCTGTTAATTTGCGCAAAGGAAATTGTTAATTAGAAACTCAGTAACGCTACGCCCCTGCGATGCAAAAAAACTATCTAATTCTAGATTTCGATATAAAAGTATAAAATTGACAATGTGTTGAGCTCATCGTACCTTGGTTTGCAGTTTGTATTTTTTGAACTATTCCTCGGCCTATCCTTGTGGAGTCAACTATGAATTTAAAAGCAATTATGCTGGCAGTAATGCTGGCGGGGTCCGTTACCTCTTACGCAAATGCAAGTTTCTATAATGGTGCCACGCAGCCCGACGTCCAGCTGGTGGCCAATGATCCAAGCGATCCGAATTACTACACTGGCTTTTTCGGCAACAGCCCGTTAGCTACCGGTGCATTTACCGACACCTTTACTTTCCTGCCAGTGCTGCCATCGGAGGCCTTGGGCAATGCCTGGCTCAACAACCTCAACCTGGGCTCGAAAGGCAACCTGCAGATCACCAGCGTGACTCTCAACGGCACGGCCTTCAACAAGATCACCAACACCTACTGGGAGCTGCCCGATACCTTGCTGACAGCTGGCCTCCTCACCTTGACGGTGATTGGTACCCAGGGCGTTGGCGGCTCCTACTCGGGCGGCATCAACTTGCAGGTAACGCCTGTACCAGAACCAGAAACCTACGGCATGATGCTCGGTGGCCTGGCTTTGCTCGGCTACATGGCGCGCCGCCGCAAGCAGGGTTAATCACCCATCCGGGCCACGAAAAGACGCTCCGGCGTCTTTTTTTTCGTCCGGGCGGTACAATGCCGGCCATGTCCTCCGCCTCCGCCTTCCGCTTCGACCAGCCCGGCCATCCGCCGGCCACCATCACCGAGTTCCAGGGCGTACGCAGCCTGCACCTGGGCACCTCCTGGGTGCAGGGCGCCATGCGCATTGCCAAGCCCGACCAGATCGAGCTCGAATACGTGCAGATGATGATGATGTGGCTGCTATTCCAGGACAATCCGCGCCACATCGTGCAACTGGGCCTGGGCAGCGCAGCGCTGACCAAGTTCTGCTACCGCCGTTTTCCGCAGGCGTGCGTGACCGCCGTTGAACTGAACCCCAACGTCATCGCCATCTGCCATGCGCAGTTTGCCCTGCCCGACAACGACCAGCGCCTTGACGTGCGCGAGATGAACGCCATGGACTTTGTCTGCGATCCGGCCAACCGCGGCAGCGTGGACGTGCTGCAGGTGGACCTGTACGACGAAGAAGCACGCGGACCGGTGCTCGACTCGCCCGAGTTCTACCAGGCCTGCTACGACACCCTGGCCGACGGCGGCATGATGACCACCAATGTGTTCGGCGATTTTTCCAACTACGACAAGAATCTGCAAGCCATGGAACTGGTGTTCGACGCCGTGGTGTGGCTGCCGGAAGTGCACGATGCAAACATTGTCGTGATCGCTTTCAAGCAGTCGCCCGTCATCGATTTTTCGGTGCTGTACGAGCGTGCCGGCGTGATCAAGAAGACGTTGAACCTGCCGGCCAAGTCGTGGGTGAATGGCTTGAAAGGGTGGATGCTGGACCAGCAATAAGGCGAAAACACGGCGCTACGTAGTAACCACAATCGCGATGCGTGGGCGCCACACTTTGATGCTGCGGCGCAGCGCAGACATGGCTGCGCGCTGCCGAGCATACGATACGTTCCGTTGCAAAGCACGCAATATCGGCAATCGTATTCGATTTACAACGTTGCTTAAAACTTTGGTATCCGCGCCGTTGCCGCCACCTATGCTCGCAGGCTAGTATTTTTTTACCGCCCGGTAATCGGGAACCTCAACAAACCTACTACGCGATCCGCTATCGCCGCTGCGTTGCTCAGCGTACCTCCGTACGCTTGCGCTACTCACGACGATAACGAACCGCTCGCTACGGTCTGTCGAGGCTCCCGCAGGCCTCCAAAAAACACTATAAAGAGCATCCATGATCAAAGCCCCCTCAGCCGTCCACTTCCCCCGTAGCCGCTTTGCCCTTGCCATCAGCAGCGCCCTGATGCTGCTGGCTGCCAGCCAGGCACAAGCGCAATCGGCCGCCGACGAGCAGGCAGCCAAAGACCAGACCGTTGTCGTGCTCGGTTCACGCACGGTCGCCAAGACCGCCCTCGATACCTCGGCCCCCGTCGGCCTGATCAGCCTGAAAGACCTGCAGACCGCCGGCCCGCTGGAGCTGGGCAAGCTGCTGCAAACGCTGGACCCGTCGTTTAACTTCTCCAGCACCTTCGTCAGCGACGGCACCGACAGCATTCGTCCGGCCACGCTGCGTTCGCTGGGGCCGGACCAGGTACTGGTGCTGGTCAACGGCAAGCGCCGCCATCAGCAGGCGCTGGTCAATGTTCAGCAAACCGTGGGGCGTGGCTCGGCCGGTACCGACATCAACGCCATTCCGCTGGCGGCCATCCACCATATCGAGGTGCTGCGCGACGGCGCCGCCGCCCAATACGGTTCGGATGCGATTGCCGGCGTGATCAATATCGTGCTCAAGTCGCAGGTCAAGGAAACTTCGTTGAGCGGCACCTACGGCAGCCATTCGGAAGGCGACGGCGATTTATATTCCGCCAGCGCCAACACCGGCGTGGCGCTGGGCCAGGATGGCGGCTTTCTGAACCTGACCCTGGAAGCGCGCAAGCGCGGCGAGACCAACCGCGCCGGCCCCGACTCGCTGCGCGTCAACCCGCCGCGCATCACCCAGCACCTGGGCGACAGCAATACCCGCGACCTGTACTTCTGGTGGAACGCCGGCCTGCCGATCGACAAGGACAGCGAGTTCTACGCCTTTGGCGGCGCCTCCAAGCGCAAGAGCGATTCCTTCGGCTTCTTCCGCTCGGCCGGCGACGACCGCACCGTGCCGGCCGTGTACCCGAATGGCTTCCTGCCGGCCATCCACACCGACATCAAGGATCTGTCGTTTGCGTTTGGCTACCGGCGCGACCTGGTCAACGACTGGAAGGCCGACATCAGCATCAACCATGGCGCCAGCGAACTGGCCTTCCATGAATCGGACAGCATCAACACCAGCTACTGGTACGAGCCGCGTCCGGGCGGCGGCATCTACGCCGAATCTCCGCGCGAAGCCGATACCGGTACGCTGCGCTTCAACCAGACCACCTTCAATGCCGACGTCAAAGGTCCGGTGAAGTTTGGCGACAACAGCGTGTTCATCGCCACCGGTTTCGAGTACCGCCGCGACAACTACCAGATCGTCGCCGGCGACCCGGTCTCCTACCAGTATGGCCGCACCAACAACCCGGCAATCCGCATCGTCGGCCAGAACGGCAACACCGCTGCCTCGGGCATCCAGGGCTTCCCTGGCTACACCCCGGCCACGGCGGTCGATTCGGGTCGCCACAATATTGCGCTGTTCCTCGACGCCGAACACAAGCCGCTCGATAACGTCACCGTGGCCGGCGCCGTGCGCTACGAAAAATACTCGGACTTCGGCAACACCGTCACCGGCAAACTGAGCGCCCGCTGGGATCCGAGCAAGCAGCTCGGCCTGCGCGGCAGCCTGTCGTCGGGCTTCCGCGCGCCGAGCGTGCAGCAGGAGTTTTACAGCTCGGTATCGACCAACCTGAATAACGGCGTGCTGACCGAAACCCTGACGGCGCGCCAGGGCAGCGCCGTGACGCAAGCATTCGGTATCGCCCCGCTCAAGGAAGAAACCTCGACCAGCGCCAGCTTCGGCGCCGTGCTGCGGCCGGCATCGAATATGTCGCTGACGGTGGACGCCTACCAGATCAAGATCAAGGACCGCATCGTGTTCTCGAGCGAGATCGCGCCGGAAGCCAGCGGTGTGGGCCCGATCACCAGCATCCTGCGTCCGCTCGGCGTGGGCCAGGCGCAGTTCTTCACCAATGCCGTCGATACGCGCACGCGCGGCCTCGATATCGTCGCCGAACACACGAGCAAGTTTGCAGCGTCATCGCTGGTGTTGTCGGGCCAGCTGGGCTTCAACAAGACGGAAGTGAGCAAGCGCCATTCGACCTCCTCGGTGCTCACGGGCGAGCAGCTGTTTGACCGCGCCCAGGTCACGCTGCTCGAACGCGGCCAGCCGCGCAAGCACCACGTGGTGGCGGCCGACTACACTGCCGGCGCGTGGAACCTCAACGCCCGCGCCAATTACTATGGCGAAGTGTCGGCCGAAAGCTTCAGCCCCCTGCACACCTGGGATGCCAAATGGCTGGTCGATACCTCGGTGCGCTACGCCTTCAGCAAACGCACCTTCCTCAGTGTCGGCGTCAACAACCTGTTCGACCAGTTGCCGTCGCTGTGGACCAACGGCGGCGACTTCCCCAAGCTGGGCTTCACGCGCTGCTGGGAAACCTGCCCGTTCGGCGTGAACGGCCGCTCGATGTACGTGCGTGCCGACACGGCCTTCTAAGCAGTCCGCGCGCCAGCTCCTGCGCTGGCGGCGCGGCGCTGGCGCGCAGCCGCCAGGTGCAGCACCGCCGCCAGGCGCTGCACCAGTTCATCCATCTGCCCGGCCGGCACCTGTGCATAGCCGAGCATCAGCCCCTTCCAGCCCGAGTCGCCATGGGTATCGTGGTGGCTCAGCGCATTGACCGCCACCCCGTGTTCCAGCGCCTGCAGACCGATGGCGGCATCGTCGAGCGTTTGATCGCCAAAGCGCAGTGACAGGTGCATGCCGGCCGAGGCGCCATGCACGCTGGCGACGCTTCCCAGGTGGCGTTCGAGCGCGGCCACCAGCGCGTCGCGCCGTTGCCGGTACAGCCTGCGCATGCGGCGCACATGGCGCGCAAACTGGCCGCTGTGCAGAAATTCGGCCAGCGCCAGCTGTTCCGCAGCACGGCCACTGGCGTACGTCTGCGCCCGCAGCGCGGCAAACGCCGGCGCCAGCGCTGCGGGCGTGACCACAAAGCCTATCCGCAGGCCTGGAAACATGGTTTTGCTGAAGGTGCCGAGGTAGACCACCGGCGCCTCTGCCACCAGCCCCTGCATGGCAGACAGCGGCGCGCCGTCATGGCGAAATTCGCTGTCGTAGTCATCTTCGATAATTACCGCGCCGGCCGTGCGCGCCGCCTCGATCAGCGCCAGCCGGCGGCGCAGACTGAGCACGCTGCCGGTCGGATACTGGTGCGACGGTGTGCAATAGATCAGGCGCGGTGGCCGCAGCAGCCAGTCGTCCGCCGCCGGCGCCATGCCGTCGTCATCGACACCGATGCCGGCGATGGACAGGCTGGCCGCACGCGCCGCGGCCAGCGCACCGCCATAGCCAGGATTTTCCAGCCAGACCGTGTCGCCGGCATCGGCCAGTGCGCGCATGCACAGATCGAGGCTGCTCTGGGCGCCGTCGGTGATGAAAACGCTGGCGGCGTCGCACACCACGCCGCGCGCAGCACGCACATGGTCGGCAATCGCCTCGCGCAAGGCTTGCTCACCCGATGGATGGCCGTAATTGAGCTGGGCCGGCGTGAGCGTGCGCCAGGCCCGTTCGAGCAGGCGCCGCCACAGCGCCATGGGAAACTGGTCGAGTGCCGGCACGCCGGGTACAAAAGCATCCGCACGCGCGGCGGCGCCACGCACGCGGCGCAGGTTGCGGGCGCGCCGGGCCAGGCCGGAGGTGGGTGTGCTGGCGGTGTGCGCTGCGGCGGCGGGCTTCTGCTGCGATGGCGGCTCCATCGCAGCTGCCCGGGTAGCCAAGGTAGCCACCAAGGTACCGCGCCGGTCGCTGATCACATAGCCTTCGCTGGCCAGTTGTTCGTAGGCGTACAGCACGGTGTTGCGCGCCACGCCCAGTTCCTGCGCCAGCGCGCGCGAAGCGGGCAGGCGGGTGCCGGCAGCAAGCGTACCGTCACGGATGGCGGCGCGCAAGCAGGCGTGCAGCAGGCGCTGGCGCGGCCAGCCGGACTGGCCATGTTGTGCAGCATAGGTCGATATCAGGCGAGGAAAATCCATGGTTGCTCCGCTGCTGGCTCCATAATATTTCATATTCATGGACCTTTTTTCAGGGCCAGTACCACATTATATTGGCATCTCACTTTTGAGGATGGAGACCATGCACGACACCGCAAGCGCCAGCGCGCCCAGCAACCGTACCCGCGTAAAACGCGTGGCCAGCAACGCCCACTACGACGCCGCCACGCTGCACGCCATCATCGACGACGCCTACCTGTGCCATATCGCCTTTGCCGACAGCCACGGTGCCCATTGCATTCCAACCGCCTGCTGGCGTGAGGGCGCGCACCTGTACATCCATGGCTCCAACGGCAGCCGCATGATCAAGCGGCTGCTCGAGAGCGAAGCATGCGTGACCATCACCCACCTCGACGGCCTGGTGATGGCGCGTTCGGCGTTCAGCCATTCGATGAACTACCGTTCGGCGATGATTTACGGCCGCTTCGAGGCGGTGCTGGACGAAACGGCGCGGCGCCAGGCAATGGAAGACTTCATGGAAAAGCTGCTGCCCGGCCGCCAGGCCGAAGTACGCCCCGGCTCGGACAAGGAGTACGCCGCCACCACCGTGCTGCGCATCGCCCTTGATGAAGCAGCCTGCAAGGTGCGCAGCGGCGGCCCGAAAGACGATGCCGAGGACATCGACTGGCCGGTGTGGGCGGGCGTGCTGCCCTTCACCCGCACGCGGCTGGCGCCGGTGGCCGACGCAGCGTGCACGGTGGCGGCGCCGGCGTATGTGCAGGGGTGGGTAGCGGGTTAGCGATTGCTCCTGGCGCGCTGCTCGCGCCACCACAGGCCCAGCATGCACAGTGCAAACACCACGCCGAACGGCCATACCGGCGCTGGCCGGCTGGCGATGGTGGCGGCATCCGCAGCGCCGCTGGCAGGCAGCCCACGGGCGGCATAGGCCGCTGTCGCATCGCGCCGCAAGCCGCGCTGCCAGGCCGGCCAGTCATCCGCATCATAAACATACACCATGCCCGGCTCCGTCACGCCGGGGCTGGAAAAGCGCAACCAGCCTGCCTGTCGCGGCCACAGCGCCGCGCACACGCTGTCGGCCTGGTCGCTGCGTGCCTGCAAGCGCAGCGGCGCCATCGCTGCGACCTGCAAGCTGGCGCCGGGCTTGACGCCCCGCGCGCAAATTTCGCTGCGCCAGCCCGGCAGCGGCAAGGGGTCGGACAACAGCCAGTGGCCGCCCGCCTTGCCCGCATCGGCGCCAGTGAGCGTCACGATATCGATTGCTCCCTGCCACCACGCAGCCAGCGCCTGCGGCGCGCTGATGGCGTAGCGGTGCCAGTCGCTGACACCAATCCAGTAAACGCGCCCCTGGCGGTAGCTGCGCTGCCACAGCCACGGGCGTTGGCGGTCATCGCGCGCGCTGACCGACCATCGCGCCGATGGCTGTTCGGCCGGATTGAGCGCGGCCGGCGCCAGCGCCAGCTGCGCGCCGGCGATGCTGAACCGGCGCGTATCCTCGCTGACGGTAGTCGGCGACTGCGGCGCCAGCGTCATGTCCAGCTCACGTTGCCACAGCGCCGTATTGGCGGCGTTGGCGCCCAGGATCACCAACGGCAGGCCCTGGCCGGCCTGCGCCAGCAGCGCCGCGCGCGCAGCAGGACTCAGGCGCTCGACGTAGGCGGCATCGACCAGCATGGCGTTGGGCGCCGTCAGCGCTGCACGCGCAGTCTCGCTGCGCACGATCGCCTTGCCGAGCGTGAGCTGCCAGTCAAGAATGGCGTTGCCGTCGGTGAGCAGCTGGTTGAGCGCACGCACATCGAACGAGGGTGCATTGAAGCGCGCCTGTATCTGCAAGGGCAACGCTGCTGTTACCTGCAGCGGCACCGGGCCCTGCGCGATGAGCTTGCCGGCGCCGTCGAGCAGGCGTGCCTGCAGCACCAGAGCCTCGGCTGCGGGCGGCAGCCATTGCACCGCCAGTTGCGCCACCGGCGTGCTGCCAGTGCCGGCAGAGGCGTCGGCCAGCACTTGCC
>JBEVNE010000071.1:0-23135 GCA_040508275.1 Duganella sp.
TCTCGCGCATTACCCGCGTCGATAGCGTCGATGCCGGCGCCAAACTGGGTAACATGGACGAGTGGATCACGCCCGATGCCTACCACCGCGAACGCCGTGGCGGCCGCTCGCTGTTCGTGGAAGCTTCGCGCTATCGCTTCGGTTCGGCCGGCCGCACCCAGCGCATGGAAGCGATTCAACGCGCGCTGCCGGCGCTGGAAGCCCAGGAAGACAGCCTGACGCTGGTGGTCTCCAAACTGGCGTCGGAAATCAGCGGCCTGAAAACCCGTTTGGCCGGCGTCGATGCGGCCAAGGAGCTGTCGGCGCGCCTGGAGGAATTTGACGAAGCGGCGCGCAACGCCGTGCCGCTGCGCAGCGAGCGCATGGAAGTCGGCACCCGCCTGGGCGAACTGCAAAACCTGATCAAGACCGCCGTGGTGGCGCGCACCCGCGCCGACACCACCAGCCAGAATGCGCGCTTTGCCCTGTCGGAAGCGGAAGCGGGCACGCGCCTGAATCTCAAGCGCCAGATCGAACAGCGCGCCGACCATGCGCGCGCGCTGCTCACGCTGCGCAAGAACTGGCGCCACCTGCCCAAGGCCTGGCGCCGCACCGAGCGCCGCCTGCGCCTGGTCGCCGAACACCAGAACACGCACCAGGTCACGCTGCGTTTGCACAGCCTGGAAGCGAGCCTGGCGCGCAGCGACTGGGAACTGGACGCCACCGTGATCGACCAGTACCAGCGCCTGAACGAGCAGCTGAGCGGGCGCCAGTCGGAAACCGAGGAGCGCCGCTACCAGAACAACCGCGCCATCGAAGCCACCGGCAACGCCCGTGGCGCCTACATGGAGCGGCTGCGCTACACTATCAAGACCTACTCGAAAAACATCAAGGAGCTCGGCGAACTGGCCGGCATCGAGGTGCACGCCGATCCGGTCAAGCTGGAAAACGACGACCTGCTGCTGTCCCAGGCCGGCCTGCACGTGCGCTTCAAGTTCGACGGCAAGGGCATCATCGGCATGAACGACGGCGAAGCGTCGGGTGGCCAGCAGGTGATGAAATCACTGGTGCTGCTGATCGCGCTGCTGAAATCGGAAGAAGGCTCGGGCGGTTTCGTCTTCATCGACGAACCGTTTGCCCACCTCGATATCCGCAACATCCAGCTGGTTGGCGAGTTCCTCAAGAACACTGACGCCCAGTACCTGATGACCACACCGCTGACGCACAACACCGACGTCTACGATCCTTCGGAACTGACGCTTATCACGAGCAAGAAGAAAAAGGATACCCAGTGGGCGCAGCCGATCTTTGTGCTGCAGCGTCGGCCGGAGGGAGATGTGAAGGCGGCTTGAGGCCGGACCTTCAGCAATGCAGTATCTGCATTGCTGAAGGTGCCCGGTTATTTGATATCAAAAATATCAATCGGCTTCGGCAACGGCGTCTGGCTCTTGTGCCAGCGCACCAGCAGCAGGCTGTAGCAGGCATAAAAGCCGGCCAGCAGGCCGAATACCGCCGTGGTGACTGGGTTGCCGAGGAAGTCAGGATCGAGTGCGATGCCGTCGTGCATATGCAGGTAGGCTTCAAACAGGCGGTAAATCAGGCGGCTGACCACCAGCATGATCAGCAGCAGCGGCAAACGCGGATCGGGGGTGTAGAAAAATCCCTCGGGACGGTTGTGCAGGCGCGTCATGCCAAACTGGCGCCGGCCCAGGTACACGCCCAGCGACACCCCTAGCGCCAGCGTGCCCAGGGCTGCCCACTTGCCAATCGCCAGCACCGCCAGCACCACGATGATGGCGGCCATCAGCCCGCCCTTGGCGTAATGCTTCCACAGCTCGGACTGGGTCCGGACGATCATGCGTTTAACACGTGTATAGATGCGCCATACCGCCAGTGGCACCAGCAGCAACAGCACGAGAGTAGTAATTTCCATAAGCGGCCCATTACGGCAAAAATCAAGGAACAGCGATTGTACGCCAGCCGTGCCGGCTGCGATTGACATTCAGGCGCGGGGTCCGCAAACTGAACTACCGCGGTATTCCCCGCCCGGACTCCAAGGATACCCATGACGCAAGCGCCCGCCGTGCAGCCCACCGATTCATCGTCCGCCATGGCTGCCATGCATGGCACATCGGGCCTGATGGCCGCCGCATCTGAACAAGGCGCCGGGCAGGGCGGCTACCGCCTGCCCTCGGCGCCGTTGCAGGCGATTGTCGATGCCGCGCGTGCGCCGGCCCTGAGTCTCAGTCCGCACCGCGACCTGGCCGCCGTGGTGCAGACCCCGCCGCTGCCCGGTATTGCCGAGGTGGCGCAGCCGGAGCTCAAACTGGCCGGCCTGCGCATCAACCCGCGCACTTGCGCATCTTCGCGCTTTTCCTTTGGCACCGGCCTGGCGCTGCTCGAGATCGCCACCCGCACCGAGATCGCCATCGCCGGTCTGCCGCCGGCGCTGCGCCTCGCCGACATCAGCTGGTCGCCCGACCAGCGCCACCTGGCGTTCACCCACGTGGCGCTGGACGGCGAGCGCGCCGGCGACAGCGGCGCCGTGCAACTGTGGGTGGTCGATATCGGTGCGCGCCAGGCACGCCAGCTTTCGCCGCAGCCGCTGTCGGCGGTGCTCACGCGCGGCTTCAACTGGCTGCCCGACAGCAGCGCCCTGCTGGTGCACTGGCGCCCGGCCGGTTGCGGCCAGCCGCCGTCCGCAAGCGGCGTACCTGCCGGCCCGGTGTTGCAGGACAGCGCCGCCGATGGCGCCGTGCGGCAGCTGCGCACCTACCAGGATTTGCTGCGCAGCGAAGACGATGCGCGCCTGTTCGAGTATTACATCACGGTGCAGATGGTGCTGCTGGACCTGGACGGCAAGGCCCGTCCGATCGGCGCACCGGGACAGTTCTCGCGTACCTCGGTGGCGCCCGGCGGCGATTACCTGCTGACCCAGACGGTTACCCGGCCGTATTCCTACATGGTGCCGGCATCGAGTTTTGGCGAACGGGTGGAAGTGCGCGACCTGCAAGGCGCCGTGCTGCACACGGTGGCCGAGCTGCCGCTGGAAGAGGGGCTGCCGCCGGGGAATGACGCCGTGCCCCATGGCGTGCGCCACGTCGGCTGGCGCGCCGATGCGCCAGCGTCGCTGGTGTGGGCCGAGGCCCAGGATGGCGGCGATCCGGCGCGCCCGGTGGCCGATGGCGTGCGCGATCTGGTGTACCTGCATGCGGCGCCATTCAACGCGCCACCGCTGGTGCTGGCGCGCCTGGCGCTGCGCTATGGCGGCATTGCCTGGGGCCGCGACGATGTCGCCCTGATCACCGAGCGCTGGCACAAAACCCGCGAGTACCGACAATGGATGATTGCCCCCGGCCACCTGGCCACGCCGCCGGAACTGATCCATGGCGGCTCGTACGAAGACCGCTACAGCAGCCCCGGCGCGC
The DNA here is from genome assembly GCA_040508275.1 of Duganella sp. Lineage (GTDB taxonomy): Bacteria > Pseudomonadota > Gammaproteobacteria > Burkholderiales > Burkholderiaceae_D > Rugamonas. Next base: position 3,408 of record JBEVNE010000071.1, read on the forward strand.
CGGTGATGCACGCTGACGCCAGCGGTTTTCCGCGCCTGTTGATCGGTCCCGACACCACCATCCTGCTCGATGGCGCAGGCGCCACGCCGGAAGGCGAACGGCCCTTCATCGACCGCCTGAGCCTGACCACGCGCAAAAAACAGCGTTTGTTCCAGAGTCATGCGCCTTACTATGAAAATGTGGCGGCGGTGCTCAATGCCGAAGGCACGCTGCTGCTGACCACCCGCGAATCACCGACCGAGCGCCCCAATTATTATCTGCGCGACCTCACGGTGCCGGACGGCGCCCAGCTGCGCGCACTGACCAGCTACCCGCATCCCACGCCGCAGCTGCGCGACATCCACAAGGCGCAGATCCGCTATGCGCGTGCGGACGGCGTGGCGCTGACCGCCACACTGATGCTGCCGCCCGGCTACGACGCCGCGCGCGACGGCCCGCTGCCGCTCTTGATGTGGGCTTATCCGCAGGAGTTCAAATCTGCTGGTGCCGCCAGCCAGACCACCGGTTCGCCGTACCGCTTCAATGCGGTCAGCTATTGGGGACCGGCGGCGTTCCTGGCGCTGGGCTATGCGGTGCTCGACAATCCATCGTTCCCCATTATCGGCAGTGGCGACGAGGAACCGAACGACAGCTATCTGCCGCAACTGGTGGCCGATGCGCAGGCGGCGGTGGATGAAGTGGTGCGGCGCGGCGTGGCCGAACGCCACCGCATTGCCATTGGCGGCCATTCTTACGGCGCCTTCATGACGGCCAATCTGCTGGCCCATACGCGGCTGTTCTGCGCGGGGATTGCCCGCAGCGGCGCCTATAACCGCACGCTCACACCGTTCGGCTTTCAGTCCGAGGAGCGCCCGTACTGGCAGGCCCCGGCCGTGTACCAGGCCATGTCACCATTCAATCACGCCGACCGCATTCAGGATGCGCTGCTGCTGATCCATGGCTCCGAGGACAGCAATTCCGGTACTTTTCCGCTGCAGAGCGAACGCATGTTCCAGGCCATCAAGGGCCTGGGCGGCACGGCGCGGCTGGTGATGCTGCCCAATGAGTCGCACGCCTACCGGGCGCGCGAATCGATCATGCATATGTTGTATGAGACCGAGGCCTGGCTGGAGCGGTATGTGCGGCAGGCACCACCCCAGAGCGTAGCCTCGGATCAAGACTAATCAAACGCCCACGTATACAACACATCGAGCGCATTATTGGTCCCGGTCTGGAACTGCAGCGTAATGCGCGGGTTGAGTTTGTATTTGAGCTTGACCAGGCTGGTGGCAGTACCCGCACCCTGTTCAAAGCTCAGGTAAGCGCGTGACGAAATGCGTTTGCCGATGGTAACCACGGTGTTTTGCAAACCGGTGGCCGAACCGCCGGCGCTGCCCGATGCCTGGCCCACGCCCAGTTCGTCGAGGCCGAGCGAGTTGGCCAGCTTGCCCTGGCCTTTGCCGCCGAACAGTGCGCCGGCGGCGGTGCTGAGCAGCGCCATGTCGTTGCCGGCGGTGTTTTCAATGCCGTGGCCGAGCACCAGCCACGACAGCTTGTCGCTGTCCGACACGGCCGGGGTGGAGACCAGCTTGGCCGATGGCGCCAGCGCCGTGCCGCGCACTTCCACGCCGGCTTCCACATTGGTTTCGCTCAGCGCTTCGCCCTCGGGACGGCGGCGCACGGCGCGGATGTTCAGGCCCGGATTGTCGTAGGCGCCGGTAAAGTTGATCACGCCACGGTCGATGTCGAGCTTTTGTCCATACGCCGCATAGGTGCCGCTGACCACGCGGATCGAACCGTTCACGCGCGGTGGCCGGCGGTCGGCAATGCGTACGCGCACGGCGCCGGCCAGTTCCGCTTCCAGCCCCATGCCCTTGAGCTTGAAGGCATCGCCCAGGTCGGCCTCCACATCGATGTTGAGCGGCAGACCCTGCGCCTGTTTGGCCGGGGCCGGCGCTGCGCTCTTGCCCAGTACGACCACGTCGTTGCTCAGGGTAGGAGAGTTCTCGCCGGCCAGTTCGATGTTGGCGCGGTCGGCGCGGAATTTGCCGTCGAGCTGGAAGTGGCGGGCGTCGCGCACCAGCGTACTCTGGCCGCTCACCACCAGCAGGCGGTCGGGCCGAGACAGCACTTCGAGCTTGTCGGCGTTCAGTTTCAACTGCATGGTCGCCTCGTTGCCAGCATAGCGTATCCAGCCATCGGCCTGGGCGCGGCCGCTCTGGCCCTCGAAGCTCAGGTTATGCAGTTGCAGCTGGTCGCCGGTCAGGCGTGCCTGCAACTGGCCGTTGCGCAGCCGGATGCCCTGGTCGGGCAGATTGACCAGCAGCTTCTGGCCGTTGATCTCGCCCGCCAGTTGCGGCGCGCCCAGCGTGCCGCTGCCGTCAAGGTCCAGCTTGAGCGTGCCGTCGATTTCCAGCCCGGCCTGGCCGGCCAGCGGCGCCAGCCAAGCCAGCGAACCCATATTGGCGCTGCCGGTCACGTTGAATGGGCTGTCCTCGGCCAGCCGGCCATTGCGCAGTTGCGCCGTGCCGTCCAGTTGGGCCTGGCCCACGCGCGTGCCATCGAGATTGAATTGCACGCGCAGTGCGCCGTCGGCCACGGTGGCGCGCGCATCGAGGGTTTTCAGGCCCAGCGGCTGCGACAGGTCGGCGCCGATAATGGTGATGTCACCCTGCTCGCGGAAGACATGGAAGGAGCCGGCCAGCACCGGTGCGGCGCCCTTGCTGGCAGCTTGCAGGCTCAAGCCCCAGTCGGCGCCGATGGTCAGGTTGCCGCGCACGCTGTCGCGCCAGGCTTCCGACAACTGGCCCAGGTAGTTGACCGGCAGGGCGCTGGCCTGGCCCTTGCTGCGCCAGTCGGCGCCGTTTTTCTCCAGGCTGTCGATGCGCAGGCTGCCGTCGCGGATCTTGATGGTGGCGCCGGACAGGGCAATCTGCTCGGGACGCAGCAGGCCGGCCACGCCGCTGCCCTTGGGCGCAGCCAGGCGCAGCGGCGCCGGTGCGACCAAAGCCAGCGCCAGGCGGCCGCGATTTTGCAGCGCGTCGATGGCGCCGGTCCAGGTGTCATTGTCCCAGCCACCCTTGATGCGCAGCGTGGCGTCGAAGTCGGCATTGCTGGCGCTGACAGTGATCGTATGGTTGCTGCGGCTGCCGCTGGTTTGCAGGCGCGCCTTGGCCAGCTTGAGCGCCGGCGACTCGTAACCGCTGATGTCGATATCGCTGATCAGCGGTACGTCGGCCAGCGAGGCATTGCCCGCCTTGGCGCCGCGTGCTGGTGCAGTAGCGGTAGTTGCAGCCGTGGCCATGGCGGTGGTGCTGCCCAGCGTGGCGCTGCCGCGCAGCGTGGCCAATTGCTGCTGGCCCGGTGCGCGCAGGCCGTTGCCGTCAACCTTGAGCGAAATCGCCGGCCGGGCGGTAGTACCAGACAGCGTACCGCTGGCGTGCAGCACGCCGGCAAACTGCGGCCCCAGCGCCGCCAGCTGCGGTGCATCGAGTTTCCAGTCCAGCTTGTCGAGCGCGCTGCCGAAACTGCCCTTGGCCTGCAGCGTATTGGCGCCCAGGCGCAGGTCGATGTCGGCGCTGCTCAGGTCTTTGGCGTTGGCCGACAGCTTGGCGTAGCCGGACAGCGGTGCATTGGCCAGCGTGGACGGCTGCAACTTGAGGTCGAGGCTGGCGCGCCAGTCGGCCGCCAGGCGCGCCTGGGCGGTGAAGGCGGCGTTGATGGCGCCTGCCTGCGCGGCGCCGAAGGCGGCCGGGTTGAGGCGCTGCACGCTGCCCGTCATGTTCAGTTCCGGGGTTTTGCCGGCGCCGTTCATGACCACGTCGCCGCTGGCGTGGATCAGCGAATCGGCGGCCGGACGCTTGGCTGAAGCCAGGCCAAGACCCTTGGCGTCAGCATTAAAGCTGCTGCGCGGCGCCGCCATGGTGCCGCTGACCACGCCGCTGGCGTTGATGGCGCCGAGCAGGCCGGGGCTGATCGCCGCCAACTGGCGCGCGTCGATGGTCCAGCGCAGCTGTTCGCCGGGCGCGCCAAAATTGCCGCTGACATTGGCCGTATTCTGGCCCAGCGCCAGCCGTGCATCGACGTCGCTGATATGGCTGGCGTCGGCCTTGAGCTTGCCCTTGCCGGTCAGCGGATGGCCCAGCAGCTTGCTCGGCTTGAGCTGGAAGTCGGCCGCCACCTGCCAGGCCGGCGCCACGTGGCCGGCAGCGTTGATGTCGGCATTGATCTCGCCGGCCGGATAGCTGGCCGCCAGCGCCGATGGATCGAAGCGCTCGCTGCGCACCCTGGCGCTGAACGCCTGCTGGTCCTTCAGGCTGAATTGGCCGCTGGCGTTGACGCTGCCATTTTTTGCCACCAGCCGCAGCTGCTGCAGTTGCAGCAGGGCGTCTGCCAGCGTGGCGCGGGCGTCCAGGCGCAGGCCCTTGTCGGCCAGCGCCGCTGTCAGGGTCTGGCTGGTGGCCGTGCTGGCGAGGACGATGTCGCCGCCAATGGCGGTCTTGTTGGCGCTGCCGTGCAGCAGCGACAGGTCGAGCCGGTCGGTATGCAGCTTGAAGCTGGCGCTGTCGATGCCGTCGGCTATGCCCTTGCGGTCCACCTTGCCGCCGCCGTTGAAGCGGCCGGCCGGACCGAGGTCGAGCAGCACGTGGTCCAGCGTGGCGGCGGTCAGGCTGCCGCCGAGGCGGCCACGGAACACGTCGAGCGGCAGCGCGCCACGGTCGAGCGCACCGGCCTTGCCCTGGTTGAGCAGTTCGAACTGGCCGGACAGCTGTTGATCGGGCGTGATGGCGGCGTTGACCTTGAGGTTGAATTTTGCCTGCGGCAGGCCGGCGTCGAAACCGTGCGGATCGAGGTCGCGTGCATGCAGGTCGATGTTGCGCAGAATGACCGGATCGAACGGCGCCAGCGCCAGCGTAGCGCTGCCGCTGGCGGCGCCAGCTTCGCCCTGCGCCTTCAGTTGCAGCAGGGCCAGGCTGCCGCCCGCCTGCAGCGTCAGCTGGGCCGGGGTGGGCGCCTGCCCCACGGGGGTATCGTCCACGCTGCCAGGCGCCGCCGGCTTGGCCACCAGCGCCTGCGTCAGCGAGGCCGTGCCCTTGAGCGCAAACGGCCGCTGGCCGGCGATGGTCAGGTCGGCACGGGCCAGGCCGAACGGCGTGCGGGCCGAGGCTTCCTGCAGATGCCAGCCGTTTTTATCGCCATTCAGCGCAAAGCGCAGATTGTCGATCACGGTACTGCTGGGGTTGCTGGTGCTGGTGAGGGTCAGCTTGTCGAGCCGGGCGTCGGCCAGGCGCAGGCGGAACGGCGCCGCCAGCGAGGCGGGCAGGGTGGCAGGCTCGTCCGAGCTGCCGGTGCTGTGCACGTTCAGGCTGACCACGTGTAGTTCGCTGATCTGCAGGCCTTCCGAAAAATACTGGAGCGGCGACCAGTTGATGTCGATGCTCTGCGCTGTGATGGTGCTGTCCTTGCCCTTGAAGACCAGTTTACCGATGTGCATGCGGTGGTACAGCGAACCGGAAACGTCGGTCACGGCGATCTGGCCGCCGCTGGCGTTGGCGATGCGCTGCACCAGTTGCTGCAAGGTCGATTCGCGGCCCAGCAGCCAGAATGCCGCGGCCAGCAGCACGGCCAGTACCGCCAGCGTGATGCCGAGCCGGCGCGGCCAGCGGCGCCGCTGAACAGGTGCTTCGGTGACTGCGGGATCGCTGGCGCCCGCTGCTGCGTTGTCGTGTTGGTCGGCCATCAGAAGGTGAATCCCAGCGAGAAGTGCAAACGATATTTTTGAACCGCGTGGCCGTAGGCCACATCGACGTTAAGCGGGCCGACCGGGCTTTTCCAGCGCGCGCCCACGCCATAGCCCGATTTGGGGTGCAGCGCGTCGATGCTGTCGCCGGCATTGCCGGCGTCGTAGAACACGGCCGCGCCCCAGGTGGGCTTGAACCAGTATTGATACTCGGCGCTGGCGGTGGCCATGTAGCGCCCGCCAATGGTGGCGTTGCCTTCCTTGACGCCGAGCTCCTGGTAGGCGTAGCCGCGTACCGACTGGTCGCCGCCGGCGCGGAACAGGAACACGGTCGGCACGCCGTTCTTGCTGCCCGAGCCGAGCGCACCGGCTTCGGCGCGCAGGATCAGGTTGGAACTGGCACCGAGCGGCTTGTAGTAAATGCCGCGCAGGTAGGCGCGCACAAACGCTTCATCGGTCAACAGCGGCAGCACGGCGCCGCCCAGCTGGGCGTTGATGGCGTAGCCCTTGGTCGGGAACAGCAGGTTGTCGAGCTTGCGCCAGGTGACGGCGTAGGTCAGCGGCAGGCTTTTGCTGGTGACCTTGGGCAGGGCGCCGACCGACTTGGTTTCGCTCAGCAGCTCGAGCGTGAAACTGCGTTCGAGCAGCGGCGTGCCCCAGGCCCGTTTGCCGGCCAGGCTCGATACCGCCGTCACTTCGCCGGCAATGTCGCTGCGCTCGTAGGTGGCGCCGATGCTGTGGTTGTAGCCTTCCGGCGTGACCGGGAAATACAGGTCGGCGCGCGCGGTCTGCTTCTTGGTTTCCAGTGTGAGCGCGCTTTTCATGCGCAGCCCCAGCACCTGCAAGTCGTCGTAAGTGACCGAGGCGCGGTTACCGGTATTGGTACTGAAACCCACACCGGCGCTGACGTTCTTGCGCTTGTTCTCACTCACGCGCACCAGCAGCGGCAGCGGCGCCATGGCGGCCGCAGTAGCCGTAGTAGCCGTAGTAGCCGTACTATCCGCAGTAGCTGCATTCGCTGGTGCAGCAGTGGTGGAAGCCACTTCGAGCTGCTCGTTGAGGATGGCGCTGAGGTCGGCGCTTACTTCCACGCTGGCGAAGTAGCCGGTATCCTGCAGGCGCGACTGGTAAGCCTGCAGCGCCGCTTCGCTGTAGTAATCGCCGGGGTGTATCTGGTTCAGGTTGCGCACCACGCTGTCCGGGTAGCGCTTCAGCCCTTCCACGCGCAGTTCGCCAAAGCGCATTTCGGGGCCGCTGTCGAGCACCACGTGCAGGTTGGCCTGGCGTGCCTCGGGATCGACGGTGGCGCGGCTGTCGACCAGTTGCGCGCGCGGGTAGCGGGTTTGCACCACCTGGCGCAAAATCGCCCGTTTGGCGCCTTCCCAGTCGTCCTGGCGGAATACCGCGCCTTTTTTCAGCGTCCAGCTGGCCTTGAGGGCGGCGGCGTCAAACTGCTGGTCGGCCGGCTGGCCGGGATTGGGCGTAAAACCTTCCAGCACCAGGTCGATTTCGCCCACGCGCACCGGTTCGCCAGGCGCCACCTTGATCTGCACCACGGGCGGCGTGGCGGCGCGGTCGAGTTCCACCGAGACTTCAGGCGTGTAGTAGCCGCTGGTGGCCACCAGCGTGCGGATCTGCTCGGGTGCGGCGCGCACCAGGCGGAACAGCTGGCCGCGCGTCATGCGCGGATTGCCGCGGAAGCGCTCAAGATCGAGATTATCTTTTAATAACTCTTCAATATCGTCAGGCGCTTCGATGCGCACGTTGTACTGGATTGCCTGCGGCGCCGCAGTGGCCGGTGCTGTGCTGTCTTCATCCTGGGCCGGCTGTGATGGCTGAGCCTGAGCCTGAGTTTGAACCTGAGTTTCATCCTGAGCCTGTGCCTGGACGGCGGACGTGGCCAGGCCTGACAGTGTGGCGGCCGCAAGCAGTACGGATACTTTTGCCACAAGATGTGACAAAATTCGTGGTCTTGCCACTTTATGTGCGGGCGATGCCGGTAACATGGGACTCCGTATGGGGGATGCATTTTTTCGTCATGTTACCGGATTGCCCTGGAAGATGGCGTACTAATAATATTTGATACATCTGGAAAGAACTGCAATGCTGCCAACCGACGCCGCCCTGGTCCTGTTTAGCGGTGGACAAGACTCCACCACCTGTCTCGCCTGGGCGCTCCAGCACTATGCCCGCGTGGAAACCATCGGTTTCGACTATGGTCAGCGCCACGCCGTGGAACTGACTGTGCGCCCCGACGTGATCGCCCGGCTGCGCGCGCTCAAGCCCGAGTGGGACGCCAGACTGGGCGAGGACCACATGATCGACCTGTCGCTGATTTCCGAGATTTCGCAAACGGCCATGACGCACGATATCGCCATCGAAACCCAGGCCAATGGCCTGCCCAATACCTTTGTGCCGGGCCGTAACCTGCTGTTCATGACGGTGGCCGCCACCGTGGCTTACCGGCGCGGCCTGACGGTGCTGGTGGGCGGCATGTGCGAAACCGATTTTTCCGGCTACCCCGACTGCCGCGACGACACCATGAAGGCGCTGCAGGTGGCGCTCAACCTCGGCATGGATACCCGCACCAAACTGGAAACCCCGCTCATGTGGCGCGACAAGCGCCAGACCTGGGAGCTGGCGCAGGAACTGGGCGGCCAGCCGCTGGTAGATCTGATCCGCGACGCCACCCACACCTGCTACCTGGGCGAACGCGGCGCCCTGCACGACTGGGGCTATGGCTGCGGCACCTGTCCGGCGTGCGCGCTGCGCGCGCGCGGCTACCGGCAGTTTGCAGACACCAAAGCGCACGCGGCGGACTGACCTGACCATGCGCATCGTCGCGCCAGCGCTGCGCCGGCTGCTGCAACGGCTTTTGCAACGACTTTTGTCGCCCCACGTGGTGCCGGCGCTGGTGCTGGTTGCCTGCCTGGGCGTGACAGCGTTGTTATGGCGCGACGCCGAGGCCGATGCACGGCAGGAGGTGCAAGCTGATTTTGACGGCCGCGTGCGCGAACTGGTCAACCTGGTGGACCAGCGCATGCAGACTTACGTGCAGGTGCTGTATGGCGTACAGGGCCTGTTTTACAGTTCGCACCATGTGGACCGCGACGAATTCCGTATCTATCTCGAAGGCCAGGAACTGGCGCGCCATTTTCCCGGCGTGCAGGCGATTGGCTATATGCGGCTGGTGGGCGGCGCCCAGCGCGTCGAGCACGAAATCATCGTCCGGCGCGAATCGATGCCGGCCTACCGCATCGCCCCGCCCGGCGAACGGCCGTGGTATGCACCCACCGTGTATATCGAGCCGCAAAATGCGCTGAGCCGCCGTTCCTACGGCTTTGACGCCGCTCACGAGCCGGTACGCCGGACTGCGCTCGAGCGCGCGCGCGATACCGGCCGCCCCGCCATGACCGGCGCGCTGCGTCTGCTGGACGACCCCAGCGAGGCGCCGCACTCGGCATTCCTGATGGTGCTGCCCCTGTATAACCCCGGCCAGCCGGTGCAAACGCTGGCCCAGCGCCGCGCGGCGATTGCCGGCTGGGTGTTTGCGCCGTTCCGCGTGCGCGACCTGATGACCGGCCTGGGCAACGCCCGCACCAATGCGCTGGACGTGAAAATCTATGACGGGGAACGCGTGCAGCCGCAGGCGCTCATGTACGACAGCATGCCCGCCGCGCCGGCGGCGGAGCACAGCCGCGCCAGCATACAGCAGCTCAGCATGGGCGGCCACCGCTGGACCCTGCGTATTGCCATGCTTTACACGCCGGGGCTGGTGGCCACCGAGCGCATGCGCCTGATCGCGCTCAGCGGCAGCTTGCTGAGCGTGCTGGCGGCGTGCCTGACCTGGGTGCTGGCGCGCGGCCGCCGCAATGCGCACCAGGCGCTGGCGCGCAGCAATGCGCTGGCCGGCGAACTGGAAGAAGGCCAGGACGCGCTGCTGGCGCTGGCCGAGAGCGCGCAGCGTAGCCAGACCATGTTACGCAGCATCCTCGATTCCACCATCGACGGTATTCTGGTTGACGACTTCCAGGGTACCGTGCTGACCGATAACCGCCGCTTCCGCGAACTGTGGAACGTGCCCGAACAGCTGGACTGGGAAAGCGACGGCATGGTGCTGATGGCGCATATGCGCGGCCAGCTGTCGCGCCCCGGCCATGGACCGTTCGAGGCGACCGACCAGGCGGCGTTTGCCACGCCGTTCGATGGCGCTGCGCCGCAGATGACGCTGCCCGGCATGGGGCACGGCGCTTCGCTGGAACCCCAGTATGAGCTGCTGCGCCTCAAGGACGGGCGCGTGATCGAGCAGCATACGCGTGGCCTGCAACTGGGGCATGAACCGGCGCGCATCCGTTCGTTCCGCGATGTGACCGAACGCGTGCACGCCGAGCGGCGTGAACACACGCGCCGGCGCGTGCTCGAACTGCTGGCCACCAGCGCGCCTTTGCCGGCCATACTGGAAAGCGTGGTGGAAGGGGTGGAGGCCGACAACGACGATCTGCTGTGCAGCGTGCTGCTGCTCGACGACGCCGGCGAGCATTTGCTGGTGGCGGCGGCGCCCAGTCTGCCGGCGTTCTTCAACGCCGCCGTGCATGGCACTGCGGTGCGCAGCGGCTACGGCGCCTGCAGCGAAGCCGTGCTGACCGCCAGCCGCGTGATTATCGAGGATATCCACACTGCGCCGTCGTGGCTGGCGCACCGCGACCTGGCGCTGCGGGCGCGGCTCGGTTCATGCTGGTCCGATCCGATTTTTGGCGCCGGCGGCAATGTGATCGGCACATTTGCCGTCTACCACCGCGATGCGCGCTCGCCCAGCCTGGCCAATATTGCGCTGATCGAGCAGGCGGCGCGGCTGGCCGGCATCGCCATCGAGCAGGCGCAGGCGGCAGAGGCGGTGCGCGCCGGCGAAGCGCGCTTCCGCCGCCTGTACGACCACGCCCCGGTGGCGTTGTGGGAGCAGGACTGGTCGGCGGTACGCGCGGCCCTGGCCGAACTGGCGCAGTCGGGCATCGACGACATGGCGCGCTACCTGCACGCCAATCCCAGCCAGCTGGCGCGGCTGGCGGCGCTGGTGCGCATCGTCGATCTGAACGCCGCTGCCCGCCAGCAGGTCGGTGCGCAGGGCCGCGAGCTGGCGGCCATTACGCTGGCGCAGAATTTCGACAGCAGCGCCATGCCGGCGTTTGCCGAGGCGCTGGCGGCGCTGGCGCGCGGCGAACATTTTTTTGTCTGCGAAGGCAGCTTCCGGCGCCTGGACGGCCACAGCCGCCACAACGAACTGACGCTGATGGTGATGCCGGGCCACACCGATCAGCTCGACTTTGTCATCGTCTCCACCGTGGACACCACCGACAAGCGCCGCCTGCACGACGAGCTGCGCGTGCTGGCCACCACCGATTTCCTGACCGGCCTGCCCAACCGGCGCGAATTCATGCACCGCCTGGCCGACGAGGAAGAGCGTCTGCTGCGCGAGGTCGGCGATTGCACGGCGGTGCTGCTGCTCGATATCGACCACTTCAAGCACATTAACGATGAATACGGTCACCCGGGCGGCGACGCCGTGCTGCGCCAGCTCAGCGCGCTGATGCGCGATGCACAGCGCAAGATCGACATGCTGGGCCGCATTGGCGGTGAAGAGTTCGCCATGCTGCTGCCCGGCGCCACGCTGGCGGCCGCGACCGCGTTTGCCGAACGCCTGCGCCAGCAGGTGGCCGATACGCCGTTATTGCTTGACAGCGGCGTGGCGGTCGCCGCCACGGTCAGCATCGGCATTGCCGTGATGGATGGCCAGCATACGGGCGGCGACGCCGCCCTGATCCGCGCCGACCAGGCCCTGTACAGCGCCAAGCGCACTGGCCGCAACCGCGTGCAGGCGGGGTAGCAGGATGGCATTGTTGTGAAAATAATGCGGCAAGGCAACAACATGACAGCGGGTTTTGGCAACCGCCGATATTTTATTTTCCAGTAAGTAATTTTACTGAGGTACACTGGTTTTTCGTCACCGCTGATCAGGCGCGGATTTCCGCCCTGTGCCAGCACCTGCACGGCCCCGCCCCCGCCGTACGTCTTGCTTGTTCAACACTCAAACGTACACGAGGGGAATTCCATGTCCAATCTTAATATTCGCTGGCGTCTGGCCCTGGGCTTCGGCATTGTGGTGCTGTTGCTGGCGATTGTCGCCGTCATTTCGATTACCAAGATCAACGGCATCAACGATGCCATGGACCGCCTGCTGAAAGACCGTTACGTCAAGGTCATGCTGTCCAACAATATGCAGGATGAGCTCAATCTCCAGGTGCGCTCGCTCGGTAACGCCATCATCGGCATCAAGGATCCGGCGCAGGTGCGCGCCGCGCTCGACAGCGTGCAGGCCTCCGTCAACACCAATAACGGCTACACCGAACAGCTGCGCAACACGCTCAACACGGTCAAAGGCAAGGAGCTGTTTCAGAAAATGGCGGATGCCCGCGCCAGCTATGTCGAGACGCGCAACGCCGCCATCAAGCTGATCGAGGCAGGTGACGGCGAAGGTGCCGGCGCCTATCTGCTCAAGCAGGTGCGCGGCCCGCAGGACAAGTTTTTTGCCTCGCTCGACGACATGGGGAACTTCCAGCAAGAAAATATGAACCGCGAAGCCGTGCAAGCCGAGGCCGATGGTAAATCGGCCGTGATATCGACGCTGGTACTGGCCGTCGTCGCGGCCGTGGCGGCGGTGGTGATTGGCGTGTTGATTGCACGGTCGATCACCGGGCCGGTGGACCGTGCCGTGTCGCTGGCGCAAGCGGTGGCTGCCGGCGATCTGAGCCGCCACATCGAAGTGCGCGGCAAAGATGAAGTGTCCCTGCTGCTGCAAGCGTTGAAAGACATGAACGGCAACCTGCACAAGATCGTCGGCCAGGTACGCGCCGGCACCGATGAAATTGCCAACGCCAGCGGCGAAATTGCCACCGGCAATCTCGACCTGTCATCGCGCACCGAGCAGCAGGCCAGCGCGCTGGAAGAAACCGCCTCGTCGATGGAAGAACTGACCTCGACCGTGAAGCAGAACAGCGACAATGCGCGCCAGGCCAATCAGCTGGCTGTGTCCGCCACCGAAGTGGCGCGCCGTGGCGGCGCGGTGGTGGCCGACGTGGTCGCCACCATGGAAGCGATCAACAGTTCGGCCAACAAGGTGGTCGATATCATCGGCGTGATCGACGGTATCGCCTTCCAGACCAATATCCTGGCGCTCAATGCCGCCGTGGAAGCAGCGCGCGCCGGTGAGCAGGGCCGGGGCTTTGCGGTGGTGGCGTCGGAAGTACGCAGCCTGGCCCATCGTTCTGCCGCAGCAGCCAAGGAAATCAAGGGCTTGATCAATGATTCGCTGGAAAAGGTGAGCACCGGTAATCAGCTGGTATCGCAGGCTGGCTCGACGATGACGGAAGTGGTCAGCAGCATCGCCCGGGTGACCGACATCATGGGAGAAATCAACCACGCCAGCCGCGAGCAGGAAGTGGGTATCGACCAGATTAACCAGGCCATCACGGAAATGGACACGGTCACCCAGCGCAACGCTGCACTGGTGGAAGAAGCCGCAGCTGCCACGGCGGCGCTGGAAGAACAGGCCTCGCACCTGGCGCAGGTGGTCAGCGTCTTCAAGCTCGATGCCACGCACCATGCAGTTTCTTCCCCTGCACCACGGCTGGCGGCGCCAGCGCGTGGTCAACGACAAGGCCTGCTTGGCTTGGTAGCCAGAGCCAAGCCACTGGCCGCTTGAAGTCGAAGGCTGTCACTTACACCGGCTGCGCGTAGCTCGCTTGCAGCCGTTGCTTGCGGGCGCGAGTTTTAAAGAACCAATACATGCCGGCAAGGAACAGCAGCGGCAGCATCAGCGGCGAGATGGCGAGCAGCACCGCCACGCTGGCGAACACCAGCACGCTCACCAGCACCACGCTGATGCCGGCGCACAGCAAGCCGACGAACACCAGTGCGCAAGCCATGGCCACCGCCGCAATCAGGATGCCGCCACCGGCCAGCGCCATGCCGAACAGGGCGCCAAAGGGGCCGCTGAATTCGTCGCCGTCGATATCGATGTGCATATTGTCACCGACCAGGAACTGCCATACCGACAAGGTGACAAGCAGGATAAAGGCGGCGATGAGCAGTTTTTTTGCAGTGGTGTTCATGATAGTGACCCCGTAAGTAGTTTGTTCAGATGCCGTTTGGCATGGTTGAACTGTACCGGCGCCAGGCCTGCCCAGCCACCGGATTGCGACAGACCGGGAAATTTGCAGGATGGAATGCTGACAGGCGGCGCTGGGCCGGATGGCCGCAATGTTCCTTGATTTAAAGTTATGCCGTTCTATACTGGTAGTCTGACCAGTAAAGGGAGGGCTTTAACATGGCTTCGCTTGCATGGCACGGAGGGCAATCGCTCCCTCTGGCATATCATTATCGAGACCTGCGCCAAAGCAGCGCCAGGCACGCTTCCGGCGGCGGCCCCAAGGGACCGCCATCGGCGCCACCGGCCATACCACCGATTATCATCACGCCGTTCAGCTACCAGGTGCCGGAACCGGCCATCGATCCGCGTATCAGGCCGCCTAAGCCACCGCTCGTGCAGCATCGCCCGTGCATCAGCTGTTAATGGAGAGTTGGGCAGGGCGGGGTTGACGCGCTATTGTCGTTCGAGGGCAAGGCGCTTATCATTCACCCCCCAGCCCCCAATTCCAGCTTTTCCACAGAATGCACAACGATATCCCCGAAGTACCCGACTTCTCCGACGAGTCCGATGATGATGCACCGGTACAGGAAGCCCGCCTGTGGCAGGGCAATGGCTGGACCGCGCGCGTGATCAAGAACGACGATGATGAGGGCTGGGCAGTGGCCATGATCAAGGATGGCGAGCCCGAGCCTGCGCTGGTCGGTCCCTGGACCATGGGCCGCGACAAAAAGAATCCCAAGCCGCTCGACGTCAACGCCTTCAATACCCTGGTCAAGACCGCCAACGAAGTGATCCGCCGTCACGAGCAGCAATTGCATGCGCAATTGCACAAGAACGTCTTTGTCAACACCGACGACGGCCAGTTCAAGGTGGCGCTCGATATCGTCCCGGACGAAGACGATCCCTACGCCACCTTGACCGCCTTCGACCAGTACGGCGAGCAACTGGCCAGCGTGCGCGTGGCGCCCACCTTCAAGCTCAGTGTGACCAGCGCCACCACCTGGATCGAGAACGGCTACAAAAAGCCGTGATAGCGCTGGTCGCAGGCGGGGCGGACTGATAGTATTTCCTATGTGCACTTATTATGGGAAATTCGATGGAAGACCGTCTTGTCCGCCTTGAAGCTGTGCAGGCGATGCTGCTCGATCTCGGGCATCAATCGAGCAGCTGTACCGATATCAGCGAGTTCTTGCAGTCAGTCCATGCAGCGCTGGGCCGCATCATGTACGCCGCCAATTTTTTCGTGGCGCTCAGTGACCATGAAGGCCCGGCCAACCTGGTACGCTTTGTGTATTTTGTTGACGAAGTGGACGATCCACCGAGCGGCGATGAGTTGTTTGAACTGGTCGAAGGCGAATCGCCCACCGCTGCCGTGATCGCCAGCGGCAAGCCCATCGTGATGACGGGCGCCGAACATGCGTCGCGGCGCGAAGACAATGCCGGCTTTGGCATCGGCACCATTGCCGAACACTGGATGGGTTGTCCGCTGCTGGACCAGAACCACCAGGTGCTGGGCGCCATCGTCATCCAGAGCTATGACAAGCAGCATACCTTCAACATGGAAGACCAGGCGCTGTTTGCGCTGATCGCCAACTACGTCTCCGGCGCCCTGCGCGGACTGCAAAGCATGGACCGGCTGGAACGCGCGGTGCAGGAACGCACGGCGCTGCTGGCGCACGAAGTGGCCGAACGGCGCCGCGCCGAAACCATCCAGCACGCGCTGTACCAGCTGGCCAACCTGTCGGCCACTACCAGCGCCGGTAATGAGCTCAATACGCGGCTGCACAGCATCATCAGCGAACTGATACCGGCGAAAAATTTCCTCATTGCCGTGTACCACCCGGACAGCCAGGAAATCAGCGTACCGTATTTTGTCGATGAAAAAGACGCCAGGGCGCCGGTGCAGCGCTTCGATTTTGGCATCGGCATGTCGTCGTATATCTTGCAGCGCAAGCAGCCGGTGCTGCTCGACAAGGCCGGCCTCGATGCACTGGTGGCCAGCGGCGAACTGGCCCAGCCGCTCGGCAATGTCGATATCGCCAGCTGGATGGGCGCCCCCATGCTGCTGGGCGACCAGGCCTATGGCGTGATCATTTTGCAGAGCTACGACGCCTCGGTCATGTACAGCGCCAGCGACCTCGAAATACTCGCCTTTATGGCCAGCCACGTCGCCGTGGCGATTGCACGCATGCAGGCCGAGCGCGAAATACGCCGCGCCAACGATGCGCTGGAAGAACAGAACGCCGCCCTGGAAAACGCCCTGACCTCGCTCAAGGATGCGCAGGGCGAGCTGGTACGGCAGGAAAAGCTGGCCTCGCTCGGGCGCCTGGTGGCCGGGGTAGCGCACGAAATCAACACCCCGCTCGGCATATGCGTGACCGCCACCAGCCACCTGGTGGAAGAACTGAAACTCACACGCGAAGACCTGGCCGCCGGCACCCTCGATGAGGACGGCCTGAACCAGTTCCTCGACATCATCGACCAGTCGCTGCGCATCATGACCACCAATACCCAGCGCGCCGCCGCGCTGGTGCGCAGCTTCAAGCAGGTGGCGGTGGACCAGTCATCGGACGATATCCGCAGCTTCAACCTGCGCAAGTACCTGGACGAAGTGCTGCTGTCGCTCCAGCCCAAGCTCAAGGGCAAGCCCATCACCATCGACATCGACTGCGAAGAACACATCAACATGGCCAGCTTCCCCGGTGCCGTCTCGCAGGTGGTGACCAACCTGGTGGTCAACTCGCTGGTGCACGGCTTCGAAGAAGGGAAGGGCGGCACCATCAAGATCAGCGGCAAGGTCGATGGCGACTTCGTCAACTTCGAATACAGCGACGATGGCGTCGGCATGGACACCTCGATGCTGGCACAGTTGTTCGACCCGTTCTTTACCACCAAGCGCGGCACGGGCGGCAGCGGCCTCGGTGCGCACATCCTGTTCAACCTGGTCACGGGGGCGCTGGGCGGTACCGTCAAGGTGGCCAGCGCGCCGGGGTTGGGCTTGCATTACAAGTTGCGGTTTCCCAAGGTGAAGCGCAAGTAAAAGGTACGAGTGAGGGGTAATGCCGTTAAGTTAAGCCGAAATTTCAGATTGTCATTCCCGCGAAAGCGGGAATCCATAGGGCGCCAACTAG
The DNA here is from genome assembly GCA_040508275.1 of Duganella sp. Lineage (GTDB taxonomy): Bacteria > Pseudomonadota > Gammaproteobacteria > Burkholderiales > Burkholderiaceae_D > Rugamonas. The sequence goes on from JBEVNE010000071.1 coordinate 20,461, forward strand.
GCAAATCCAGCATGGTTTCCCGCTTTCGCGGCGGTCCGGCGATGCGGAACGACGGTGCTTAAGTTAACGGCATTACGATTGAGGGGGTGGTTGCCACGCATGCCGGGCGCTGTCACCGCTGTCCGTTGGAAGGGCAGATGCCGTGCCATTGTCAGATGCGTTTCTGCTTCACTTCAAAATTTTTTCTGGCTCGGGTTGGCGGTGCTCGATCACGCCATTGTTGTTCACGACGATGGTTGTATTGGTTGCCCTGGCAACATCATGCGCGCGCTGCACTGCCCGTAGCAACGCCACTTGCGAAAGGCGTATGTCGCGATCTTTGGCTTCTTCAATCGGCTTGCTGTTCATCTCTTTCGCTCCATTGGATAAGAACCGGTATTGGACCGGAATTGTCGTATAGCGCCCAAGCATCGACCAGCGGCGCATACAATTTTTCAAAGTTATCCTGGCCTGCCGTAAAGCGGCGACGAATCACATCTTCCGGGATGTGATGGCCACCTTGCCTGACCCTTTGTGCTACCCGTTCGATTGCTTGTTCTGCGCTTTTAAGCCGCAGGAAAATGAGCTTAACCTGATAGCCGGCTTCTTGCCATATTTTAATTTGGCGGAGATATCCGCGACCGGAAAGCGTAGTTTCAAAAGCGAAGCTGGTACGGGCGGAGAAGTGACGCTCTAACTCCTGCAACATGAGGCGTCCAGATTGCAGTGCAGCCAGCTCAGGTGCGAATGGCGCAATGCCCGCCGCGATAAGGTCAGCGTTGACGAATTCGCGGCATGCTGCCTCGCCCGGCAGAAATTCGCGAGCAAACGTTGTTTTGCCTGCGCCATTTGGGCCGGCAATAATAATGATGCGAGGTGGCTCTAACATGCTCGGTAACCGGGATGGTGTGTATTCGTGCAATATCTGAATATACTCTATCTGAGCATGTAAGCTCTAGATGCAGAACGCCACCTGTGGCTGGTGTTCTGAATTCTTGTTGGCACGGTGCGGAATCGAACCACCGCGACAAGGATTTTCAATCAGGCACCCATCGTGGCGGTCGGCACCCCACTGAGCGTCAGCATGATTTCATTGGCAAGGCATTCCAGTCACGGCGTGCCGCAGACCGTCGCGAAGATCGACGAGGTCATGGTGGGCTAAAGGATATGAACGAGACGGCTGCGTCTACTGTAATTGCCGCAGCCATGCCAGCAAGTCTGCCTGTGGGCTGCCGGGCTGCAAGGGCTGGGGAGCCAGCAGACAATAGCGAGAGCCATCCTCGACAAAACCCAGCGGCGCGGCCAACACGCCGCTGTCCAGATCGTCGCGCACCAGGTGCCAGGGGCCAATCGCTACGCCCAGGCCGGCCACGGCTGCCTGCAAGCTGAAATAGAAGTGCTCGAACGTCTGTTCGGCGCATCCGGCATGGCCTGCCGGCCTGCGGCAGCGGCCCATTCCTGCCACGCATCTGGCCGCGTCCGGGAATGCAGGCGTGGTGCGTCTGCTCGCAGCGCACCTCCTTTTTTCGATGAAAACCAGGCCGCAGCTTTTTCCGGACGGCAGACCGGACCGATCTTCTCGGCGAATAGCGGCTCGGCATGGTACCTGTCGGGCCAGGGAAAGTCGTCACGGCGGATCGCCAGGTCGATGCCGCTGCCGAAGGAGAACGGTCCGCCACCGGCGACCAGATGCACATCGATCCCCGGATGCAGCGCCTGGAAGTCCGGCCAGCGGGGGATCAGCCAGCGCATCAGCAGCGTGGGTTCGCACGACAGCACCCAGCGCCGTTCCTGGCAGGCGCTGGCGCGCAGTTCGCCGACGGCCTGCCGCATCAGGCCCATGCCATCGCTCACGGCCCGCGCCAGCGTGCGGCCCGCATTGGTCAGGAACACGCGCCGGCTGCGCCGCTCGAACAGCGCCACGCCCAGTTCGTCTTCGAGCAGGCGCACGGCGCGGCTGACCGCGCCGTGGGTCAGGTGCAGTTCGGCTGCCGCCTTGCTGAAATTCTCATGACTGGCCGCCGCTTCGAAGCAGCGCAGGGCCAGCAGCGAAGGCAGGCGCACATCGGAAAACTGTGAGCTGAACTCACTATTTTTGTCAGAAAACATCGTTATTCATCGCCGCGTGTTGTCGATAGGATGTTGATTCTTCATTGATGCCTGAAAGGATATAGCATGACCGAATGGATAGCTGTCATCACCATTACTTTGCTGGCGGTAATCAGCCCCGGGCCGGATTTCGCAATGGTCACACGCAACAGCCTGATGCTATCGCGCCGCGCCGGCGTGTTGACGGCCCTCGGCATTGGCCTGGGCGTGCTGGTGCATGTCACCTACACCCTCGTGGGTGTGGGCCTGCTGATCCAGCAGTCGCTTTGGCTATTTAACGCGACCAAGCTGGCCGGCGCCATCTATCTGATCTACCTCGGCGTCAAGATGCTGCGGACGAAGTCTGGCGGCACGGCAACGGATGGTCGCATTGCGCCGCTGTCGGACGCTGCGGCGCTGCGTACCGGCTTCCTGACCAATGCACTGAACCCCAAGACCACGGTGTTCATCGTCAGCCTGTTCGTGCAGGTGGTGCGGACCGATACGCCGCTGCTGGTACAGATCGGCTATGGCGCGTTCATCTCCCTGGCGCACATGGCCTGGTTTTGCCTGGTGGCTTTGTGCTTCTCGGCCGGAGCCGTGCGGGA
>JBEVNE010000075.1:0-21009 GCA_040508275.1 Duganella sp.
CCCACATGCAGGTGGCGCAGCCGATCACCTTCGGTCACCACATGCTGGCCTATGTTGAAATGTTCGGCCGCGACGCCGAACGCATGCTTGATTGCCGCAAGCGCGTCAACCGCCTGCCGCTGGGCGCCGCCGCACTGGCCGGCACCACCTTCCCGATCGACCGCCTGCGCGTGGCCAAAACCCTGGGCTTCGACGACGTCTGCCACAACTCGCTCGACGCTGTTTCCGACCGCGACTTCGCCATCGAATTTACCGCTGCCGCTGCGCTGGTGATGATGCACGTATCGCGCATGTCGGAAGAGCTGATCATCTGGATGAGTCCACGCGTCGGTTTCATCGACATCGCCGACCGCTTCTGCACCGGCTCGTCGATCATGCCGCAAAAGAAAAACCCGGACGTGCCGGAACTGGCGCGCGGCAAGACCGGCCGCGTCTACGGCCACCTGACCGGCCTGCTGACCCTGATGAAAGGCCAGCCGCTGGCCTACAACAAGGACAACCAGGAAGACAAGGAACCGCTGTTCGACACCGTCGATACGCTGGTCGATACGCTGCGCATCTTTGCCGACATGGCTGGCGGCATCAGCGTCAAGCCGGAAGCGATGCGCGCCGCCGCGCTGCAAGGCTACGCCACCGCCACCGACCTGGCCGACTACCTGGTCAAAAAAGGGCTACCGTTCCGTGACGCCCACGAAGCCGTGGCCCACGCCGTGCGCGCCTGCGACGACCTGAAAATCGATTTGTCCGAGATGACGCTGGAACAACTGCGCGGCTTCTCCGAGCTGATCGGCGACGACGTGTTTGCCGTGCTGACGCTGGAAGGCTCGGTGGCGGCGCGCGACCACGTGGGCGGCACTGCCCCCAACCAGGTCCGCAAGGCGATTGCCCGGGTGCGCGACCAGCTGCTTGGCTAACCTAAGCTAACTAAGCGAAGCAGGCAGGTGCAACCGCACCATTAATGCATGCGCAACCGGGCCAGCGCTGAAAACGCCGGCCCGGTCTGCTCCTGCCGCAGCAGGATGGTCAGCTCGGTATAAGTGCAGATCATGTTGACCAGGTTGATCTTGTCCCACACCAGCTGCTTGAGTATCGCGTGATACATCCCCGGTTCGCGGCTGGCGCCGGGGTCCAGGTGCAGAGTGACGGCGTTCAGATCGTCAAGCCGCGCCAGCAGCCGTTCGTCGGCAAACACTTCCTCCACCAGCGGCACCAGCAGTTCGCTGCAAATCACCATCACCTCGTTGACGCCGCGCGTGACCGTGACAAAGGCGCCGCGCAGGGGCTCGGCGCGCGACAGCAGCTTGCGATGGCATTCGTGGATGCTGTCGGAGTGGCGGAAGGTGTATTCAGTCAAGCCGGTGCGCGTGGTCAGCTCCCCTGTTTTGTGCGCCAGCAGCACTTCACGGCCCGGCTGCGCCGGCAGGCGCTCAGCCACCCGCCGCAGCGCCGTGACTACCGCCGCCTGCCCCACCGGTTTCCATAAATCGCTTTCCAGTTGCGGCTGCAACTGCCGCGCCAGTTCCGACAGGTTGATCAGGCCCTTGCGCAGGCCTTCCGTCAGGAAGGCTGATTCCATCACGATCCGTTCTACTTTGGTGGCTATCGACAGCATGAATTTCCCCGAACTCTACAGCGGCCGTTGATGGCCGTCATTCCGTCAAACATCAACCTAGTGTAAGGCGAGCGTTTTAAAATTTGCAACATTATCCGTAAAAACTTTCATGGAGTGTTGCGTAGCAACCGACTGAGCAATAACACGGCACATTTACGAAAATGGCAGAGTTCGCTTGCCGGTATGGCTCATTTAAGCCATTTCTTTTGCCTTCGACCCATTTTTAAAGAATTTTGACTTGGCTCATCGGTTGGGAATAGTGTCGTCTCTTGCGGTCCTGAAATGATTGCCGCGAACCACCACATCGGGAGAAGAGATGAACCAACGTAATACCGTACTGACCGCTTCCATCGTTACCGCGCTGGCGGTCATGGCAGCGAGCACCACCCATGCCGCTGGTCCACTGATGGCCGCACCTGTTACCCAGGCATCGTCCCAGGAAACCAAAACACTGGTCAACAAACTGGCAGCCCTCGACGCCCGCCGCGGCAATGGCGTGGACAGCAGTTTTCGTATCAACAGCCAGCATCCGGGCGTGATCGGCCAGAAGATCGTGCGCGTCCAGCACACCTACAAGGGGCTGCGTGTATTCGGCTCGGAAGCGGTCGTGGTCACCAACACGGCTGGCGACATCGTCAGCGAAACGGTGGCCGAACGGCGCGCTGGCCTGGATGAAAACCTCAACCGCGCCGCCAGCACCGACGCCGACAACACCCGCCCACTGGTCACGGCAGCTGCGCTGACCGATCTCAAACCCAGTTTTACCGAGGCCGATGCGATTGCCCGCGTGACCAAGGCAGTGGCGCCCACCGGCGAACACCGCTGGCCGCCCAAGGCTGAACTGCTGATTTACCCGGTGGTCAAACCGGTGCGCGTGGCCGCCGCAGCGGAAAAAGCCGAAGAAGACCTGAATGCGCTCGACCTCGAAGAAGTGGTGGACCGCTACGTGCTGGCCTACTATGTGCAAACGCGCATGGTGGTGGACCGCAAACCGGTCTATTACGACACCATCCTCGACGCCAAAACCGGTGAAGTGGTCGCCCAGTGGCAGGCGCTGCAAACCGTGGTCGGCACCGGCAACAGCCAGTACAACGGCGTCGTGCCGATCAATACCACGCAAAACGGCAGCACCTTCCAGATGCTCGACGCCACGCGCGGCACCGGCGGGCGCTTTGGCGGCATGGCCATTACCAACGCCAACCACAGTTCGGCCAACAACCCTACCCCGGGCAGTATCTACACCAACAGCACCAATACCTGGGGCGACGGCCAGCAGTACATCGCCGGCGGCAGCACCACCAACGCCAACGGCCAGACCGCTGCCGTCAACGCGCTGTGGGGCCTGATGAACACCTATGACACCAACAAGAATGTGCTGGGCTGGCAGTCGCTCGATGGTAACAACACTTCGACCTATATCGCGGTGCACGTCGATAACAACTACGACAATGCCTTCTTCGACCCGAGCTGCAAGTGCATGTACATCGGCGACGGCGGCACCAGCTTCAAAAACCTCGGTTCGATCGACGTCATCGGCCACGAAATGTCGCACGGGATCACCGATGCCACCTCCAACCTGACCTACGCCGGCGAATCGGGCGGCCTGAATGAATCGCACTCGGACATTGGCGGCGAGATGGTGGAAGCCTATGCCCGCGCGGGCGGCACCGGCAGCGTGATTCCCGCCACCGGCAACGACTGGATGACTGGTGCGGAAATCTCGCGCAATGGCCAGCCGCTGCGCTGGCTGTACAAGCCAAGCAAGGATGGCCGCAGCCCCAACGCCTGGAGCAGCACCATTCGTAACATCGACGTTCACCTGTCGAGCGGCCCGAACAACCGCATGTTCTACTTCCTGTCGCAAGGCTCCAACGCCACCTCGAGCAGCGACTACTACAGCCAGTACCTGACCAAGAGCCCGGCCGCCATGACCGGCATCGGCAATGACAAGGCTTACCGTATCTGGTTCAAGGCGCTGACCACCAAGTTCACCTCCTCGACCAACTACGCCGACGCCCGCAGCAAGGTGCTGCTGGCGGCGCAGGAACTGTATGGCGCCAATTCGAAAGAAGCGATTGCCGTGCAGCGCGCGTATGCGGCGATTAACGTCGGCGCCGACGTCGATGAAACGCCAGCCAGCGGCAGTGCCCTGTCGATCACCACCCAGCCGGCCAGCGTGACGGTGGCGCCGGGCGCCACTGCCTCGTTCAGCGTGGGCGCGGGCGGCGGCACGGCACCGTACACCTACCGCTGGTACCGCAACGGCGCCCTGATCAGCGGCGCCAACAGCGCCACCTACTCGCTCAGCGCTACCACCGCCGACAACGGCGCCGTGTTCAACGCCATCGTCAGCGACGCTTCGTCGCCGGTGAAAACCGCCACCTCGGGCAATGCCACCCTGACCGTGAGCAGCGGCGGCGGCAGCGGTCCGACCGAGCGCGTGACCAACGGCGGCTTTGAATCGGGCACCACCGGCTGGAGCGGCACCACCGGCGCCATCGGCACGTTTACCGGCCAGGCCGCCTACGAAGGTACGCGCTACGCCTGGCTCGGTGGCAATGGCCGCACCAGCAGCGAAACGCTGACCCAGAGCGTGACGATTCCCGCTGCCGCGACCACCGCCACGCTGACCTTCGCGCTGCATATCGACACCGCCGAAACCGGTACCACGGTCTACGACCGGCTGGTGGTGACGGTGCGCAACAGCGCCGGCTCGGTACTGGGCACTCTGGCTACGTATTCCAATGCGAATGCCGCCAACGGCTACCAGGTACGCAGCTTCAACCTGGCCGCTTACAAGGGCCAGACCGTCACGCTGTCATTTGCCGCGACCGAGGATGCCTCCCTGCAAACCTCGTTCGTCGTCGACAAGGTCAGCCTGATCACCCAGTAAGCGCTGTACAACGGGGGCGGCCCTTGGTCGCCCCCTCATCTCCCTGCAGTTTGATGCTGAACAGTACCGCCCTCCTCCTGCCGCACTAGCGTGAGTTATCCGCTCAGGCGGTCTCAGCGCCATCAATCGATGCCCGCTGGAATTTTGCACGGAGGAAAACGCGATGAAACTGCACATATCCCTATGGCTGTCCGGCGCCGCCGGCCTTGCCCTTTCTGCACTGACGGCCACATCGCCGCTGCACGCGCAAGCAACGCCACCCGCTCAACCCGCCGCAGCGACCGCGCTGCCGATGATGGCGGCGCCGGTCACGCCGCCCGGCGCAACGCAGGACGCGCGCCTGATAACGCGCCTGACGGCGCTCGACCAGCTACGGCCACAAGCCGCAGCGCTCAGCGCGCAGCAACTGCGCCATTACAGCCACCGCATCAGCGCTCACCATCCGGGTGCCGCCGGCCAGCGCATTACCCGTACCCAGCACACCTATCAGGGACTGCGCATATTCGGCTCCGACACGGTGGTGGTAAACGACTGGACCGGCGCCATCATCAGCACCTCGGTGACCGACCGCCGGCCCGGCCTGGCGCCCAATTCGCCCAAGGGTGGCGCAGGTGCCACCGGCACCGCAGCCGGCCTGCCGGCACGCCTGACGCCAACGCTGTCGGCGCAGCGCGCCATTGCGCTGGCGGTACAGTCGGTGGCGCCGCAAGCCGTGCACCGCTGGCAGCCGACGGCGGAACTCTTGCTGTATCCGATCGTGCACAGCGTGCGCACGGCGCGGGCCGCCGACAAGTCCGAGGCCGACCTGAATGCGCTCGACCTGGAAGATGTGATCAGCCACTACGAGCTGGCCTACTATGTCAAAACACGGATGGCGCAGCAGCGCCGCCCGCTCTATCACGACACCATCGTCAACGCCAGGACCGGCGCCATCATCGCCCAGTGGCAGGCGCTGCAAACCTCTACCATGGTGACCGGCAGCGGCAACAGCCAGTACAACGGCGTGGTGGCCATCAGCACGTCGCAGCAGGGCGACACCTTCCAGATGCTGGACAGCTCGCGCGGCAGCGGCGGCAAATTTGGCGGCATGGCGATTACCAACGCCGACCACAGCTCGTCCTACAACCCCAATGCCGGCGAGGTGTATGTCAACCAGACCAATACCTGGGGCGACGGCAGGCAGTACAACGGCGCCAGCACGCGCAACGCCAACGGCCAGACCGCCGCCGTCAACGCGCTATGGGGACTGGTGAATACCTACGACGCCCACCGCAACGCGCTGGGCTGGCATTCACTCGATGGCAACAACACCGCCACCCACATCGCCGTCCACGTGGACCGCAACTACGACAACGCCTTTTACGACGACCGCTGCCAATGCATGTTCATCGGCGATGGCGGCAACTACTTTTACAACCTCGGCTCGATCGACGTCATCGGCCATGAAATGTCGCACGGCGTCACGGCAGCCACGGCCGACCTGGTGTACGCGGGCGAGTCGGGCGGCCTGAACGAATCGCATTCGGACATCGGCGGCGAAATCACGGAAGCCTATGCACGCGCGGGCGGCGCCGGCAGCGTGATTCCCGCCAGCGGCAACGACTGGATGATGGGCAAGGAGATCAGCCGCACAGCCGAACCGCTGCGCTGGATGTACAAGCCCAGCAAGGATGGCAAGAGCGCCGACGCCTGGAGCAGCACACTGAAAGACCTCGATGTGCATTATTCCAGCGGACCGAATAACCGCATGTTCTACTTCCTGTCGCAAGGCTCGCAGGCCGATGCGGCCAGCGAGTATTACAGCAAATACCTGGTCAAGGCGCCGCAGGCCATGACCGGCATCGGCAACGACAAGGCTTACCGCATCTGGTTCCGTGCACTGACCACCAGGTTCACCAGCGCCACCAACTACGCCCAGGCCCGCGCCCGGATGCTGGAAGTAGCGCAGGAGCTGTATGGCGCCGGCTCAAAAGAAGCGATTGCCGTGCAGCGTGCGTATGCGGCGGTGAATGTGGGGGCAGATGTTGATGAGGCGCTGCCACTGCTGCCTTCTGAAAACAAAACTGCTATGATCGGAGCCTATCGATAGCAACACATCATTAGGGAATAGCGGTATGACTATAGGCGGCAAAACCATGGACGAGGCACTGGCCTCGTTGTCGGACATGACGGTGGGCGCGGTCCCGATCGGCAAGGAAGAACATCTGCAGCGCGTGGCACGGGCGCAGGCGTTCATGCGCGAGCAAGGCGTGGCGGCGATTTACATCAATGCCGGCGCCAACCTCACGTATTTCACCGGCACCAGGTGGCACGCCAGCGAACGCATGGTCGGCGCCATCCTGCCCGCGCAAGGCGCCATCGAATACATTGCGCCGGCGTTCGAGGAAAGCACGCTGAAGGACTTCATGCTCGTCGATGGCCCGGTCAACTGCTGGGAAGAGCACGAAAGCCCGTACCAGCTGTTCATTGATACCCTCGCGCGCATGGGCATCGCACCGGCAGCGGACGGCGCAGGCGCACCGCGCATCGGCATCTGCGAGAGCGCCGCCTTCTTCATCTTCGATGGTATCCGGCCGCTGGCCGGCGGCTATGCGCTGGAAAACGCCAGCCTGGTTACCGCGCATTGCCGCACGCGTAAATCGGTCAATGAAATCGCCCTGATGCAGCGCGCCAAGGACATGACGCTGGCGGTCCATATCGCCGCCGCCTCGATCCTGCGCGAGGGCATCACCACCACCGAAGTCGAGCAGTTCATCGACCGCGCCCACCGCAAGGTCGGCGCCAGCGGTTCGTATTTTGTGATCGTGCTGTTTGGCGAAGCCACTGCGTATCCGCACGGGGTGAACTATGTGCAAACGCTGAAAGCGGGCGACACGGTGCTGATCGATACCGGCTGCAAGCTGCACAATTACATTTCCGACATTACCCGCACCTATGTGTATGGCGACATCAGCGAACGCCAGCGCTCGGTGTGGAACAGCGAGAAAAAGGCGCAACTGGCAGCCTTTGCGGCGGCGCAGCTGGGCGTGCCGTGCGAAGCGGTGGACCAGGCGGCGCGCCGCTCACTGGAAGAAGATGGTTTTGGCCCCGGCTACAAGCTGCCGGGCTTGCCGCACCGCACGGGCCACGGCATCGGTCTCGATATCCACGAGTGGCCCTACCTGGTGGGTGGCAACAAGACGCCGCTCGATGTCGGCATGTGCTTTTCGAACGAACCGATGATCTGCATCCCCGGCGAATTCGGCATCCGCCATGAAGACCATTTTTACATGACGACGCATGGGCCGAAATGGTTTACCGAACCGGCCCACAGCATCGACGACCCGTTCGGCCTGGCCCGTTGAGCGGCCAACCGAGCGACCAACTCAGGCCTTGAGGTCCTTCACGGCGCGGTAGAAACGCAGCGGCACGGTCACCACCATATTGCTGCCAACCGTGCCGCCGATCACGATGGGATTGTAAATGTGGCGCATCGGCGAACCGCTGCGGTGCATGAACACCTGGCCCTGCGGCGCATTGCCGACCGGCGCGTAGCCAAACATGGCGATGCGCGACAGCAGGGCCGTGGTATCGGCGACGGCGACGGTGCCGCGCACCGGCAGATGCTCGATGGCCGCCGCCGCGATATAGCCTGCCAGGCCGAGCAGGCCAATGCGCAAAATGCCGACAAAGTCGAAACCGCGCGGCAGCAGCACCACGACCACCAGGCACAGCGCGGCCACACCGAAGGTGGCCCAGCTGCGCGGGTTTTCCATGGGATTGAGTACAAAATGAGTCTTGGTAAAGAGCGCCATGCCTGCCGTCCGCTAAAAGAAAACACCATTGTGCCGCGCAGCGCGGGAATTGCATAGACTTGCACTGCTTCGGCAGCGTAGCTGCAGCGTGCGGGCTTACTGTCGTTTCATCACCAGTGTCAGAATGTCATAACTGGCAACCAGTTCGTCGCGCTGGTTGGTCACCTGCACATCCCACGCCACCACGCCCTGCCCCACGCCACGGTCATCGCTGCGGTTGCGGTCCACCTTGCGCTTGCAGGTCAGGCGCGCGCGGATGGTGTCGCCGATGGCCACCGGCGCCACGAAGCGCAGGTTGTCGAGGCCGTAGTTGGCCAGCACCGGCCCTGGCGCCGGCGAGACGAACAGGCCGGCGGCGGCCGACAGCACAAAGTAGCCGTGGGCGATGCGCTGGCCGAACTGCGACTCCTGCGCGGCAATGGCGTCGAAGTGCATATAAAAATAGTCCCCCGAGACGCCGCCAAAGTTGACGATGTCCGCTTCGCTGACGGTGCGGCGATGGGTCAGCAGCGAGTCGCCAATCTCAAGTTCTTCAAAATACTTGCGGAACGGGTGTACCGTGCTTTCCTGCACGCGCGCACCGCGCACGTATTCGCCGGTAACGGCGGCCAGCATGGTCGGCGAGCCCTGCACCGCCGCGCGCTGCAGCAGGTGACGCACCGCGCGCATGCCGCCCAGTTCTTCACCGCCGCCGGCCCGGCCAGGGCCGCCGTGCTTGAGCTGCGGCAGCGGCGATCCGTGGCCGGTCGATTCGACCGCTGCGTCACGGTCGAGTATCAGCACGCGGCCATGCGAGGCAGCGGCCACCGGCACGGCGTAGGCGGCAATGGCCGGCTCACGCGTGACCAGCGTGGACACCAGCGAGCCCCTGCCGCGCGCCGCCAGCGCCAGCGCCTGATCGATGCCGTGGTAGGGAATGACGGTGCTGACCGGGCCAAACGCCTCGACATCGTGGACCGTGTCGTTGCCCATGCCGTCGCGGCACAGCAGCAGCGTGGGCGGGAAAAACGCCCCTTCAGACACGCCTTCGCCAAGCAGCCGGTAGCCATCGGCCTCGCCAAACAGCACCTCGTTGCCGCGCGCCAGCGCCTGCACGCGTTCGGCCACATCGTGCTGCTGCGCTCTGGAGGCCAGCGCGCCCATGCGCACACCTTCCACCGAGGGGTCGCCAATCACCACCCTGGCCAGCCGTTCGCGCAGGCGCACGGCCACGGCATCGACTTGCGCCTCCGGCACCAGGATGCGGCGGATCGCCGTGCACTTTTGCCCGGCTTTTCCCGTCATCTCGCGCGCCACTTCCCTGACGAACAAATCAAACTCGGGATCGTCCGGCGTGATGTCGGGCGCCAGGATGGCGCAGTTGAGCGAATCGGCTTCGGCGGTGAACGGCACGGCGTTGGCGACCAGATTGCGGTTCACGCGCAGGCGTGCGGCGGTATCGGCCGAACCGGTAAAGGTGACGACGTCGGTGCCGTCCAGGCGGTCGAGCAGGTCGCCGGTGCCGCCGATCACCAGTTGCAGCGCGCCGGCCGGCAGCAGGTTTGACTCGTGCAGCATGCGCACCAGCGCTTCGGTCAAAAAGCTGGTGGCCGTGGCAGGCTTGCCGATGCACGGCATGGCCGCCAGGAAGCTTGGAGCGAATTTTTCCAGCAAACCCCAGACCGGAAAATTGAAGGCGTTGATATGCACGGCCAGTCCGCCGCGCGGCACCAGGATGTGGGTGCCGGCAAAGCCGCCCTGCTTGCCCAGCGCCAGCGCCGGTCCCTCGTGCAGCACATTCGACGATGGCAGCTCGCGGCTGCCCATGCTGGCATAGGCGAACAGCGTTCCTGCACCGCCCTCGATATCGACCCAGCTGTCGGCGCGGGTGGCGCCGGTCAGGTGCGAGATCGCGTACAGCTCCTCCTTCCGCTCCATCAGGTACAAGGCCAGCGCCTTCAGGCGTGCGGCGCGCTGCTGGAAGGTCATGGCCATCAGCGCCGGTACGCCGGTCTTGCGGGCGTAATTCACGGCTTCGGCAAAATCGATGGCTTCGGCGTGGGTATGGTAAATCAGCTGGTGATTGATGGCATTGTGCAGCGGCGTGGCGGCCTCCTGGCCGAGCCAGCGGCCGCCGATCAGGCTTTGCAGAACAGGAATTCGACGCATGGTGGACTCTCTATAAAAGGGGCAGCAGTTCAGGCCGAGGCGTTCTTGTGCAGATGCAGCGGCAGCATGCTGTCGCAAGCCATGCGCGGGCGGTCGGCCTCGGGTTCGGCCAGGGCTTCCACCTCGCGCATGGTCTGTAGCGCGCGTACGGTAAGCTCCTGGTACTGGATAGTGCCGCCGGTTTTCCAGGCGATTTCATCGTCGCGCAAGGCGCGCAGCACCTTGGCCGGCGAGCCGACCACCAGGCTGCGCGGCGGTACTTCCATGGCGGCACGGACAAAACTCATGGCGGCAACAATGCTGTCTTCGCCGATGACGGCGTTGTCCATCACCACGCTGTTCATGCCGACCAGCGCATTGCGGCCGATGCGGCAGCCATGCAGCACGGCGCCGTGGCCTATATGGCCGTCGCGCTCGACCACCGTGTCTGCGCCCGGAAAACCATGCATGACGCAGGTATCCTGCAGGTTGGCGCCCTCCTCGATCACCAGGCGGCCAAAGTCGCCGCGCAGTGCTGCCAGCGGGCCGATGTAGCAGCGCGGACCGACGATCACATCGCCAATCAGCACGGCGCTCGGATGCACGTAAGCGCTGGGGTGAACCACTGGTGTAACGCCATTGATCTGGTAAACCTTGACCATGATTAGTCTCCATGAGAGGTATGGACGGCATGCAGCGGTGCGCCTGCTGCATGGCGGCGGCGCAGCAGCGGCGACACCCGGTAACGGTCTTCGCCATAGCTGGCAGCCAGGTTGTCGAGCACCGCGATCACGTGGCCAAGGCCGATGGCGTCGGCCCAGGCCAGCGGACCGCGCGGGTAATTGACGCCCTGCTGCATGGCCGTATCGGCGCCGGCGGCGCTGCACACGCCCTGGTTGACGGCGTCGGCCGCTTCGTTGGCCAGCATGGCGACGGTGCGCATCACGGCCATGCCCGGTGTATCGTCCAGACAGGTGACGGCCAGGCCGGCGGCCTGGAACAATCCCACTACCGCTTGATACGCAGCCGGCGCGCACTGGTCGGAGCGGGCGACGGCAATGCGCGTTGCGCTGCCGTAGTCAAGCGCCAGGTCGATCAGCACCGTGTTGGCGTGGCCGTTGTCGGCGGCACGCCGGGTGGCGCTGCGGCCGTCGCTCAGGTAGACGGCGGCGCCGTTGCAGTGGAAGACCGGTGCGTCATCCACGCCATGACCATGAGCGTGGTGAGGCTTGCGCAAGGCGACCTCGATACCGGCCTGGCGCAGGCGCGCGGCCAGTGCGTCGGTGATGGCGGCACCATGTGGCGCTGATGCTGACGCCACCACATCGGCATGGCCGCTATAGCTGACATGATCAGGCGCAGCCTGCGGCGCCTCGGTCTGCACCTGCACGGCTTGCTGCTGGCCGTCCACATAGTGGTAGCAGCCGCGCCCCGCCTTGCGGCCGAAGAAGCCAGCGCTGACCAGTTCCTGCTGCAGCACCGAGGGGGTAAAGCGCGGGTCGTTGAAATACGCGGCAAACACCGACTGCGTCACGGAAAAGTTGACATCATGGCCGATCAGGTCCATCAACTCGAAAGGCCCCATGCGGAAGCCGCCGGTCTCGCGCAGCACGGCGTCGATGGTGGCGGCGTCGGCCGCCTGCTCGGCCAGCAGGCGCCAGGCTTCGGCATAGTACGGACGGGCCACGCGGTTGACGATGAAACCGGGCGTGGAGCACGCATGCACGGGGCGCTTGCCCCAGGCGGCGGCGGTATCGAACACGGTCTGCGCCACGCCGGCGTCGGTGGCCAGGCCGCTGACCACTTCCACCAGCGCCATCAGCGGTACCGGGTTAAAGAAGTGCATGCCAGCCAGCCGGCCCGGCAATCGCAGCCCGGCGCCGATGGCGGTGACGGAAATCGACGAGGTATTGGTGGCGAGGATGCAGTCGTCACTGACGATGGCTTCGAGTTCGCGCAGCAGCGCGCGCTTGGCATCGAGCTGTTCGACGATCGCTTCCACCACCAGTACGGCATCAGCCACGTCGGCCAGCGCCAGCGCCGGCTGCAAGCGGGCGATGGCTGCCGCTGCGTCGGTGGGCCCCAACCGCCCCTTGACTACCTGCCGGTTGAGCGCCAGCGTAATATCGGCAATGGCTTTTGCGACAGCATCGGCACGGTTGTCGAACAGCTTGACGGTGTGGCCGGCCAGCGCCGCCACCTGGGCGATGCCGGCGCCCATGGCGCCGCTGCCGATCACGGCCACCGTGCTGGTAAAGGGAAGCGCCGCCATCATTTTCCCTTGAACTGCGGCGCGCGCTTTTCCATGAAAGCTGCTACGCCCTCGCGGTAGTCGTCGCTGCGTCCCAGTTCGCTCATCATTGCGCATTCAAGCGTGAGCTGCTGCTGCAAGGTGTTGTGCGCACTGGCGTACAGCGCCTGCTTGGTGAAAGCCAGTCCTTGCGTGGGCGCGCTGGCAAAGTGGCGTGCCAGTTTGGCGGTTTCCGCGGCCAGTTCTTCATCGGGTACGGCTTTCCAGATCAGGCCCCAGGCTTCGGCTTTGTCGGCGCTGAGCTTTTCGCCAAGCATGGCCATGCCCATGGCGCGCGCCGTGCCCACCAGGCGCGGCAAAAAGTAGGTGCCGCCGGTGTCGGGAATCAGGCCCAGCTTGCAGAATACTTCGACGAACGAAGCCGAACTGGCGGCCAGCACAATGTCGCAGGCCAGCGCCAGGTTGGCGCCGGCGCCGGCGGCCACGCCGTTGACGGCGCAGAGTACCGGCATCGGTAAAGCACGCAGGGCCAGCACCAGCGGTGCATAGTTTTTTTCCACCGAGTCGCCCAGGTCGATCGGGCGCACGCCCGTTCCTTGCGCTGATACGGCGCGGTCGGACAGGTCCTGGCCGGCGCAAAAGCCACGCCCGGCGCCGGTCAACACCAGCACGCGCACGCTCTTGTCGCTGCCGACCTTGCGCAGCACATCGCGCACTTCGTCATGCATGGCCTGGTTGAAGCTGTTGAGCTTTTCCGGGCGGTTAAGGGTCAGCGTGGCGATGCCGGCGTCGAGCGAGAATATGATGTGCTGGTAGGGGTGGTGAGGCATGGCGTCTCCTTGTTGTCGTTATTCAGCCTGGTCGAAGTCGATCACCACCTTGTCGGTGATCGGGAAGCTCTGGCAAGTGAGGATGAAACCCCGGGCGATTTCGTAGTCTTCCAGTGCATAGTTGGCGTCCATGTCCACCTGGCCTTCCACCAGCTTGCAGCGGCAGGTGGAACACACGCCGCCCTTGCAGGCATAGCGCAGGTCGATGCCGGCGCGCAGGCCGGCGTCGAGCAGCGATTCGTCGTCCCTGCGCATGCTGAAACTGGCAGCGCTGCCATCCATGATGACCGTGACGTCGGTGCTGGCGGCGCAGGCAGGCAAGGCCGTAGCGCCACTGCGCAATCGGGGCGATGCTGAGCCAGCGGAGCATGCGAAAAACAGCTCGGTCTTGATGGCTTCCCTGGGCATACCCGCCTGCTGTAGCGCCGCCAGCACGCCCTGCGTCATATCCTCGGGGCCGCAGACAAAGGCGACATCGATGTCGTCAGCGCGCACCCAGTGGCGCAGCAGCTCGGTGCACTTGTCGCCGCTGAGGCGGCCATTGAACAGGGCAATATCCTGCTGCTCGCGGCTCATGATGTAGGCGATGCTCAAGCGGTCGAGGTAGCTGTCCTTGAGGTCCGCCAGTTCGTCGCGGAAGATCACCGACGACGAGGCGCGGTTCCCGTACAAC
Source organism: Duganella sp. (assembly GCA_040508275.1). Lineage (GTDB taxonomy): Bacteria > Pseudomonadota > Gammaproteobacteria > Burkholderiales > Burkholderiaceae_D > Rugamonas. The sequence goes on from JBEVNE010000075.1 coordinate 14,181, forward strand.
AGCGTAAAGCGGCTGTGCGGCTCGGTTGCCAGCGTGGTCTTGATGATGGACAGGATGGGCGTGATGCCGCTGCCGGCAGCCACGGCCAGGTAGTGCCTGCGGTGGGCGGCGTCGAGCGCCACGTTGAACTGGCCGCTGGGCGGCATCACGTCGAGCGTGGCGCCCGGCTGCAAGGTATCGTTGGCCCAGCCGGAAAACACGCCGCCGGCGGTGCGCTTGATGGCTACCCGCAGCGTGTTGTCCTGCACCGCCGAGCAGATCGAATACGAGCGGCGTACATCTTCGCCATCGATCAGGGCGCGCAGCGTCAGGTGCTGGCCCTGGCGGTAGGAAAAAGCGGCTTGCAGCGCCGGCGGCACGGCCAGGGTGACGGCGATGCTGTCGCGTGTGAGCTGCTGCACCTTGGACACGGTAAGCGTGTGGAATTGGCTCATGGTCGCGCTTTCAGTGACACTTGAAATAGTCGAACGGCTCGCTGCACTGCAGGCATTTGTACAGTGCCTTGCAGGGCGTGGAGCCGAACTGGCTGGTGACGGCGGTGCGGGTGGAACCACAATGCGGACAGGCGATGGCTGCTGCGCCAGCCCCTGCCGGCGCCCCTGCCTGCAAGGCGCGCCGCGACACCGCAGCCAGCACCGCGCCGCCGTCACGCAGGCGGCTAAGGTCGATGGCCTGTTCGGCCGGCGGCGCAATGCCATAGGCGCGCAGCTTTTGCTTGCCCTCGTCGCTCATCCAGTCGGTGGTCCAGGCGGGAGTCAGCTGCGTATGCAGCACGATGCGCGACAGGCCACGCGCGCGCAGCGCCTCGGTCACCGCATCGGCAATCACCTGCATGGCGGGGCAACCGCTGTAGGTGGGCGTGATAGTGATGTGGCAAACTCCGTCGGCGGCCATCTCCACGGCCCGCACGATGCCCAGATCGGTAATGCTGATGGCAGGTATCTCGGGATCGGCAATCTGGCTGAGCCAATGGCTGACCGTGGCGGCAGACAAGACAGACAATTCAGCGCTGGCGTTTTCCATGGCCTGCCCCTCACCACTGCGCGCCCGGATAGGCGCGCTGCAAGAACTGCATCTCGGCCAGGATGTAACCGAGGTGTTCGCTGTGCCGGCCTTGCTTGCCGCCGCCCTGCATCCAGGCGTCCGCCGGCGGCATGCGCAGCGTGGCTTCGGCAAAGATTTCAGCGACGTGCGACAGCCATTGCGCGCGCAGCCCGGGCGCCGGCGGCGCCACGCCGGCGTCCACCATGGCCTGGTCGATGGCGTCGTAGGCAAACACTTCGCCGCTGTACATCCACAGTGCATCGGCGGCGGCCTGGGTTTTGGCGTGGCTGATATCGGTGCCGTCGCCCATGCGCACGATCAGATCGCCGCTGCGGCGCAGGTGATAGGTGACTTCCTTCAGCGATTTTTCGGCAATGGCGGCCACGCGCGCATCGCTGCTGCTGCACAAGCCGGCGATCAGGAAATAGTGCCAGGTGTCGAAGTAAAACTGCCGCATCATGGTGTCGGCGTAATTGCCGTTGGGCTGTTCGAGCAGCAGGCAGTTCTTGAAGTCGTGGGCGTCGCGGTGAAAGGCCAGGCGGTCCTGGTCGCGCCCCGCGCCTTCGAGTTCGGCCGCGTAGTCGTACCACAGGCGGGTTTGCCCGAGCAGGTCGAGCGCCACGTTGGTCAGCGCCATGTCTTCTTCCAGCGCCGGCCCTTTGCCGCACAGGCGGCACAGTTGCTGGCTGAGGATCAGGGCGTTGTCGCCCAGGCGCAGCAGATAGTTGACTTTAGGGTCCATGGCCGCTCCTTGACTGGCGTTGTGCTACAGGTTCTTGACTTCTTCCGGCATCGGAAAAAAGGTCGGGTGGCGATACACCTTGCTGTTGGCCGGCTCGAACAGCGGGCCCTTGTCGGACGGGCTGCTGGCAACGATGTCGGCGGCACGCACCACCCAGATGCTCACGCCTTCGTTGCGGCGCGTGTAGACATCGCGGGCGTTATTGAGCGCCATGTCGGCGTCCGGCGCGTGCAGGCTGCCCACGTGCTTGTGCGCCAGTCCGTGCTGGCTGCGTATGAACACTTCCCACAACGGCCATTCGCGGCTCATGCTGCCTCCTGTTGATGTTTGTCGGCGTGCGCCACCAGCGCTTCGCGGAACCAGGCGCCGTCTTCCCAGGCCGTTACGCGGGTGCGCAGGCGTTCGCGGTTGCACGGGCCATTACCCTTGAGGACGTTGTGGAACTCGGCCCAGTCAATCGCACTAAACTGATAGTGGCCGCTGGCGGCGTCAAAGCGCAAGTCGGGATCGGGGATGCTCAGGCCAAGATACTCGGCCTGGGGCACCGTTTGATCGACCATGCGCTGGCGCAGTTCGTCGTTGGAAAACAGCTTGATGCGCCACTGCGCCGACTGCGCGCTGTTGACGGACTCGGCATCGGACGGGCCGAACATCATCAGCGACGGCCACCACCAGCGGTTCAGCGCATCCTGCGCCATGGCTTTTTGCTCGGGCGTGCCGCGCGCCAGCGACAGCATGATGTCGTAGCCCTGGCGCGCATGGAACGATTCCTCCTTGCACACCCGCACCATGGCGCGGGCATACGGCCCGTACGAACAGCGGCACAGCGGCACCTGGTTGATGATGGCCGAGCCATCGACCAGCCAGCCGATGGCGCCCATGTCGGCCCACGACAGCGTGGGGTAGTTGAAGATGCTCGAGTACTTGGCCTTGCCGCTGTGGAGTGCGGCGAGCAGTTCGTCGCGGCTCACGCCCAGGGTTTCGGCGGCGCTGTACAGGTACAGGCCATGGCCGGCTTCATCCTGGATTTTGGCCAGCAGCACCGACTTGCGCTGCAGCGTGGGCGCACGCGTAACCCAGTTCCCTTCCGGCAGCTGGCCGACGATTTCCGAGTGCGCATGCTGGGAAATCTGCCGGATCAGGGTTTTGCGGTAAGCCTCGGGCATCCAGTCCTTGGGCTCGATGCGCACGCCGGCATCGATGCGCGCCTGGAAAGCGCGTTCGTCGTCAGACATGCCGTCAGCCGCGCGCACTGCGTCGAGGCCGGTTTCCACCAGTTGTGCGTACATAGTGTCTCCTGTTTCGAAGCATATTACGATACACAATTATTTTACGCTACGATTTTTTTGAATCATAATGAATTCCTGCAATCCGATAGCGTTGATGCCGTTTCAACAGGTAAACTACTGTTTTCAGATAAAGCAGACCGATATGCATTGCTCCGAGTGGATCACCGAATTCCTGGCCCAGGACCCGCCGCGCTCGAAGTCGCTGGTAGTCACCATTTTCGGCGACGCCATCGTGCCGCATGGCGGCATGGTGTGGCTGGGCAGCCTGATCGAGCTGCTGGCGCCATTCGGCGTCAATGACCGGCTGTTGCGCACGGCCGTGTTCCGGCTGGCGCAGGAAGGCTGGCTCGGTGCGCGCCGCGACGGGCGCCGCAGCGCCTATGCCATCACGCCGGAAGCCATGACCCGGCTGGCCCACGCTTACCGCCGCATCTACGCAGCGCCCCATGCCCACTGGGACGGCAACTGGACGCTGGTGGTGAACGGCGACGGCAACCTGACGCCGGCCCAGCGCAGCGCCGTGCGCAAGGAGTTGCTATGGGAAGGCTACCGCCTGATCGCACCGGGCATCTTCGGCCATCCGGCAGCTGAGCCGGTGGCGCTGGCGGAGCTGCTGGAGCGCCTTGAGGTGCAGGGCAAGCTGCTGGTGCTGCAGGCCAGCAGCCTGGCGGGCGTGGGCGCACGGCCGCTCGACGAACTGGTGGCGGGCAGCTGGGACGTGGACGAGGTGGCGCGCGGCTATCAGGAATTTTTAACGCGCTTCGCACCGCTGGCAGCAGCGCTCGATGGCGGCGTGGCGGCGCAGCTATCGCCTGAGCAGTCGTTCGTCATCCGCACCCTGCTGATCCATGCCTACCGCCGCGTGCAACTGCACGACCCGCAACTGCCGGCCGCCCTGCTGCCAGCACCGTGGCCCGGCGCACAGGCCTACGCGCTGGCGCGCCAGTTGTACCTGGCCGTATACGCCGGGGCCGAGCGCCATATCGACACCGTGCTGCGGAGCGAAGACCCGCAGGCGCCGGCTGCGGAGCCAGCGTTTTATGCGCGCTTTGGCGGATTGCAGTAAGAAGCTGTCGCGCCAACCCTGTATGATGTCGCCACTGCGCCACAAGCGCTGCGCTCATATCGGGCTTTTTATCGATACTGAATTCACCAGGACTTAGCTACCATGCCTATCAAAATCAGCCAGCAATTCGACGCCGGCGCAATCGAAGTGGTGCGCGCCGACGATCCGGCCGCCATCGACCTGAACATCCGCAAGGACTCGCACGCCGACATTACGCAGTGGTTTTACTTCCGCGTGCAGGGCGGCGCCGCCCAGCCGCTGACGCTGCGCTTCCTCAACGCCGGCAAGTCGGCCTATCCCGACGGCTGGAAGGATTACCAGGCCGTGGCAAGCTACGACCGCGACAACTGGTTCCGCGTGCCGACCACGTTTGACGGCGAGGTGATGACGATTAACCACACGCCCGAATACGACAGCGTCTACTACGCCTATTTCGAGCCGTATTCGTGGGAGCGCCACCTGGCCCTGCTCGACAACGCCCAGCTGTCGCCGCTGGTGCAGCAGGTCGATCTGGGCAGCACCATCGATGGCCGCGACCTCAATATGCTGGTGATCGGCGATCCTGAAGCCGAGCAAAAAGTATGGGTGATCGCGCGCCAGCATCCGGGCGAAACCATGGCCGAGTGGTTTGTGGAAGGCATGGTCGAAGCGCTGCTCGATCCGGCCAACCCGTTCGGCCGCCAATGTTTGAAGGAAGCCGTGTTTTACGTGGTGCCAAACATGAACCCGGACGGCTCGGTACGCGGCAACCTGCGCACCAACGCCGCCGGCGCCAACCTCAATCGCGAGTGGCTCAATCCGACCATGGAGCGCAGCCCCGAGGTCTACCTGGTCAAGCAGAAGATGCTGGAAACCGGCTGCGACCTGTTCCTCGATATTCATGGCGATGAAGGCTTGCCGTACGTGTTTGTGGCGGGTAGCGAATCGCTGCCAACCTGGACCCCGGACCAGGCCGAAGGCCAGCAATACTTCATCGATAACTTCCTGGTCGCCAGCCCGGACTTCCAGGATGAATACGGCTACGGCGAAACCCCGTACACGGATGAAACGCTGACCATGGGTTCGCCCCACATCACCCACCAGTTCGGCTGCCTGTCGCTGACGGTGGAGCTGCCGTTCAAGGACAACGCCAACGACCCCGACGCCGACACCGGCTGGAACGGCGCCCGCAGCGCGGAACTGGGCAAGGCCGTGCTGCAGCCAGTGCTGCAATCGCTGGTGGCGCAGTTGTAAGCATGATGGGTGCTGCGGTATCTGGCATTGCAACTGTAGTGAAGATGGCAGTTACAGCACCCAAAGCATGAGTTCCGTTCTTCCCGCGTGCGCGGCAATGACGATTCACCTCACCCGCCCCCAACCACCATCCGCTCAATCAATATCGACCCGCAGCGCTTGGTGCCGCGGGTATGCATATCCGTCCCTACCGCGACGATCTGCGCCAGCATGTCTTTCATATTGCCGGCGATAGTGATTTCCTCGACCGGATACTGGATCACGCCGCGCTCGACCCAAAAGCCGGCCGCGCCGCGCGAATAGTCGCCGGTCAGGTAATTCACGCCATCGCCCAGCACTTCGGTGACCAGCAGCCCCGTGTCGAGCTTGCGCAGCATGGCCGGAAAATCGTCGCCTGCGGCGGTCAGCGATGAGGTCAAAGTCAGGTTGTGCGAGCCGCCAGCGTTGCCGGTGGTGTGCATGCCCAGCTTGCGCGCCGTGTAGGTCGACAGAAAATAGCCCTGAACCACGCCGTCCCTGAGCACATGGCGCGCCGCCGTGCGCACTCCTTCATCATCGAACGGCGCCGAGCCGATGGCGCCCGGCACATGGGGATCTTCATGAATCTGCAGGTGCGACGGCATCACCTGGCGGCCCAGCGAGTCGGTCAGAAAACTGGCCTTGCGGTACAACGCGCCACCCGAGGTGGCCAGCACGTAGGCGCCCAGCAGGCCGATGGCCAGCGGCGCCTCGAACAGCACCGGGCAGCTGCGCGTGCTGATGCTGCGGGCGTTCAGGCGCGCCAGCGCGCGTTCGGCAGCGTAGCGGCCGACGGCTTCCGGCGGCGCCATGCGGGCGGCGTCGCGCACCGAGCAATACCAGTCGTCGCGCTGCATGCGGGCGCCGCGCCCGGCAATCGGCGCCACCGACAGCGTATGGCGCGACAGCGGATAGCCGCCGATAAAACCGCGCGAATTGGCGGCGACAAACTGCGAATGCTGCACCTGCACGCTGGCGCCCTCGCTGTTGGTCACGCGCGCATCGACTGCAAAGGCGGCAGCTTCGGCACGCTGGGCCAGCGCCACCGCACCGGCGGTGTCGATATCCCATGGATAAAACAGCTGTGGATCACGTGGTGCCGTTTCCAGCAGCGCGGCGTCGGGCAGGCCGGCGCAATCGTCGGCGGCGGTAAAGCGGGCAATGTGCCAGGCCGCTGCCACCGTGGCCTTGAGCGCAGCCGGTGAGAAATCGGCGGTACTGGCATGGCCGCTGCGCTGGCCGACATAGACGGTAACGCCAACGCCCTTGTCGCGGTTCTGTTCAATGGTCTCGAGTCTGCTTTGGCGCACCGACACCGACAAGCCGCTGCCCTCGCTGATATCGACCGCACAGTCAGTGGCGCCCTGCGCTGCCGCATAGCCCAGCACATCGCGCGCGAGCTGTTGCAACTGGTCCTGGGTGTAGCTGAAATGGGGC
>JBEVNE010000085.1:0-21356 GCA_040508275.1 Duganella sp.
GCGTCCTTGACCATCATGGCGACCGAAGTCGGCATGGCGGCGATCTGGGTGGCGATGGCCAGCACTTCTTCGATCAGTTGCCCGGCCGGCACGATACGCGACACCAGGCCGATGCGCTCTGCTTCGGCGGCATCGATGGTGCGCGCCGTCAGCAGCATGTCCATGGCCTTGGCCTTGCCGATGGCGCGCGGCAGGCGCTGGGTGGCGCCGGCGCCGGGCGGCACGCCGATCTTGATTTCGGGCTGGCCGAACTTGGCGCTGTCGGCCGCCACCAGGAAGTCGCACATCATGGCCAGCTCGCAGCCGCCGCCCAGTGCATAGCCGGCCACGGCGCCGATCACCGGTTTGCGTACGCGCAGAATATGCTCCCAGTTGCGGCCGATGTAGTTGTCGCGGTAAGTGTCAGGATAGGTGTAATCGACCATGGCGGCGATATCGGCGCCGGCGGCAAACGCTTTTTCGCTGCCGGTCAGGACGATGCAGCCGATTGCCGGATCGGCGTCGAACGCGAACAGGGCCTGGCCCAGTTCATTCATCATATTGTCGTTGAGCGCATTGAGCGCCTTGGGGCGATTCAGGCGGATCAGCGCCACTTTGCCGTGCACTTCGATAATCAGGTCTTCATACGTTGCCGATGACATGGTGATACTCCATGGTGAAATATTATCCATCGATTGTAGCGCCTATCGTCCTCGCTGGTATGATGGACGCCCGCCAACTCATTGACCTGGGCGCCCCGTTTGAGCCTCTTGCGTCGCTTTTTCCCCCGCACGATCGGCAGCGATGACCTGCTGCGCCATGCCGATTTTCGCCGCTACTGGCTGGCCAGCGTGCTCAATGGTTTTGGCGGCTACATCACCGGCCTGGCGTTTCCGCTGTGCGCGGTGCTGCTGCTCCACGCCTCGCCCGCCGAAATGGGCATGCTGGGGGCGCTGTCGACGATTCCCGCCGCCATCCTGGCCTTGCCCAGCGGCGTGATACTCGACCGCCAGCGCAAGCTGCCCATCCTGCTGGCGAGCAAACTGATCCAGGCGCTGTCGATTGCCAGCATTCCGCTGGCCTACTGGTGCGGCGCACTCACCATTCACTGGCTGTATGCCTCGGCGCTGATCACCGGCGCCTGCACCATTCTCGGCGGTGGCGCCGAGCAGGTGTTTTTGACCAATCTGATCGGCCGCGACCGGCTGACCGATGCGCAATCCAAATTTGCCGCCACCGATTCCGCCGCGCGCCTGCTGGCGCCCGGCATCGCCGGTCTGCTGATCCAGTGGCTGACCGCGCCCTATGCGCTGGTGGTCAACGCCCTGACCTTTATCGCCTCGATCGCCTGCCTGCGCACGCTCGGCGCCAACGATCCCAGGCCGCCGCCGTCCAACCGGCATCCACTGCGCGATATGGCCGATGGTTGCCGTTTCATCATCGAGCACCGTTTGCTGCGCACGCTGGCCTGCGCCTCGGCCGGCTGGCACTTCCTGTTTTTTGGTTACGCCGCGCTCGGCGTGCTGTTTGCCACGCGCGAACTGGGCTTGAGTCCTGGCATGCTGGGAGCGGCCCATGTGCTGGGCGGTGTTGGTGTGCTGCTCAGTTCATTGCTGCTCAAGCCACTGATCGCGCGCCATGGCCCCGGCGGCGCCATGGTGATCGGCATCGCCCTGTGCACGGTTGCGTACACGGCCATGACCGCCATCCCGCCACAACTGTTCGGCAGCACATTCGGCAGTGCCGCTGCGGTCGGCCTGGTGTCGCTAGTGCTCGACTGCGGCGTGATGCTGTTTTTGATGCCCTATACCACCATGCGCCAGAAGGTAACGCCCGACGCCTACCTGGGCCGCATGATTTCCACCATGCGCCTGCTGAGCAGCATGGCGGCGCCGGCCGGTGCGCTGGCGGCCGGTTACCTGGCTGAACATTGGGGAGTACGCACCGGCATGGCGTGCATGGCGGCTGGCGGCATGTTGCTGACCGTTATCATGAAACGCTCGGGCACGGTGCGCGCCAAGACCTGAAACTTGTCACTCCAGCCATAACGTGCGACAGCAATTGCGCCGAAACATTAGTCTCTTTGCCATGATCTCATTCCCCGCTAACGCGGGTTAATATTCCCGGAGCGCATCATGTTCAAATCGATTTTATTCCCTACCGATGGTTCCGAACTGTCGGAAAAAGCCACCGCCACGGCGGTACAGTTTGCCGTGCTGAACCAGGCCCGCATCGTTGGCATTACTGTAGTGCAACCAATGCCGCTGGCGCCGATCAGCGATGCCGGCGTGGTGCTGGAAGTGGGCGACTTTGCCGTGCAAATGCAGGAAGCCGCCCGCGAACACATCGACAAGCTGGCCGCGGCGGCCAATATCGCCGGCGTGCCGTTTGAAGGCGTGATTTCCACCTCGACCGTGCCATTCGAAGAAATCATCGAAGCGTCGAAAAAATTCAGCTGCGACATCATCATCATGGCCACCCACGGCCATACGGGACTCGACAAATTCCTGCTGGGCAGCCAGACGGACAAGGTGCTGTCGCATACCAAGCTGCCGGTTCTCGTCCTGCGTTAATTCACAGGCTTCGGCAGTAATACCCAAACGCTGCCGCGCTGCTTCATGCGGCCGGCGTTTTCTGCTGCTTCCGTGCCAAAGCCGAAGAAATAATCGACACGGATGGCGCCACGTATGGCGCCGCCCGTGTCCTGCGCCATCACCAGCCGCTGCATCGGGATGTCGCTGTTGGCCTGGGTGGTGGACAGGAAGATCGGCGCGCCCAGCGGCAACTGCGTGGGATCGATGGCCACCGAGCGTTGCGGCGTCAGCGGTACACCGAGCGCGCCCTTGGGGCCGACCTTGGGATCGGGCAGGCGTTCTTCCTTGAAGAAAACATAGCTGGGGTTGGCATCAAACAGCTCCTGCATGCGCGTGGGATGACCGGCGATCCATGCTTTGATGCCCTGCGCCGAGGCCTGGTCCACTGTCAATTCACCCTTTTCCACCAGGTGCTTGCCAATCGATTTATACGGGTGGCCATTCTGGTCGGCATATGCCACGCGCACGGTTTCCTGGGTATCGGTCAGCTGCACGCGGCCCGAGCCCTGCACCTGCAGGAAGAATGATTCGACCGGATCATCGACCCACAGCAGTTCCTTGCCGCTCAGCGCGCCCTTTTCGATCTCGGCGCGGGCCGGATACGGCACCAGTTTTTTCCCCACCAGCTTGCCGCGCAGGCGCATGCCCTTCAGGTCCGGGTACACGCTGGCCAGGTCCACGGTGACCATATCGTCCGGCACTTTATACAGCGGGGTTTGATACGGACCGCCTTTTTTGCGAGCGCCGCGCAGCAGCGGTTCGTAGTAGCCGGTGACCAGTCCTTCGGTGGCGCCGTCGGGCGCGACCACCTGGTTGGGCACCAGGAAAGCTTCGAAAAAGGTCCGCACGGCCTGCTCGTCGCTGCCGTTGACGGTACGGGCAATGCTGCACGCCTCTTTCCAGATGGCCTGCTTTGACAGCACACTGCATGACGACAAAAACGCCGGCCAGGCGGCACGCACATCGTCGCGCGCCCAGCCCGGCAGCGCCGCAAACGTGGATGGCAGCATTTGCAGCTGTCCCGGCTTGGCTGGGGTGGCCGGCGGGGTGGCCGCAGCGGGCGGCGTGGCAGGCTGGGCGGCGGCGGGCGCAGGCGGCACGGGCGTCGTGGACTGCTCGGGCGCAATCGGCGTGGAAGTACAGGCGGCCAGCGACAGCGCGACGGCGCTCAGAGGAACGAGTAGACTACGGCGTGATAAAGACTTGAGGAACATAACAGGGGTCACTATGTGGATATTGATACTGGAAGCGGGCGTGGCGCTGTTCCTGCTGGTGTTCATCGTCTGGTGGACGATGTACCAGGGCAAAGGTAAAAAGAAACCTCAACTCAGGCAGGACAAACAGGACCAGCAAGATAATCAGCAGCCTTGATCAGTGCAGCGTGCGCGGCAGCGACAGCACAAACTCGGGAATGTTGGCCTCGAACTGGTGGCCATCTTCCGCCACGCAGAAGTATTCGCCCACCATGGAACCCTGCGGCGTGCGCAGTGCGCAGCCGCTGGTGTACTCGAACTGCTCGCCCGGTTGCAGCAGCGGCTGATGACCGACCACGCCCAGGCCGCGCACTTCTTCGGTGTGGTTGTTAGCGTCCGTAATCACCCAGTGGCGCGAGATCAGCTGCGCCGCCACCGTGCCGGTATTCTTGATCGTGATCGAATAGGTGAACACGAAACTCGTGCGTTCCGGGTCCGACTGCTCAGGCAGGTACTGCGTGCGGACTGACACGGAAAAATCGTAAGTGGCCATCTACTTTCCTTGATTGAAGCATTGAATAATTACATTATTTAAATCAGTAAGTTGCATTGCACCGCAATTTGCCATTGCGTGCAAGGACGGCGCAGCAATTTGGCTGGCAAATGGCCATAAAATGGGCAAGCGGCAAGGGACCGGCGTAAAATACCGCATCTTTTATCTCGCCAGGCCCATCATGCCCCAATACCGCATCGCTCCCAGCATTCTGTCCGCCGATTTCGCCCGCCTGGGCGAGGAAGTGCGTAACGTCGTTGCCGCCGGCGCCGACATTATCCACTTTGACGTCATGGACAACCATTATGTTCCCAACCTGACCATCGGCCCACTGGTGTGCGAAGCGATCCGCCCGCACGTGCAGGTACCAATCGACGTACATCTGATGGTCAAGCCGGTGGACCGCATCATCCCCGACTTTGCCAAGGCTGGCGCCAACATCATCACCTTCCACCCGGAAGCCTCGGACCACGTGGACCGTTCGCTGCAACTGATCCGCGACCACGGCTGCAAGGCCGGGCTGGTCTTCAACCCGGCCACGCCGCTGAGCTACCTCGAGCACGTGATGGACAAGATCGACATCATCCTGATCATGTCGGTCAACCCCGGCTTCGTCGGCCCGTCCTTCATTCCGCACGCGTTGAAAAAAATCGCCGAGGCCCGCCGCCTGATCGATGAATCGGGCCGCGACATCATGCTGGAAGTAGACGGCGGCATCAAGATCGAGAACATTGCCGACGCTGCAGCAGCCGGCGCCGATACCTTTGTGGCCGGCTCCGCCATCTTCGGCAAGCCGGACTACAAGGCCGTGATCGACGCCATGCGCGCCAATCTGGCCAAGGTATAAATCATGAGCGTGACTGCACTGGCCGGCGTGCGCGCCGCCATCATCGACCTCGATGGCACCATGCTCGACACCATCCCCGATTTTCACGTGGCGCTCAGTGGCATGCTGACCGAACTGGAACTGCCGCCGATCGCGCAGGAGCAGATTGCGGTCATGGTCGGCAAGGGATCGGAAAACCTGATCCGCGCCGTACTGGCGCTGCAATTGCAGGAAGAACCGCAGTCGCCGCCAGTGGAAGCGCGCTTTAACTTTGCCATGGAAGCGTACCAGCGCCACTACCTGCGCATCAACGGCCAGCACAGCGCGCTGTACCCGGGCGTGCTCGAAGGATTGGCGGCCATGCAGGCCGACGGCCTGCGCCTGGCCTGCGTGACCAACAAGCCGATCGCGTTTGCCACGCCGCTGCTCAAGCTCAAGGGACTGGACGGCTTTTTCGAGGTGGTCTACGGCGGCGATTCGCTGGCGCGCAAAAAGCCCGATCCCCTGCCCCTGCAAACGGTGTGCGCCGACTTTGGACTGGAGCCTGCCCAGGTGGTGGCGATTGGCGACTCGTCCAACGATGCGCAGGCCGCACGCGCAGCCGGTTGCCCGGTGTTGACCGTACCGTATGGTTACAACCACGGAGAATCTGTACACGATATAGATTCCGATGGTATAGTAACCACGCTGTTAGAAGCAGCAAGCCTGATTCGTTCACATACAACCACTCGCTGAACTGAACTGACCGAAATGTCTCTCACCAAAAAACACACCGTCAACCAACCAGGCTCGATTGAGGCCTGGCTTTGGCGACGCTGGCAATCCTGGCAAGACTAAGCTCTGAGCCTTACTGATTGCTGCCGTCTGCGTTCGCGCTTTCGGCAGGTTTTTTGAATAACCCACCGCCGCTCCCCCTTTATGTGCATCTTTGCACTTTTGCACCTTAGCGGCGGCATGGAGAGCAGACATGACCGAACTCGAATTCAAATCGTTGGCCAACGAAGGCTATAACCGCATCCCGCTGATCGCGGAAGCCTTTGCCGACCTCGAAACCCCGCTCACGCTGTACCTGAAACTGGCGCAGTCGCAGGACGCCGGCAAGAACACCTTCCTGCTCGAATCCGTCGTTGGCGGCGAGCGTTTCGGGCGCTTCTCCTTTATCGGCCTGCCGGCAAACACCGTGCTGCGCACCGTCGGCACGCATACCGAAATCGTCAAGAACGGCGTGGTCATCGAAACCCACGACGGCAATCCGCTCGACTTCATCGAGAGCTATCAACAGCGCTTCAAAGTGGCGATCCGCCCCGGCATGCCGCGTTTCTGCGGCGGCCTGGCCGGTTACTTCGGCTACGACACCGTGCGCCACATCGAAAAAACCCTGGCGCAGTCGGCCAACCGGCCCAAGGATGACCTGGGCCTGCCCGACATCCAGCTGATGGTGACCGAAGAACTGGCGGTGATCGACAACCTGTCCGGCAAGCTGTACCTGATCGTCTATGCCGACACCGCCCAGCCCGAGTCGTTCAGCAAGGCGCGCCAGCGTTTGAAGGAGCTGCGCGCCAAGCTGCGCCGCGGCGTGGAAGCGCCGGTCACCAGCGCTTCGGTACGCACCGAAATCACGCGCGACTTCGCCAAGGAAGACTATTTAAAAGCTGTGGCGCGCGCCCACGAATACGTGATGGCCGGCGATCTGATGCAGGTGCAGATCGGCCAGCGCCTGCGCAAGCCCTACGTGGATGCGCCGCTGTCGCTGTACCGCGCACTGCGCTCGCTGAACCCGTCGCCGTATATGTACTTCTATAACTTTGGCGACATGCAGATTGTCGGCGCTTCGCCCGAGATTTTGGTGCGCAACGAGACCACGTCCGACGGCGAGAAAAAAGTCACGCTGCGCCCGATCGCCGGCACGCGCCCGCGCGGCGCCACGCCCGAGCGCGACGCCGAACTGGCGACCGAGCTGCTGGCCGACCCGAAAGAAATCGCCGAACACGTGATGCTGATCGACCTGGCGCGCAATGACCTGGGCCGCATTTCCGAGATCGGCAGCGTGCAGGTGACCGACCGCCTGGTGATAGAGAAATACTCGCACGTGCAGCACATCGTCTCGAATGTCGAAGGCAAGCTGAAAGGCGGCCTGTCCAACCTGGACGTGCTGCGCGCCACCTTCCCGGCCGGCACGCTGACCGGTGCGCCCAAGGTGCGCGCCATGGAAGTGATCGACGAGCTGGAAATTTCCAAGCGCGGCATTTACGGCGGCGCCTGCGGCTACCTGTCGTTTGGCGGCGAAATGGACGTGGCGATTGCCATCCGCACCGGCGGGATCAAGGACGGCATGCTGTACGTGCAGGCGGCCGCCGGCATCGTTGCTGATTCCATCGCCGAAATGGAATGGCAGGAAACCGAAAACAAGGCGCGCGCCGTGCTGCGCGCCGCCGAACAAGTGCAAGATGGCCTGGATGGGGAGTTCTGAGATGCTGCTAATGATCGACAATTACGACTCCTTCACCTACAACATCGTCCAGTATTTCGGTGAACTCGGTGAAGACGTGCGCGTGTACCGCAACGATGAAATCACCATCGCCGACATCGAAGCACTGAACCCTGACCGCATCTGCATTTCGCCAGGACCGAAAGACCCGGCGCAGGCCGGCATTTCCATCGCCGTGCTCAAGCACTTCGCCGGCAAAAAACCGATCCTCGGCGTGTGCCTGGGCCACCAGGCCATTGGCGAAGCGTTCGGCGGCAAGGTGATCCGCGCCAAGCAGGTCATGCATGGCAAAACTTCTCTTATCGCGCATACGGGCGAAGGCGTCTTCAAGGACCTGCCCTCGCCGTTCACGGTGATCCGCTATCACTCCCTGGCCATCGAGCGCAGCTCGCTGCCAGCCTGCCTCGAAGTGACGGCATGGACCGATGATGGCGAAATCATGGGCGTGCGGCACAAGGAATACGACATCGAAGGGGTGCAGTTCCACCCCGAGTCGATCCTGTCCGAACACGGCCACGCACTGCTGAAGAACTTCCTGGTTCGTTAAGCAGTCGCCAGTCTCCCCGCGCCCACAATTTGAAGAAGGATTTGCCATGGCTATCACCCACCAGGAAGCACTGCTGCGCTGTATCGAACACCGCGAGATTTTCCACGACGAGATGCTGCACCTGTTCCGTCAGATTATGTCCGGCGAAATGTCGCCTGTCATGGTCGCCGCCCTGACCATGGGCCTGCGCGTCAAAAAAGAAACCATCGGCGAAATCGCCGCCGCTGCGCAAGTGATGCGCGAGTTTTCCACCAAGGTGCCGATGGCCGACACTACCGGCCTGCTCGACATCGTCGGCACCGGCGGCGATGGCGCCCACACTTTTAACATCTCCACCACCGCCATGTTCGTGGCGGCGGCGGCCGGTGCGCGCGTGGCCAAGCACGGCGGGCGCAGCGTGTCGTCGTCCTCCGGCAGCGCCGACGTGATCGAAGCGCTGGGCGCCAACATCAACCTCACGCCAGAGCAGATCGCCCAGTCGATCGCCCAGACCGGCATCGGCTTCATGTTCGCCCCCAACCACCACGCCGCCATGAAGCACGTGGCGCCGGTGCGCAAGGAGCTCGGCGTGCGCTCGATCTTCAACATTCTCGGACCGCTGACCAACCCGGCCGGCGCCCCGAATATCCTGATGGGCGTGTTCCACCCCGACCTGGTCGGCATCCAGGTGCGCGTGCTGCAACGTCTCGGCGCCCAGCACGCCATCGTGGTGTATGGCCGCGACAATATGGACGAAGTCTCGCTCGGCGCCGGCACCCTGATCGGTGAGCTGGTCAACGGCGAAATCCGCGAATACGAAATCCACCCGGAAGACTTTGGCCTGCCGATGATCGCCAGCCGCAACCTGAAAGTGGCAAACGCCGCCGAGTCGAAAGCCAAGATGATGGAAGCGCTGCGCGGCGAACCCGGCCCGGCCTACGATATCGTCGCCCTCAACGCCGGCACCGCGCTGTACGCCGCCGGCGTGGCCAGCTCGATCGAAGACGGCTTGCAACGCGCACGCCAGGCGATTACCTCGGGCGACGCGTTGAAAAAAATCGACCAGTTCGTGCAAGTCACGCAAAGCCTGGGCGCTGCCAACCAGACAGCGTGAAGCCAGCCACCGCACGCGGCGCCGTCACGGCCGCGCAAGCGTGCAGCACAACAAAACTGAAAGCCGTCATTCCCGCACAAGCGTAAAGCACCACAAATCCGGAAGCCGTCATTCCCGCGCAAGCGGGAATCCATAGAACGCCCGCTCAGATAAAAAGCCAACCATGTCCGACATCCTCAACAAAATCCTCGCCGTCAAAGCCGACGAAGTCGCCGCCGCAAAAAAACACCGCAGCCTGGTCAGCCTGCGCGACGACGTGGAATCCAATACCGAACTGCGCGCCGGCCTGCGCGGTTTTGAAGCTAGCCTGCGCGGCAAGATCGATGCCGGCAAAGCCGCAGTGATCACCGAAATCAAGAAAGCTTCGCCCTCAAAGGGCGTGCTGCGCGCCGACTTCCAGCCGGCCGCCATCGCCCGGACCTATGAAGCCAACGGTTCGGCCTGCCTTTCCGTACTGACCGACGAACAGTTTTTCCAGGGTTCGACCGCCTACCTGCAGCAGGCGCGCGCCGCCTGCACGCTGCCGGTGCTGCGCAAGGATTTTATGGTGGACATCTACCAGATCTACGAAGCGCGCGCGATGGGGGCGGACGCGATCCTGCTGATCGTCTCGGCGCTCGACCATGGCCTGATGGCGGAAATGGAAGCCGTGGCCCACGAACTGGGCATGGGCGTGCTGGTGGAAACCCACGACGGCGACGAACTGACAGCGGCCTTGCGCCTGAAAACAGCGCTGCTCGGTATCAACAACCGCAATCTGCGCACCTTCGACGTATCGCTGGACAATACCTTGGCCCTGCTCGACCGTATTCCCGACGACAAGCTGGTGATCACCGAGTCGGGCATCATGGTGCCGGCGGACGTGGAGCGCATGCGGGCGGCGAATGTGCATGCGTTCCTGGTCGGTGAAGCGTTTATGCGGGCGCAGGATCCGGGGGCGGAACTGAGCCGGCTGTTCAGCTGATTTTTATGCCTTGCGCTGCGCCACCCAGAACACCAGCGGCGCCAGCGCAGCGGGGCGCCAGGTCAGCGTAAAAGCGACGGTGACCGCAGCAAACGCCACGCTCATCACCCACACCAGCGCCGCCATCGAGGCGGAATCGACCAGCAGGCACAGTACCAGCGAAGACAGCAGCGCCAGCGCGCCCAGTATGCGCAGCGACTTGACCGTCGCGGCCGGGCAGCTTGCCGCACCGCGCACCTGCTCCCAGTGACTTTCCATCGACAGCGCCAGCCAGGCCATGCCGGCCACGGTCACGATCAGGGCGACCAACAACATCAGTGCATCAGGCATGTCCCGCCTCCATTACAGGGGTCTTGGCAGAAACCGGGGCTTCGGCCGCACGCAGTTGCAGCTTGCGTGCCGCCAGCAGCGCCAGCGCGGCGCCGGTCAGCATGAACAGGTCAACGCCGGCCACCGGCCAGTAAGCATTGCCGATCGTGCGCAGCAGATGGTCGCCGGTGGTGATCCAGTTCAGCACTGGCGCCACTACCGCCAGCACGGCAATGGCCAGGCACTGCTCACGCCAGGCCGGCGCCAGGCGCGCCTCGGCCACCGAGGCGGTGCGCCAGAACGCATGGGCCATCGCCACAATCCAGACGCCCCAGAAACAGTATTTTTCCATGTCGCCGCGCCATGGCCAGCCTTGCGGCATGGTGTCGGGCAGCAGGCGGTTGGCGATCAGCATGCCCAGTGCGGCAATCATCATGCCGGTAACGGTGGTGACGGCCAGCGCATCGACCACGCGCGCGCCCGTCACGCCCTGTTTGGCGTGCTGGCGTTTGCGCTTTTCGACAAAGAACAGGAAACCGGTGGCGATACAGGCACAGCCAAGCAGGCCGCCCAGCACATACAGCCAGCGCAGCAGCCAGTGACGGAAGTGCTGGAGGTGCAGACCGGTGAGGAATTCATTGACGCGGGCAATCGCCGACGGTGGCGGATCTTCGCGCAGCAGTTCGCCGGTGGCGGCCTTGAAGTGGATGCCTTCGCCGGTCAGCGCAATGCGGTCGGTGCCGGCGCGGTAGACGCTGACATAGCTGTTGGCGTCGCCGACGTGCTGCACATTGAGGTAGCCGACGTCCCCGGCCATGCCCTTGGCGGCCCAGCGGCGCTGGGCTTCGGCCACCATGGCGTCCACCGAAGCCAGTTTGCCCGGAATGCCGGCACGGTCGTGCGGCAGGCCGGTTTCCAGCGCTTCGTGCTTTTCATGCTGGTCGTGCAGCGCCTCGAGCTGGGTATGGCCGATCGGGAAGTAGATGCCGGCAAAGATGATCAGGCCCGTGAAAGCAAAGAAGAAGTGGAATGGCAGCGCGACCACGCCGGTCAGGTTGTGCAGGTCGAGCATGCTGCGCTGCGTGCTCTTTTTAGGGCGGAAGGTAAACAGTTCGCGGAATATCTTGCGGTGCATGACCACCCCGGTCACCAGCCCCACCAGCATGATCAGCGCCGAAAAGCCGACAATCCAGTAGCCGACGTTTTTCCAGTCGAAGGTCAGGCTGTAGTGGAGCGGGTAGAAAAAGCCGCTGCCAACCTTGAGGCGGTCGTCCGGCAGCGCCACGCCGTTGCGCGGATCGACGGTGCGCTGGGCGTAGATCAGGGTTTCGTGGTCCTTGGCGTTGGGCACCTCGTAACCGGCGTACATGGTCAGCACCGGATCGCGGTGGGTGGTATAGGCGCCCCAGAAGCGCGGCGTGTCGAAGCGTTCAGGCAGGGGACCGTTGACCAGCGGCGCGGTGGCCGCGCGGGCGTCGGGCAGCGGCTGCATATCCTCGAAAACCGGGCGCAGCAGCTTGTCGAACGACGGCATCGGCTGCGGCTCGAAGCGCGTGGACGGAATCGCCCAGCGGTCGATTTCGCGGTCGAACACCGACAGCGCACCGAAGAAAAAAACAACCATTAGTACAAATCCCAGCGCGAGACCGAACCAGGTATGTACCCATGCCATCGACAGGCGGAAGTTTTGCAGCATGAAGAGTCTCCGTCAGGGTCGTCAGTTAAGCGATCAGGCTTTGAATCAGCGAAGCGCCAGCGGTCATGACGACAGCGCCGCCGACCAGCACCAGCCAGACCCGCTTGATGTTACGCGCGCCGAAAGCGGCCAGGAAAATGATGAGAAAGACAAGGAAACCTATGATGGCCGACAAGTGCTCGGCATCATGAAATTCGACATCGGCAGCGACCATGGCGGCCATGCCGAGGGCGATCAGGCCCCAGGTGAAAGCGTAGCCGCCGAGGACGGCAGCGAGCGTGCGCGAGGCGATGTTAAGTTGGGACGGGGTAACAGAGGCCATCTAAGCACACGCTATCAAATGAGAATTATTCGCATTGTATCAGGGTTGTCTGGCGGTGGGTGAGATTTGATGCGCGTTGGTTTTACGCTTAACACGCCAGAAAATAGCTGTAACGCACCAAAATCTGGCATATAAGGCAAAGAAATGCCCAGCGAAGCCAAGGGGGTACAAACAAACCTGGGGAAGGAAATGCTGGACAGCCACCGTCAGTGGCGGCTGTCCTGAAGGGAGATCAGCGCTCAGCGCTGGGGCGCAGTGGCCCGGAGGATTTTTTGCCAGTGGCATCCAGTGACAAAGTAATAGCAGGAACCCGGTCGCCTTTTAATACTGCATTAAACACCATTAATTCATCGCGGCGGAATGCGTGTATTTCCACGGTAGCGCCCACCGCATAGCGCGATAACAAGGTATCGAGATTAGTGGCAGTCACACGCAGTCCATCGATCGCCACCAGAATATCACCAGCAGATAAACCGGCCAGGTGCGCGGCGCCCTGCTCATGCACGGCGGAAAGCTTGCAATCATTGCCATCGCGACCGAGGTTGGCGTCCAGGCTCGGCTTGCCAGACTTGCGGACATCGCTGTACTTCACGCCGAAAGGCGCCAGCAATTTGGCCAGCGGCAGGTCGTCGGTACCGCGGATATATTTGTCGAAAAACGGCTTGAAGCGGGCGCCGCCGATTTCATCGAACAGCGCTTCGACCTCGGCCGGCGTGACGCCCTGGCCGCCGCCGGAATAGAAGTCCCGGCCATAACGTTGCCACAAAGCACGCATTACATCGTCGAGCGATTTCTTGCCGCCAGTCTTGGCACGCAGACTCAGGTCGAGCGCCAGCGCCACCAGCGAACCCTTGGTGTAGTAACTGACAATCGCATTCGGCGCGTTTTCATCCTGGCGATAATATTTACCCCAGGCATCAAAACTCGAGTCCGCCACGCTTTGCTTGGTCCGTCCGCTACCACGCAACACGCTGCCGATGGTCTTGCCCAGCAACTTGAAATAGGCAGGCTCGGCGATAACGCCAGCCCGCACCAGCATCAGGTCGTCGTAGTAACTGGTAAAGCCTTCAAACAGCCACAGCAGCGGTGAATAGTTCTCGACTTGCAAATTGTAAGGTGCAAACGCCGCCGGCTTGATGCGCTTGACGTTCCAGGTGTGGAAGTACTCGTGGCTGCACAAGCCCAGGTATTGCAGGTAGCCGTCGCTGATGTCGCCATCCGTCGTAGCGGTAGTCGGCAGGTCGGCGCGGTTGCAGATCAGCGCCGTCGAGGCGCGGTGTTCCAATCCGCCATAACCGTCGCCCACGGCCATGGTCATGAAGACATAGCGCGCCATCGGCGCTTTTTTTGCCTTGGGCTCGAAAAACGCGATCTGCGTTTCGCAGATGCGTTTGAGGTCGGCGCACAAGCGTGGCATGTCGAGGTTGGGCACGCGGCCGGTAATCACCACGTCGTGCGGCACGCCATACGCCTTGAAGCTGGCCAGCGCAAAGTCGCCGAGTTCGACCGGGTGATCGATCAATTCGTCGTAGCTGGACGCGACATATGTGCCAAAACCATAACGCTTGGCTTTCAGCTCGGGCAGCGCAGTGGCCACGCGCCAGCTTTTTGCCGATGGGTGGTCTGGACGGCCAATATCGACCACGTGCGGCTGATCTTCCTGGCCGAGCACGCGCAGGAACACGCTGGTGCCGTTAAAGAAGCCGTGATTCTGGTCGAGGTGGGCGGCGCGCACCGACAGATCCCAGGCATAGACTTCGTAATGCACGGTCAGCGCGGCAGCGTGTTTGAGTGGCGCGGCCTGCCAGCTATGTTTATCGAGCTTGGTCAGTTCGACCGGCTGGCCGTTCGACTCGGCGCGGATGCGCACGATATTGCGCGAGAACTCGCGGATCATGTAACTGCCCGGTATCCACGCCGGCAAGGCAAAAATCTGGCCGCTGGCGGCGGGCGACTGCACCGTGACGCTGACGTGGAACAGGTGGGCGGCCAGATCGTGGCCGACGATGGTGTACGAAATGCCTGCTTGCTGGTTTGATTTCTTCACGATGCTTTCATCTCATTGCTGGTTTATTCATGGTGCTGCAGATCGGCGGGCGTATCAACGTCTCGCAGCACGCCGCCATCATCCACCGCCACCTCGCTGACCGCATGGCGGTTGACGATGGCGCGTGCGCCCTGGTCGCCTTGCAGCGCCAGCAGCAACGGTAGATGAACACTGCTGAACGCCACCGGGTTGCCGCGCCGCCCGCCATGCACGGGGGCGGCGATGTGCGCGCCCTGCTCCACCGCCGTCGCCAGAGCCTGCAAGGTGGCCGGCTGCACCCAGGGCATGTCGCCCAGGGCAATCAGCCATCCTTCGGCGCCGCGCGTGTAATCGATGGCGGTCACCAGCGATTCGCCCATGCCCAGGTCAGCATCGTCACACACGCGCACTTCACAGCCCAACGCCCCCAGCAGCGCCGCCACGCGCTCATCGCCAGGGCGCACCACCGCCACCACGCGCGGCAGCACGGCCAGCAGATGGCGGGCGCTGGCCACCACCACGGGCTGGCCGGCGCAGTCACCGCTGTCCAGTATCTGCAGCAGCTTGTTGCTGGCGCCGGACGGATCGAACCGTTTGCCGCGCCCTGCCGCCAGCAAAATCCCGGTCAGCGCCATCCGCTTATGCCGAAGCCAGGTCGAACGGCAGCTTGCGCAGCCGCTTGCCGGTCAGCTTGAACACGGCATTGGCAAACGCCGGCGCCAGCGGCGGCAGGCCCGGTTCGCCCATGCCGGTCGGCGGATCGTTCGATGGCACGATGTGCACGTCGATCACTGGCATGTCGGTCATGCGCGCCACCGAATAATCGCTGAAGTTCTGCTGCTCGACCACACCATCCTTGAGGGTGATGGCGGCGCCGGGCAGCGTCATGCCCAGTCCCATCAGCGCGGCGCCCTGGATTTGCGCTTCGATGGTGAGCGGGTTGACGGCCGTATTGCAATGCACGCCGGCAGTCGCCTTGAGCAGCTTGGGCGCGCCATCCTTGATGGTGGCCACCACCACGTAAGCGACCACGGTGTTGAACGATTCGTGCACCGCCACGCCCCAGGCCTGGCCCTTGGGCAGGGCTTTTTTGCCATAGCCCGATTTGGCCACCGCCAGCTCCAGTGCAGCCAGGTGGCGCTTGCCTTTTTCGCCGATGAGCTTTTTGCGGTAGGCCACCGGGTCCACCTTGGCCGCATGCGCGGCTTCGTCGATCAGGGTTTCCATCACGTAGGCGGTGTGGGTGGAGCCCACCGAACGCCACCACAGCACCGGCACATTGGCCTTGGCAATGTGTGCGCTGAGGTTGAGCGGCACCTCGTAGGGTTCGCCCATGCCTTCGACCATGGTGGAATCGACGCCGTTCTTGATCATCATCGGCGCGAACAGGGTGCCATCGGCAATCGACTGGCCGACGATCACGTGATCCCAGGCGACGATATTGCCCTTGGCATCGATGCCGATATCGGCGCGGTGCACATGCGACGGCCGGTAGTAGCCGCCCTTGATATCATCTTCGCGGCTCCACACCACCTTGACCGGCGCGCTCTGGCCTGCGGCCTTCCAGGCCTTGGCGACATTGGCCGCTTCCACCAGGTAGTCGGAAGTCGGTACGCCACGGCGGCCGAAGCCGCCGCCCGCCATCATGGTGTTGAGCACCACCTGTTCGGGCTTCATGCCCACGGTGGTGGCGACAGCGCCCTGATCGACAGTCTGGAACTGCGAACCGGCCCACACCGTGCAGCCGTCGGCGCGCAGGTCGATCACGCAGTTGAGCGGCTCCATCGGCGCGTGCGCGAGGTAAGGGAATTCATACACGGCCGAGATTTTTTTGGCGGCGCCGGCCAGTTTGGAGGTATCGGCCGTGCGCGACGAAGCGCCCGGCTTTTGCGCCAGCGCCTTGAACTGCGCCAGTTGCTGGTCGCTGCTGACTTTTTCCAGGCCGCTGGTATCCCAGTCGATCAGCAGCGCATCGCGGCCCATCTTGGCCGGCCAGTAGCCGTCTGCCACCACCACCACGCCATTGCCGCCACGGTCGGTAGTCACTTGCAGCACCTCGATCACGCCCTTGATGGCCTTGGCCTTGCTGGCGTCGAGCTTGCCGACCCTGGCGCCGAATACGGGCGGACGCGCCACCAGCGCCACCTTGCTGTCGGGCGCCTTGAAGTCCATGCCGAACTGCTGTTTGCCAGTCGATTTTAGCGCAGCATCGAGACGCTTGACCGGCTTGCCGATGATCTTGAAGTCTTTCGGGTCCTTGAGCACCACGGTGGCCGGCACCGGTTGCTGCATGGCGGCGTTGGCCAGTTCGCCGAAGGTGGCTTTTTGGCCCGCCGGACCGGTCAGCACGCCGTTGGCGGCCTTGACCTGGTCGGGCGACACCTTCCACTGCTGGGCGGCGGCGGCCACCAGCATGGCGCGCGCCTTGGCGCCGATTTCGCGGTACTGCGTGTACGAGTGGGCGATGCTGCCCGAGCCGCCGGTAATCTGGATGCCGAAAGCCGGGTCTTTGTACTGGTCGCCGGCCGGCGCCAGCGCGCCCTTGACCTTGCTCCAGTCGGCGTCGAGTTCTTCGGCGATCAGCATCGGCATGGCCGTCTGCACGCCCTGGCCAAACTCCAGGCGGTTGACCTGCACCGTCACCGTGTTGTCGGGGGCGATATGCAGGAAGGCGTTCGGCTCATACACCTTGGCCGGCGCCTGCTGGGCGTTGGCAAAACGGCCGGCAGCCGGCATGAAGAAGCCGAGCACCAGGCCACCACCAGCGGCAGCGCCGGTTTTCATGAAGCCACGGCGCGAGAGGCCGGAGGTGCCAGATACGCCGGATACGCCCGATACACCAGCGGTCTGGCCAGCCAGGGCGGCGTCCAGATTGTCTTTATTGATCCATTCGATACGCATACGTCCTCCTTAAGCGATGGTTTTGGCCGCATCCTTGATGGCGGCGCGTATGCGTTGATAGGTACCGCAGCGACAGATATTGCCGCTCATGGCGTTGTCGATATCGGCGTCGCTCGGTTTTTTATTGGTGCGTAGGAGCGCGGTGGCGCTCATGATCTGGCCGCTCTGACAGTAGCCGCACTGCGGCACATCGAGCTTGACCCAGGCTTCCTGCACGGCCTTGCCGATCTTGTCGCCTTCCATCGCTTCGATGGTGGTGATCTTTTGACCGACAGCGGCGGAAATCGGCATTACGCACGAGCGCACCGGCTCGCCGGCCAGGTGCACGGTGCAGGCGCCGCACAGGGCGGCGCCGCAACCGAACTTGGTGCCGGTCATATTGAGGTTATCGCGCAGCGCCCACAGGATGGGCGTCGATGGATCGGCATCGACTTGTACGTCCTTGCCGTTAATATTTAAAGTGATCATATAAATCTCCTGGAGGACGATACAACTGCTGTGGACGGACTACTTATTTTTTGATTGCCGCGAACTTCGCTTCCAGCGTCTTGGTGTCTACCGCACCTGGCAGACGCGAACCATCGGTAAAGATGATGGTCGGCGTGCCGCTCACGCCGATCTTGCGGCCCAGCGCCAGCACTTCCTGGTTGGGCGTGGTGCACGATGCAGCCGCTGCCGCCGGCACTTTACCGCTCAGCATCCAGTCATCCCAGGCCTTGTTGCGGTCTGGCGCGCACCACACGCCAGCCGACTTAGTGAACGAATCTTCGCGCAGGATGTTGTACATGAAGGTGTAGACGGTGACGTTGTTAATCTCGGTCAGCGTGGTCTTGCGGAACTGCTTGCAGTAGCCGCAGTTGGGGTCTTCAAACACGGCAATCACGCGCGAACCGTCGCCCTTGACGGTCTTGAGCGCCTTGTCCAGCGGCAGATCGGAGAAGCTCACCTTGTTGAGTTCATCGATGCGTTCGCGCGTCAGGTCCTTGCCGGTGGTCAGGTTGAAGATATGGCCGTTGAACACATAGGTGCCGGTTTTGTCGGTGTAGAGAATGTCGCTGCCCATGCGGATTTCGTACAGGCCGCTGTAAGGCGTGGCTTTGATGGAATCGACCTTGACGCCCTCGCCCAGGCGCGGCTCGACGATTTTCCTGATTTCTTCTTCGGTCGGCGCTTTCGCATCCTGGGCATTGCCGCACGAGGCGACCAGCGCGGACAACAACAGCAGTACTAACTTACTCATTCTCATAACTTCTCCGGTAACGGCTGACAGAAAATACAGGGGGGTATAAAAGACAGTGTGGGCTATTTGCCCATGGCGTGCGAGATCAGGCGGCGCTTCAGCACCGGTAATTTATCGAGCAAGTTTAATCCCAAATTACGCACCACGCGCAGCGGCTCCATGTCGGCGCCAAACAGGCGCGCCAGGCCATCGGTGGCAACTTGCATCAGCAGCACATCTTCCTTGCGCGCGCGCTCGTAGCGCGCCAGTACGCGCGCATCGCCAACGCCGCGCTGCGCTTCGCGCTCGCGCAGGGTGTTGATCAGTTGCGCCACGTCGCCAAAGCCGAGATTCATGCCATGGCCGGCCATCGGATGCACCACGTGGGCAGCGTCGCCGACCAGCGCCACGCGCGGCGACGTCATCGCGTGCGGACGGATCAGGCGCAGCGGAAAATCGCGCACCAGTTCCGGCTGCAAGGGCGTGAGCGCGCCGAGCTTGTCGGCCGCGTACACGGCCAGGCGGTCAGCGATCTGCTGCGCCGTCTCGGCGCACAGCACATCGGCCAGCGCATCGGGCGCCGACCACACCAGCGACACCTGCTTGCCCGGCAGCGGCAGCAGCGCCACAATGCCCTGCTCGCCGGTAAACCATTGGTGGGCGGCGCCGTGATGCGGCTTTTCGCAGGCAAAATTGGATACCACGCCGCGCTGCCCATAGCTGCGGTAATCGAGGCCGATATCGCACTGGCCGCGCACCCAAGACTGCGCGCCATCGGCGCCCACCACCAGTTCGGCCTGAATGCTGGCGCCATCTTCCAGTGTGACGGTAGCACCACTGTCGTCGCGTACCAGCGCCAAGGCGCGGCCGCTGACGACGGTGACATTCTGCGCAAAGCGCAGCGCAGCGTCGAGCGCCTGGTTGAGGTTACGTTCTTCGAGTATCCACGCCAGCGTATCGGTATGGGCGCCATAGGCGTCAAAACCCAGGCCGCCCGGCGTGGGACCATCGCCCTGCACCACCATGGCATCAACCGGCGCCACCCGCGCCGCATCGAGCGCGCCCCACACCTTGAGCGACGCCAGCAGCCGCTGCGCCGTGTGATTGAGCGCATATACGCGCGCATCCCAGCCGGGATCACCGGCTGCCGGCTTGGCCGGTGTTGGCGGCCCCAGCAAAATAACGCCAAGGCCGGCATTCGCCAGGCCGAGCGCCGTGGTCTTGGCAATCGCACCATTGCCAACAATGCAAATCTCGGCACGCTGCGCAGCACGCGAGGACGACGATGGGGACGATGGTTTATTCATCCAGCCATTATAGCGTTTGTGACAGCAAGAAATCTGCGCTTGCGTTTTCGCCGAGGCCTGCTATAATTCTGGTCCTTGGCCTGGTAGCTCAGTTGGTAGAGCAGAGGATTGAAAATCCTTGTGTCGGTGGTTCGATTCCGCCCCGGGCCACCAAGAACATCGTTCACGCAACGCCCACTCATGCAAGTGGGCGTTGTCGTTTCTGGGATGCGCAGTCCTTGTGTCCGGTCTAACTGCGGTAGTGGCACTTCGCATCGAAGGGCTGCCCAAACGTCCATCATATCGCGCCGATCAACCCGCCGTAATTTTCTCAATCACCTTGACAGCAGTTCCGCCGCCCGGAACCAATACCCCCGCAAGCTCCGATCCCATTTCAAACAGCATTTCACGCGTGGTGATCGCCTGTAGCTTTTCCTTGAACCACTGGCCATTCTCGATCACCTCACCCGTCAGGCCATCGACTTCAATTACGCCGACCTTGTCCTCGGTTGTCCAGGTAAATTCAAACGCAAACACGGGGCGGTAGTACATATAAACCTTTTCCACCGTCACGATGTCTTCCTGAAACTCGTGGGCATTGATCACTTCCGCGTCCAGTGTCTGGCGAATTTTCTGCAGCAGCATGGGCAATCGCAATTGCGGGACGATCGCTTCAGCCAACTCCAGTACCGTATGCTCCTGTACCTTGTATTTGCTGACGTAATTGGCCAATACGCCCTTCTTCAGGTCACGCGACAATCCGTCGAGATAGTCTTCATAATTGATCTTCCGGTGGGAGTGCTCGACTGCCTGCAGATTGATCGTGCGCTTGCTCCCCTGCTCCGCGATCGAATATTCCTGACCATTGATTACCACTTTTTTGGCATGCGCATTACCTATGTCCACGGGATAGATCAGTTCGCGCGAATAATCAACCGATCGGGTTGTCACCACGTGCCAGAACGGTTCGTAGCGCAAAACGTGTTTGGACAGAAGAACGGTTTCATCCTTGGGGCGCTTGAAGGGATTCAGCTTGGCCCACACCCCGAAAGCACTCAGTTTTTTCTGGTTCGCCTGCTCGGTAGCAGCGCTCAGAGGATAAACCTGATCGAACACAAACACCTTTTCGGCATTGTTCAGGTAGTGAATAGGTTCAGCCATACAATATAAGTCCCAAAAGAAATATTTTGCATATTAAGCCATTTTTCTTGAGTTGCGGTAATCGCAATGACAATGGCGGGCGTGAACAACATCATCAAAAATAATTTGTGCGCCGCACAAAAACTGTGTTACACTTCGTTCCTCAGTGGAGTTCTCGAGTACTTCGCTGCTGTAGCACCAAATACGTTGGTCACCTTGG
>JBEVNE010000086.1:0-13057 GCA_040508275.1 Duganella sp.
CGCATTGATCTGCGCATCGTGCATATCGGTCAGTTCGATGGAACCCGTGTACTGGCCGCCCTTGTCGGCCGACAGGCGCAGCGCGATCACCTGTGCCGGATAGCTGGCCAGCGCCTCGCGCTGAAAGCGCACGCCGTTGTGGGTGTAGCGCACGCTGTGCACGCTGCGCTGGAGGTCGAGCTGGCGCGCGTAAGCACTGGTGTTGCGCTCGTGGCCCGGCAGGTTGATGTACACATCGCCAAAGGCCTGGTAGGCGCCCATCACCTTGTCGTCGCCGGTCCACAACGTAATGTCGTTGAACTGCAGGCGCTCACGCGCCAACTGACCAAACAGCATGGCGCCGATGCGTCCATTACCAATCGGCAGCGCTTCGCGCTCCCAGCCGGCATTGGTATCGGGCGCCGGCTGCTGGTAGCGCAGCGTAAGGTCCGGGGCCGCCGTGGCAGCCGGGGTAGCCAAAGCGGCAAACACCCAAGACAGCGCCAGCCACGGCGCCGCCTTGATCAATACATTGAACAAAGGCGGCTCCGTTGAATCAACGCTTGATGGTGACGGCTTTACCGTCGTAGCTGACCACCTTGTCGGCGGCATCGAAGTTGTCCGAGCTCGATACGCCAGGCTTGATGAAGCGTACGCGGAACTCACGCTTGTCTACCATGCCCTTGTATTGACCGGCGCGCTCACCAATGGTCACTACACCGGTCTTGTCGTTGTAGCTGACCGGAATGCGGCTGAACTCCTTGCGCAGATAGGCATTCGATACGCCATCGTCCTCGTACAGGCTGAAAGTACCATCAGCGCCCGTGTACACGGTAAACGTGATCGGTGCGTCAGGCTTTTCATCGACATACTGCGTGACCGGGCCGACCGGCACGATGGAACCGGCCTTGACCAGCAGCGGCATGCGCGTTTCCGGCGCCTTGATCGAGACCGTAGCGCCGCCCTTGTGCAGCTCGCCCGTGTAGTAGTCGTACCAGTTGGCGCCCTTGGGCATGTACACCTTGCGCTCGCGCGCGCCGTACACATACACGGGCGCCACCAGGAAGCTGTGGCCGAACAGGTATTGGTCGGCGATGTTTTTCACCGCGTCGTCCTGCGGGAAGTCCATCACCAGGCCGCGCATGATGGTGCCCGACTCGTGGTGCGTGGTCGCAGCGGTCGAGTAAATGTAGGGCATCAGGCGGTAGCGCAGCTTGTCGTACCAGACCATCGATTCGCGCATCGGCGAGCCTTCCGGCGAGATGATGTGGATCTCGCGCTTGACGACTTCACCGTGCGAACGGAACAGCGGCGAGAACGCGCCAAACTGCCACCAGCGCAGATTGAGTTCGCGCCATTCCTTCAGGTCTTCTTCCGTGCCCTGGTTGGCGGAGGTCACGCGGTTTTCCTGCGCCGAGCCAACGTCGCCGGTCTGGAAGCGCACTTCCTGGGCGTAGCCGCCAATGTCGTGGGTCCAGTTGGGAATGCCGGACATCGAGATTTGCACGCCAGCCGAAATCTGGTCGTACAGATTGTTCCAGCGGCCGACCGTGTCGCCGCTCCACAGCGCGGTGGCGTTACGCTGAATGCCGGCAAAGCCGGAGCGCGACAGGATGAACTGGCGCTTTTCTGGCTGGTCTTTTTTCAGGTGGTTATAGAAACCCTCGGTATGCACCAGGCTGTACGGATTGAAGGTCACTTCGCCGGGGCCGTGCACGGTCGGACCGATCAGCTTTTTAAAGTCTTCCAGGCGCGTGTTGGACAGCACGTCCGGTTCGGTATTGTCCATCCACCAGGCGTCGAAGCCCAGGTCCACCAGCTTCGGTTTCATCTGGCGGTAGTACATGTCCTGCGCGCCCTTGGTGTAGGGGTCGTAGTGGCTGTTCTTGTATCCCGGGCCTACCCAGTCAAGGTCGCCATTCTCGACATTCTTGGTCCACATGAAGCCGTTCTTTTTCAGCTCCTGGTAGTTGGCGGTGTTCTCGTAAAATTTACCCCAGATCGAAATCATCACGCGCGCATTGTTCTTGTGGACTTCATCGACCATGCCTTTCGGATCGGGGAAGCGGGCCTTGTCGAAGTCGTGCGAACCCCAGCCGTCCTGCGGCCAGTAGAACCAGTCCTGCACTATGTTATCGATCGGCCAGCCCTGCTTGCGGTATTCCTTGAGCACGCCCAGCAACTGCTCCTGGGTTTCATAGCGCTGGCGCGACTGCCACAGGCCGTACGACCATTTCGGCATCATCGGCGCTTCGCCGGTCAGGTGGCGGTAGCCGGCAATCACCTTGTCGATGCTGGTCTCGCCATTGATCACATAGTAGTTGATGGCTTGCGCCACCTCCGACGAGAACGTCAGCGAATGGCGCTCGGGCGCCGGCAGCGGATCGCTGTGGGTCATGGCGACCATGCCGCCCGATGGCTTCCATTCCAGGTGCAGCTTGACCGGCTTGTTGGCTTCCAGCTTCAGTTCAAAATTGTGGTACCACGGGTTCCAGCCCTGGCGCCACACATCCATGATCTGTTTGCCGTCGATGGTCAGCTTGGCGTAGTCCGACGAGTACAGCTGCATCTTGTGCACGCCCGGCTTGTCGGAGGCCAGCGTGCCCTCCCACACCACTTTTACACCCACGGCTTTTTTCGGATCGCCGAGTTCCTTGGGCCAGTTCTCGGCCACATCCTTCAGGTACTGGTAATCGATGTCTTTTTCCTGGCGCGTCAGCACCAGCTTGTCGTCGACGTAGTAGCGCGCGGTCAGGCCACCAGCCTTGCCATCGGCATCGACCAGCTTGAGGTCGCGGCTGAGGAAGCCGTACGGCTTGGGGTTGCCGAAGCGCGAAATCGAATTGTTGTCCCACAAAACGCCGTAGTTTTTATCCGAGACGACGAACGGCACGGCGATCACCATATTGTGCTGCATCAGCAGCACGTCTTCGCCATTCAGATTCATCTGGCCGTTCTGGTGCTGGCCCAGGCCGTAGAAGGCGTCCTTGGTGCCGTGGTTGAAGCCCTGGGTAACGGCGAGGAACGGTTTGCCCTCCACGTCCACGGGTTTGATGCTTTCGGCGGCCTGCGTCAAGAATGCTTTGCCGGCGGCGTTAAAAAACTGCACCTGGCCGGTGGCCAGCGACACCGCCACCGAGATTTTCTTGGCCTTGAGCGTAACCTTGTCCTTGCCCGAAGCGCTGACGCTGAAGATACCGCTAACAGGAGCGGCCACGGTCATCAGCGACGGCGTGAGCTGCTTGCCTGCCTGGTCGGTCTTGATCACCTGGATGATGCTGTCGCTCATGACGTTGAGCCGCACTTCCCTGGCGCCGCTGTCGGGCTTGACCACCACGCCGGTGGCGGTCTTTTCGAAGGTACCCGCCAGCGCGTGGCCGGACATCATGACTGCCAGGCAGGAAGCTGCCGGCACTATCGCTTTGAATCGCATGTGTTCTCCTGAATTTTTATATGTGAATACCATCACCCTCAGCATCGTCATTCCCGCGCAGGCGGGAAAGACGGGTAGCAAGCTGGGGGTAAATTAATACGTGCCGACTTTTACCTTGAGTACCACCGGATTGCCGGTCAGGTTCAAGCCGTAGTCGGTCTGGTCGCCGTTCCAGTTGCGTTCCATGATCCATTTACCGGATGGATCATAACGCCCTTGCTCAACGCGCGCCCACATGGTCGGTTTGCCGTTGGCGCTGTCGATTTTTACGCGCGCATATTGGCCGACGATGATGAACTCATTGTCGGCGATCTGCGCGATCGCCACGCCGCCATTGGGCTTGTCGGTGTTGGCCGGCAGGTCTTTCACATCCTTGAAATACTGAGCTTCGCCAAACTGCCACTCGCGGAACGAGATGGTGGCGTTCCAGCCTTTCAGCGCCAGCTTTTGCGGCTGGCGGTCGTCGCCTTCGGCCACGCCGTAGGTGCGGCCTTCAAAGGCCCATTTGGCCCACTGGCGCTCCATTGGCCGGAACGCGCCATAGATTTTTCCATAAGGCGCGGTCATGGTCTTGTCGGTGGCCTTGTGCCCCAGCGGGAAATTGCTGTAATCGGCGTAGTCGATGCCGAACGGCGAGAAGTTGATCGCACCGCGGCCCAGCACCAGGTAGGCATAGCGCACGTACTCGGCGGCGTTGCTCATCTCCGGCACGGCCAGCGCATTGTCGGGCCGCTGGAATTTATCGAGCGTGGCAGCGAACTTGCGCGAATCGGGGCTGTAGATATCGGGCGCGGCAAAATCGATGGCCGGCGCAGCGGCCTTGTAGATATCGATGACATCATAGGTCGGGCCGCCGCTGGCGAAGTTTTTGTTCCACGGCTTGATCGGTTCTTCCAGCGGATCGCGGATGGCGTTGTTGACGAACATCGGCAGGTTGTAGACGGCACGGCCGGCCTTGGCGATCTCGCCGATGTAGCTGGCAATCGACCAGGCGTGGAAGTATTCGTCCGCGTAGTCGCCATACACCTGCTTCCATGTGCCGCTGGCAGCCAGCGCCACCGGCGACTTTTTACGCTTTAGCACTTCGGCTGGCACCGGCTGGTTGAACAGCGCTTCGGCGCGTGGACCATAGTCGCGCGCGTAGCCGTAAGTACCCACCTCGTTTTGCACCTGCACCATGATCACGGTGCGCTGCGCTTCATCGATTTTTTTAATGTGGGTCATCAGGGCGACAAAGGCTTTCTTGTCGGCCTTGAGGGTTTCTTCGCCTTGCGGCGACAGGCAGTAAATCGGCTTGCCCTCCTGGTCCAGCATGCGCGGGAAGCGGGCATTGTTAAACTTGACCCACTCGGGCGTATAGTTGGCGCCGGTGTTTTTCCAGGTGCCGAACCACAGCAGCACCAGGCGCACCTTGTTCTTGCGCGCCTCGGCTACCAGCGTATCGACGTAGCTGAAATCGAACTTGCCTTCCACCGCCTCGATCTGTTCCCAGGCCACCGGGATTTCGAGCGTGTTGGCGTTGGCATCCTTGATTGCCGCCCACACCTGCGGCAGGGCGAGCGGGTAATTACTCGAGTTTTGCGCCTGCCCCGCGAGCATGACAAAGGGCGCGCCATCCACCATCAAGGCGTGACGGCCATCCTTTTGCACAAGCTCGGGAATCGGTGCAGCCGCCGCGCCAGCCGCGGCGAATACGGTTAAAGAGATACTCGCAATGAGCTGGCGGGCGGTTTTCTTCATGCAGACTATCCTTATTGGAAGTTGTAGCTGAGACGAGCGGTGTAACGCGCACCGGACGAGAACCATGCGCGGCCCATCATACCGATGTTTTGCTGCATCAGGACCTTGTATTTCGAGTCGGTGATGTTTTGCGCTTCCAGGCCGATCTGGATCCGCTCATTGATCTTGTACGACACCGAAGCATCGGCCTGGCCGTAGTCGTCGGCCCAGGTAGGCAGACCCCAGGCGACGTTACGCTGTCCAAAGGTCGGGCTGGCCGGATTGCTGTCGGTGCCATCGGTACCCTGGGTGCCGTTGACATTGATCGCCTGCAGGCTCTTCGAACGCCAGTTCCAGGCCAGGCGCGCCGACCATGGACCCTTGTCGTACATCAGGGCCACGTTGTACGACTGGCGCGACAGGTTTTCCAGCGGCATATTGCCGAAGGTGGTGCCGTTGGTATCGCAACCGTTGAGGTTCAGGTTGAGGTTGGCGGCGCCGCCGCCGCTGCCCGTGCAGTAAGGCGAGAACACGCCGTTGTACAAGGTGCGCTTGCTATCGACGAAGGTAAAGTTACCTTGCAGGCCCAGGCCCGACCAGGCGCCTGGCAGCTTGTCGAAGTACTGCTGGTAAGCCAGCTCGAAGCCGCGTGCGCGGCCCTTGGCGCCGTTGACCGGTGCGGTGGTGACAAAGCCATGCGCCACGCCGGCGGTGTCGGTCAGCGAGGTGGTATAGGTCTGCTTGACGATCACGTCTTTCAGGCGCTTGTTGAACACCGCCAGGGTGATCGAGCCCACCGGCGAGAAATACCACTCCGCCGTTATGTCGACCTGCTTGGCAGTGATCGGGCGCAGGTTGGGATTACCCTGCGCTTCGCCGGTGTAGCTGACGATGCCGGTGTTGTTGTCCACACTCTGGCTGAGGGCCGTGTAAGCCTGCAGCTGCGATGGATCGGGGCGCGACATTGCCGAGGCAAAGGCGGCGCGGAACTGCAGCGTATCGGAAGCTTTCAGGCGCAGGTTCAGGCTGGGCAACCAGTTGCGGTAGGAATTTTCAAAGTTCTCGGCACGCGAAAACGCCGGGATCACCGGAATGCCTGGACCGGCGGTAGCCGTGGAATTGAACACCGTGTAGCCATTGGCGCGCGAATCGGTTTTGACGAAACGCAGGCCGACGTTACCATCGATCGGGTACTTCAGATTATCGAAGCCGAAGCGGCCTTGCGCATACAGCGCCTTGGTTTTTTCCGCCAGTTCGTTGATGCCTTTCGGATCGCCGCCAAAGGTGGCCGGGCTCCAGCCGTCGCAGGTATTGCCCGCTTCAGCGCACAGGATGCCGCGATACGAATGCAGCGTGGCGTAGCTGTTTGGATAACCCTGGGCCCACGACACGGCGGGGAAGACCACGGCCGGTACGTCACGCTTGCCGTTGAAGAAATTATTGAAACTCTGGGTGGTGGTGGCGCCCGAGAAGCGCGGATCGCCCAGGTAGGCCAGGCGACCACCAAGGCCTCCCATCCAGTCCTGGGTAATGCCCTGCCAGTGGTAGTCGGGGTTGGATTTTTCATTGACCGAGTTACGGTCAGTGATGCGCGTGCCAAAACGGATATCGCGCCATACCGGGTGATCAAAGTCGTATTTGAGATCGACCTTGACGGCGTCGGAATCGGCTTTCGCACGATCCAGGTGCTCCATCGTGAAGGCCCAGTAGTAATTGTTCGGGTTGGCCAGGAAGGCGCGGTCGGCATCGTCGAAGGTCAGGGTCGGCAGGCCGGACAGGTTCAGCTGCTGCTTTGGCATTTTCAGGCCGGTGGCCACGGTGGAATCGAGGCTCTCGGTATCGGCGCGGATACGCTGCACATCGGCGTTGATGGTCCAGCGGTCGTTCGGACGCCAGCGCATATTCCACGCCAGGTCGGTCGTCGAGGAATCGCGCCACGAGGTGCGCACGTCGTTGTTAAAGTTGATGCCGGTGCCGTTGCGGTTGCTCAGCGTACCGCTGACGAAAGCGCCATTGTCGTCATACACGCCGTTGGCCACAGCCATGTCGTAAGGCGCCGACTGGGCAAAGATGGCCTGCTCGTCCCACTGCATCCTGTACTGCGACTTGAAATAGGTCAGACCGGTGGTGAGTTCGCTGTTCGGCTTCCATTGCAGGGCGCCGTAAGCGCCTTTGCGGGTGCGGTCAAAATCGAGCGAACGCCATTGCGCGCCCTTGGGGATGTACACGGTACGGCCGCTGACGATGTCGTTAAGCGGGTAGTAGGGCTCGACCTGGATGGCGTCGGTGCGGGTGGCCGACTCGGAGTAAGCCAGATCGATCAGGGCGCCCACTTCGCCGAACGGGGTTTTCCAGCGGTTCGACACCAGGCCGGAACCCGATGGCGAGGCTTTGCCCTTGCGCAGTTCCGAGTGCGTTTGCGAACCGGTGATGGCAGCCTTGAAGCCCTTGTAATCGAACGGCATGGCGGTGCGCAGGTTGATCAGGCCGCCGATGGCGCCCTCCACCTGCTCGGCCGACGGATTCTTGTAGATGTCAACGCCAGCCATCAGCTCTGGCGGCACGTCTTCGAAGTTGAGCGAGCGGCCGCCGTTGGCCGAGAACGAATCGCGGCCATTGAGCTCGGAGCGTACATAGCTCAGGCCACGTACCGACACGCCCGAACCTTCGACCGAAAAGTGATCGGGGTCGCTGCGCGACATGGCGCGGTCAATGGTCACGCCGGCCACGCGCTGCAGTACCTCGGTCACCGAGCGGTCCGGCAGCTTGCCGATATCGTCGGCGGAAATCGAATCGACTACCTCGTCGGCATCCTGCTTGATTTTTTGCGCCGACTGCAGCGCGGCGCGCTGGCCGGTCACCACCACCGATACCGGCTCTTGGGCGCCAGCCACCGCCGTGCTGCCGCCTGCCGTGGTCTGGGCGTTGGCGGCAGCGCCCAACATCACCGTCATCTGTGCCACGGCCATCGCCATCGCGGTTTTTTTAAATGTGTGCTTCATTACGCTCTCCAAGGTTATACGATTTGACCGGGGTTCTTCAGCCCCGTTGGTGCTGAGCTACAAGGGACGGTGTGCAGCCAGACTGGGTTTGAAAACGTTTGCAAATGAGTGTGAATAAACACGGGTGCGCACCAGATAAGCACAAGATGTGCGCAAGCAGGCGGGCGCCGGGTGGCGCGGATGCTGGATTGTCATGGGTCTGTCTCGCTCGTCGTTTTTTTATCGTTCAGTGCGCCGGGCAGTGATCCTCGGGCCTGAATGCTATAAGAATATTCTGCAAGTTACGTAAAAGTGTGGCAATTGCGAAAATCACCAAGCGCGCGAATGATAATCAGCAAGCGTCGCATACACCCCACAGCAAACGGCCCGCCATTGCGGGCCAGTAACTAAATCGACGATTCTACATTGCTGATAAGCTGATCACCGGCGCGCCGAACGGGTGGCCACATCGACCCACACCGCCAGCGTCAGGATCGCGCCCTTGACGATCATTTGCCAGTAACTGTCCACGTCGAGCATCGACATGCCGTTATCGAGACTGGCCATGACCAGCGCGCCGATCAGCGCACCATACACGGTGCCGGAACCGCCGCGCATCGAGGTGCCGCCGATGAAGCAGGCGGCAATCGCATCGAGTTCGCCCGAGGTGCCGGCCGACGGCGAACCGGCGGCCAGGCGCGCCGTGTTGATCAGCCCCGCCAGTGCGCACATCAAGCCCATGATGCCGAAGATCCACAGCTTGACCGCCTGCACGTTGACGCCCGACAGGCGCGTGGCCTCCATATTGCTGCCCACCGCGTAGATGCGGCGGCCAAATACGGTTTGCGTGGCGACATAGCTGAAGATGCCGAGCAGCGCCAGCAACAGCAGTACCGGCAGCGGTATGCCCTCGTAGCTGTTGAGCGTGCGCACAAACGCAAACAGCACGGCGCCGATCGCCAGCAGGCGCAAGGCGTCGCGCCACACGGGCGGCACCGGCAGGCTGTGACGCGCCAGGCTGGCGCGCTGGCGCCAGGTCAGCACGGCGGCCAGCGCAAACAGCACCACACCGAGCGCGATGCCCATCTGCGGCGGCAGATAACCCTGCCCCAGGTGCACCAGCGGTTCGGACACCGGCGCCACCGTGGAGCCGTCGGTCACGCCGAGCACAATGCCGCGATAGGCCAGCATGCCGCCCAGGCCGACGATAAACGACGGTATGCCCTTGTAGGCGGTCAGGTAGCCGTTGAACAGACCCAGCACCAGGCCGCAGGCCAGCACCACGGCAATCGTGGCCGGCAGCGGCATGCCGTGGGTAACATCGAGCACGGCGGCGATCCCGCCCAGCAGGCCAAGCAGCGAGCCGACAGACAGGTCGATTTCGCCGGCGATGATGACAAACGCCATGCCGCAGGCGACGATGCCGGTCACCGCCATCTGCCGCATCAGGTTCGACAGGTTGCGCGGGGAGACAAAGCCGCCCTCGGTCTTCCAGCTGAAGAAGGCCCAGATGATGGCAATGGCGATCAGCAGCGCGAGGATTTTGTATTGCGTGAAAAGCTGTTTGAGATTAGTTGTTTGCATGGTCTTCACGAAGAAATCAGAAATGCTCAGTGCACCAGCGCTGCCGACAGCAGCGTTTCCTGGCTCAGGTTATCGTTGACGAAATCGCCGCGCAGTTTGCCCTCGCCCATCACCAGCACGCGGTCCGATACGCCGAGCACTTCGGCCAGCTCCGACGACACCATGATGATCGACATGCCCTGCGCCGCCAGCTCCAGCATCAGCTTGTAAATCTCAAACTTGGCGCCCACGTCCACCCCGCGCGTGGGCTCGTCGAGAATCAGCACCTTGGGCCGCGTCAGCAGCATTTTCGACAGCACGGCCTTTTGCTGGTTGCCGCCCGAGAGCGCGGTAATCGGCAAAAAAGGGCTGGCGGTTTTCAGGCCCAGGCGGGCGATTTCCTCGCTCACCACGGCCAGTTCGGCTTCGCGGTCGATGCGGGTAAAACGCGCAAAGCGGCCCAGCACCGACAGCGTGATGTTCTGGCCGACGTCGAGGTCGCGCACGATGCCGTGGTGCTTGCGGTCTTCCGGCACCAGCGCCAGGCCCGAGCGGATAGCCTTGAGCGGGTCGCGGGTATCGATTTTCTGCCCTTCCAGCAGCACCTCGGCCTCGAAGCGGCCTGCGTAGGCGCCAAAGATGGCGGAAACCAGCTCCGTGCGCCCCGCCCCCACCAGACCGGCGATGCCGAGAATTTCACCGCGCCGCACGCTGAACGAGACGTTATCGACCTTTTTGCGCTGCGGCTTGTCGATGTCGTAGCAGGTGACGTTGCGCGCCTCGAAGATCACCTCACCCTGGCTGCGTTCCAGCGTCGGATACAGCTGGTTCATTTCCCGCCCGACCATTTGCGCGATGATCTGGTTGACATCCATCTGCTGCATCGGCGTGGTGGCAATGTGCTTGCCGTCGCGGATGACGACGATGGTGTCACAGATCGCTTCCACCTCGTCGAGCTTGTGCGAGATGTAGACGCAGGCCACGCCCTTGGCCTTGAGGCCGCGCACGATCTGCAGCAGCACCTGGATTTCATTGGCGGTCAGCGACGACGACGGTTCGTCGAGAATCAGCACGCGGGCGTTCTTGTTGAGCGCCTTCGCAATCTCGATCAACTGCTGGTGACCGCCGCCGTAGGTCGATACCGGCAGCACCACGTTCACATCATGCAGATTGAGTTCCTTGAGCAGCGCTTCGGCGCGGCCGTTCATGGCCGGATAATCGAGACGGCCGCCCGGCAGCGTGATCTCGTTACCGAGGAACAGGTTTTCCGTGACGGACAACTCGGGCACCAGCATCAGTTCCTGGTGAATGATGACAATGCCGGCCGCCTCGCTCTCGCGGATCGATTGCGCCTTGAGCGGCTGGCCATCCATCAGGATTTCGCCGTCCCAGGTGCCGTGCGGGTAGACGGCGGACAGCACTTTCATCAGCGTCGATTTGCCGGCACCGTTTTCGCCGCACAAGCCGATGCACTCGCCCGGCCTGATTTTCAGGTCGATACCGTCGAGCGCCGCAACACCGCCAAACTTCTTGGCGATGCCCTTCATTTCTAGCAAATAGCCGGACATACTGGTTCTCGCAGAGGGGAATACGTGGAGCGCATGGGCTCCGATTATGCTGTGTACTGCTGCCTGTAAGGGGCCCCGAAAAACCGTAGCGAGCGGGACGCGCAGTAGGTTTAGCGGGGTCCCTACTTATTTGGCCGCGAGTTGGGCCTGGGTGTAGAAACCATCCTTGACGACCAGGTCCACATTGGCCTTGGTCAGCAGGGTCGGTTCCAGCAAACGCGTATCGACCTGCTTGAAGCCGTTGTTGATCTTGGCGTTATAGGCCGGCTTTTCGCCGCGCACCAGTTGCACCGACAGGTTGGCCGCTTCGGTGGCGATCAGTTTCAGCGGTTTGTAGACGGTCATGGTCTGGGTGCCGGCGATCACGCGGCGCACGCCGGCCAGGTCGGCATCCTGGCCCGATACGGCCACTTTGCCGTCGAGCTTTTGCGAAGCCAGCGCCTGCACGGCGCCGCCGGCGGTGGCGTCGTTGGAAGCCACGACTGCATCGAGCTTGTTGCCGTTGGCGGTCAGGGCGTTTTCGATGATGGCCATCGCTTCGGACGGGCTCCAGTCCTTGACCCACTGCTTGCCCACCACCTTGATATCGCCCTTGTCGATCAGCGGCTGCAGCACCGACAACTGGCCTTCGCGCAGCATCTTGGCGTTGTTGTCGGTCGGCGCGCCACCGAGCAGGTAGAAATTACCTTTTGGTTTGACGGCCAGCACGCCCTTGGCCTGCAGCTCGCCGACCTTTTTATTGTCGAACGAGATGTAGGCATCGACGTCGGCGTTGAGGATCAGGCGGTCGTAGGAGACCACCTTGATCTTGGCTTTTTTCGCTTCGCGCACGGCGTTATTGAGCACGGTGGCGTTGTAGGGCACGATCACCAGTACATCGACGCCGCGCGAAATCAGGTTTTCGATCTGGGCGATCTGGCGCTGCTCGCTGGCGTCGGCCGACTGCACGAATACCTTGGCGCCCTGCTTTTCGGCGGCGGCGACAAAGTAGTCGCGGTCGCGCGCCCAGCGCTCCAGGCGCAGGTCGTCGATGGAAAAACCGATTTTTGGATTCTTGGCGTCGGCCAGGGCGTTGCCGCCGGCGCTCATCATCATTACCGCCACCGTGACTGCACTGAGTAGTTTCTTCATGGGTTCTGTCTCCTGTTTCTGCTTCTGTAGGGGGAAGGACCGCCGGCTCTGTGCCCGGTCGGTCGACTGTCCGCTCGTGATCTTAATGGTGCTAATGATTGTGGCGTGCCTGGTTATCCACCACCGCCCGATATGGTACTGCGAGTTCCATGCAAGCGCCGTTTTCCATCTGGCCGACGGTGCTGCGGTAAATTTCCTGCCATGGCGTCTGGCTGGCAGGGAAAGCCGGTATCGGCCCCTTCTTGCGCTCTTCCCACTCGGCTTCCGGCACCAGCGCGTTGCACTGCCCTGCGTCGAGATCGACGCGGATACGGTCGCCCGTGCGCAGCCAGGCCAGGCCGCCGCCTACCGCGCTTTCCGGTGAAGCGTTGAGTATCGACGGGCTGTCCGAGGTGCCGGACTGGCGGCCGTCGCCCAGCGTGGGCAGCCAGTTGATGCCGCGCTGGACCAGCGCATCGGGCGGCTGCATATTCACCACCTCGGCCGAACCGGGCCAGCCGACCGGGCCGGCGCCGCGGATCACCAAAATGCAGTCTTCATCGATGGCCAAAGCCGGATCGTTGATGCGGGCATGGTAATCGCTGGAACCGTCAAACACGATGGCGCGGCATTCGAAAACGTTTTCACTTCCGGGCGTGCTCAGATAGCGGGCGCGGAAGGCTGCCGAGATCACGCTGGTTTTC
>JBEVNE010000114.1:0-3927 GCA_040508275.1 Duganella sp.
CCGTCGGCCAGCCGGGTGTTGCCGCGCTGGCCGACGGCGCTGCGCCAGTCGGCGTCCAGACCGAGCTGCTGCCAGCCTTCGCGCGCGCCCCAGGCGCCCACACCGACCACCAGTAAGCCGAACGCGGCGCGCAGCGCACGGCGGCGTTCATCGGCCGGTGCGCGCAGCGCGTGCGCCATGGCGGCGCCCTGTGCGCGCCCGCCTGGCCGCTCGCCTAACCTCCCGAGGCGCTGCTGCACATGGTCCCAGGCGCGGGCATTGTCTTCGGTCGCCGTGCGCCACTGTTCGAATTGCGCCAGCGTGGCCACGTCAAGTTCACCCTCGCGCAGGCGCACTTCCCACAACACTGCCTGCCGCTGCGGCGCCGGATGACCGTTCATCAATGATGATCGGCAGCCAGGCAGGCCAGCAGCGCCTGGGCCACGTACTTGCGCACCATGCTGACCGATACGCCGAGCCGCTGGGCAATCTCGGCATAGCCGAGTTCTTCGTACTGGCTGAGGATGAAGGCTTCACGCGCCCGCGCGCTGAGGCCAGCGAGCGCCGCATCGATGCGCACCAGCTCATCGACGGCCAGGCAGACATCTTCGGGCGAAGCGCCAAACTGTTCCGGCGCCAGCGCCAGTTGTGCCAGATAATCGCGCTCAAGGTCGCGCCGGCGCCAGAATTCATACGTGAGGCGCCGGCCGATGGTGGTCAAGAGCGCGCGCGGCTGGCGCACCTGGCGCACATCATCGATGCTCGCCAGCTCAGTGAATGCCGATGCCGCCAGGTCTTCCGCGTCGTTGCGCGAGCCCACCAGCCGCTGCATGGCGGCAGTCAGCCAGCCATAGCTGCGGCGGAATTCACCGCCCAGGAATTGATCGCGCGCGGCAGCCTCGCTGCCTTCTGCAAAATATACGGAAGTCATAAGCGGCAATATAAACCGCGCGCTTTCGATATGAAACGAACTAAATTGCATAAGCTAGGATCAA
This sequence comes from Duganella sp., assembly GCA_040508275.1. Taxonomy (GTDB): domain Bacteria; phylum Pseudomonadota; class Gammaproteobacteria; order Burkholderiales; family Burkholderiaceae_D; genus Rugamonas. The sequence goes on from JBEVNE010000114.1 coordinate 975, forward strand.
AAAATCCGCTATGCCAAAACCATATGCCAGATGCATTGGCCGTTATGGAACGTCCATCGAGGACAATAAGCTACTGCACCCGCTGCGGCAGATAGCGCGCCAGCGTGGCAAACATCTGTTCGACATCGATAGGCTTGCCGATAAAATCATCCATGCCGGCGGCGATGCACTGTTCGCGCTCGGACGCCATGACCCCGGCCGTCATGGCGATGACCGGCAGGCGCAGGCCCAGTTGTTCGCGGATCAGGCGCGTGGCGGTAAAGCCGTCCATGACCGGCATCTGCACGTCCATCAGCACCAGGTCGCAGCCGGCGCCACGCAGCAGTTCCACCGCCTGCTGGCCGTTTTCTGCCAGCAGCACGCGGGCGCCGGCCTGCTCGAGTATGCCGCGCGCCACCACCTGGTTGATCGGATTGTCCTCCACCAGCAGCAGGTGCACGCCAGCCAGCAACGGCGGCTGCGCTATCGTCTGCACACCGGCGGTGCCGGTCTGCTGCTGGGAGCGCGCCGTCTGCACCGTGTCAAACAGGCTGGCGGCAGTGACCGGCTTGGTCAGATAGGCCGTGGTGGGCGCATGGGCCATCTCCTGCATCAACCGTCCACGCCCGTAGGCGTTGACCATGCAGATCAGCGGGATGCCGGCCATGCCGGGGCTCACGTGCAGCGCATTGATGGTCTCCAGTCCGCTCATGCCGGGCATCTGCCAGTCCACCAGGATGGCGTCGTAAGCGCCATGATGGCCCCCCCCGCCGGAACGCAGGCGCGCCAGCGCCGCCGCGCCCGAGTCGGCGCTGTCGCAGGTCCAGCCCAACGCCGCGATGGTGCTGGCGATGCACGCGCGGCTGGTGGCGTTGTCGTCCACCAGCAACAGGTTCAACGCTCGCGCCGGCGTGCCACCTGCCTGCTGGGCCTCCGTTGGGGCAACCTCCAGCGGCAGCGTAAATTGAAATTCACTGCCTTCGCCAGGCACGCTGTGCACGACGATGGTGCCGCCCAGCAGCTCGATCAGGCCTTTCGATATCGTCAGCCCCAGCCCGGTGCCGCCATAGCGGCGCGTGGTGGACAGGTCGGCCTGGGTGAATGGCGAAAACAGCTTCGCCACCTGCTCTTCGCTGAGGCCTATGCCGGTATCGCGGACGGTAAAGCGCAGCAGCGGCCTGGAGCCCGCCGGCGATGGCAGCCGCTGGACCCGCAGCGATACCTCGCCGTGCTCGGTAAATTTGATGGCGTTACCGGCCAGGTTGAGCAGGATCTGCTGGAGCCTCAGCGCATCGCCGACCAGCACGCGCGGCACGTCGGCGTCCACGCCGATGGCCAGTTCCAGGTCCTTGTCGCCGGCGTTCACGCTCATGATGGTGGCCACCGCGTGCAGCACGTCATCGAGCTGGAAACGCACCGGATGCAACTCGACCTTACCAGCCTGCATCTTGGACAGGTCGAGAATATCGTTGAGGATGCCCAGCAGCGACTGCCCGGAAGCGCGGATCATCTCGAGGTAGCGCGCCTGCTCGGGCGATACGCCGGTGGTGCCCAGCAGGTGCGTCACGCCCAGCACGGCATTCATCGGCGTGCGCAGTTCATGGCTCATATTCGCCACGAATACGTCCTTGGCCGCGTTGGCCGCCTGCGCCTCGCGCATCGCCGATTCGAGCTGGCGCGTGCGCTGGGCGATCAGGTTTTCCAGGTGATGGCGGTAGCGCTGCAGTTCCGCCTCTACCAGTTCAAGCGTCTCGACCGCTTCCGCCGCTTCCTGAAATGCCGGCTGTGCATTGTCAGCAGCGCTACCCGGCTTGCCCCCAAGGGCCATGGCCGCCGCACTGAGGGCGCGTACCGAGCGCTCGATGCTGCGGGCAAAATGCCAGGCAATGCCGAAGCCGGCGGCCGTCAGCAGCGCCAGAAACAGCATGATCCCCTCGATCGATTCCAGTATCTCGGAATACACGGCGCTGCGCGGCACGCCGATGACCACCGACCAGTTGGTCTGCTGCGAGCGGCTGTACATCGAGTACACCTTGATGCCTTCCAGCGTGGTGGCTTCAATCGCGGCTTCTTGGTGCAGCGGAAAATGGGCGAGCAGCTGTGGCGAGACTTTTTGACCGACATATTTTTCCGGATCATGAGTGCGCGCCACCACCACGCCCTGGGCATCGAAAATGGCGGCCACGCGGTCGGGCGGCAAGCGCTGTTCGCGCAGTACGCGGCCCAGGCGCTCCGGCACAAACGCCACCGAAATCACGTAGATGACCTTGCCGTCGCGCAGTACCGGCGCATGGATGGCGGCCAGCGGCCGCTTCAGCGCACCGGCGTTGAACAGGTCGGCAATCAGCGGCTTGCCGGTTTCAAATACACGCTTGATGCGCGGCTCGCTGATGGGATCGGGGAAGATGGTGCCGTAGGGACGCGCGGTATTGATCAGCTGTACCGAGTCGCGGTCGTGCAGAACGAAGTTATAGCCGGGGAATTCGGCGCGCAGCACGCTGCTGGCCTGCTGGTAAAAAGCGGCCAGATCGCCACTGTCGAGACTGGGCGAATTGGCCAGCGCCGTGGCCACGGTGATGCCGGTGTTGAGGTCGCGGTCCACCGCCTGGATCAGCGCGCGCGCGGTGATCAGCGTATCCTGCTCGATGGTGGTGCGTTCGCGGCTGATGAAATTATTCACCAGCAGCGCAAAGCCGAGTATGGCCGGCAAGGCGCAAGCCCAGACCAGGCTGTAAATCTGCGACCGGATCGTCGGCAACCGCGCCACATACTTACCCGTCCCCCGCTGCTGCGCCATAAAAATCCTTCCCGCGTGCCGCTGTCCACACCGGGAAAGACTGTATCACATGGGCAGTGTGTTGCCCAAGCGCAGCACTGCGGCGATGTTGCGCGCCGCAACACGAACGTTGCTGGCGGCATCGGCCAGCGCCTGTTCCACCGTGCACGGCCGCCCGACCACGCTGAACACGGCGTC
>JBEVNE010000142.1:0-4808 GCA_040508275.1 Duganella sp.
TATTCAAGCGCGAATGGCGTATCCCGTACAGGAAATACGTCACCACTGCCGCCAGCATCCAGACGGCAAAAATCGTGTACGTGGTCATCGACAGGCCAAACATCAGGTACAGGCAGGCGCTGATGCTCAGACCTGGCACCAGGTAAGGACCAAACGGCACGCGGAATCCCGCGGTCGGGTTGGCGCGCTGCTTGTAGCGCAGCACCGGTACGGCCAAGGACACCACGATAAACGCCGTCAGCGTGCCCATGCTGACCATATCCCACAGGAAGGTGGCGTCGACGAAACCGGCCACCAGCCCCACAACGATACAGACGATCAGCGTGTTGCGCACCGGCGAGGCCGTGCGCGGGTTGACCTTCTGGAACGCCGGCGAGATCAGGCCATCCTTGGAAATCGCATACAGGATGCGGGTCTGGCCGTAAATCGTCACCAGCGTCACGCTGAACACCGACACCACCGCGCCGGCCGCCAGCACCAGCGCCGGCCAGGTGTGGCCGGTGACGTTTTGCAGGATCACGGCCAGGCCGGCTTCCTGGCCGGCGAACATATGGGCCGGCTGCGCGCCCATGGCGGCTACCGCCACCAGCATATAAAAGACGGTCACCACCACCAGCGCCGACAGGATCCCGATCGGCACGTTGCGGGTGGGGTTGCGCACTTCTTCGCCGGCCGTGGCCACCGTATCGAGACCGATGAACGAGAAGAACACCGTGGCCGCCGCCGCCGTCACGCCGGCCATGCCGGTGTAATGCACGCCATTGTCAGGGCTGAAGAACGGGTGGAAGTTGTTGATATCGAAACCGGAAAACGCGATGACGATAAAAAAGATCAGGATTGCCAGCTTGATCAGCACCATGATGGTGTTGGTGGTGGCCGACTCCTTGGTGCCACGAATCAGCAGGAAACCGCACATGCAGACCAGCAGAATCGGCGGCAGGTTGATATGGCCGGCGCGGATCTCGATGCCGTGGCTGGCCGTGGCGACGATCATCGGCGAGCGCAGCGTATCGGGAATATGCCAGCCGAAGGCGTTATTGAGGAAGTTGTTCAGATAGTCCGACCAGCCGATGGCGGTGGCGCTGGCAGCCAGGCCATATTCGAGCAGCAGACAGGCAGCCATGATAAAGGCCAGGAATTCTCCCACTGTCGCATAGGCAAACGAATACGAGGAACCCGAGGCCGGCACGCGGAACGACAGTTCGGCATAGCACAGCGCGGTCAGGCCGGCGGTAATGGCGGCGATCAGGAACGACAGCACCACCGATGGACCGGCCTTGGGCACGGCTTCCACCATGGTAAAGAAGATGCCGGTGCCGATGGTGGCGCCGACGCCGATCATTGTGAGCGGGAACAGGCCCATCGTGCGATGCAGGCTGTTGCTGGCGGGGGCGGCGGCCGAGTCGGCCGCCACGCTATGGTTGACCGGCTTGGTACGGGTCAGTTTCTGGACCAGCGTTTGGTTCACAGTGATTCCTTGTGGGATATATGTTCAGGCAAAAAAACTAAGCGATTATAGGGCTTTACCCTCACCAGCCAAAAAGTCTTTTGCAGGTCGTTTGTGTGATCTATACAACTTAAACGATTGGTTAACTCCGTGATTACCGTCCTTGGTTACAGTTGCTTACTTTTGATACAGAGTCAGCTATAGATCGAAAACAAGGAGCGCGCTACGCTTGAGCATATTTGATACTTAGATAAGAAAGAGGAGCGTTGCGCATGCCGAGTCAAAAAATCCAGACCCGTATTCCCACGGTTACCCGCCGCGTTCACCCTGCGCTCGGCGTTGCCGCCGCCCTGCTCGGATTTGCTGCTACCTTGGCCGCCGTGCTGATCGCCCGGAATCAATAAGCCCGTAGCAGTTCGCCCGTGCCGGCCTAACCCTGTAAAATTGGGCCGTTCGGGATAAACAGGGGTATCCTGACGCCCAGGGTCAGCCATATCCAAGCCAGCCTATATGTAGGAGCCTGCGGGAGCCTACGGGAGCCGCAGTCCCCTTGGCTTTGGAATCATGTGGTAACACGCTACTACCGAGAATTGCTCAATTTCCTGTCGCGCGCGGTGAATAACCGCGACGCCGCGGCCGACCTGGCCCAGGAGAGCTATGTGCGCGTGCTGGCCCTGCAACAGTCGGGCGAAACCATTGCCGAGCCGCGCGCCCTGCTGTACCGCACCGCGCGCAACCTGCTGATCGACCGCCACCGCCGCCAGGCCGTGCGTGGGCTGCCGGCGGACACCGACGCCCATACAGACGATGAGCGTGAAGACAGCGTACTCGATACGCTGGCTGCCCCCGCCGCCTTCGAACCCGAAACCGCCGCCATGTCGGCGCAAGCCGTGCAAGCGATGCTGGACGTGATCGGCGCCCTGCCGCTGCGCTGCCGCGAAGCGTTTATCCTGCATAAATTCGACGGCCTGCCACAGTCCAAGGTCGCCGAACAGATGGGCATTTCAGTCACCATGGTCGAGCGTCACATCAAGAACGCGCTGGAAGCGTGCCGCCGCTGCCAGCAGGAGCATGACAGCGCCGAAGTGCCGAAGCGCCCAGGAAACACCACCACATGAGCTTTTTGTCCACCATCGCCATCTTGCGGGTTGGGTTTTGGCCGGCTCGCGCGTCTACCTTGATATACCCATGACCACGCCATGAATCCAAGCCCGTCATCCCCTGCTCCGCTCAGCGACCTGGATCAACAGGCACTGGACTGGTTCGCCCGGCGCCAGCGCGTGTTCACCTCCGAGGAAGAACAGGCGTTCGAGCGCTGGCTGCGCGCGTCGCCGTCACACCGCGCCGCGCTCGAACGCTGGCACGGCGACTGGGCACAACTCGATACCTGGCCCGCCGCCGGCATCGCCCAGTTGCGGCACCAGCTGGCGGCCGACAAGGCGGCTGCCGGCGACGGCGCTGCCCGCACAGCGCCAGCCCCCGCATCCAGCGGCCGGCGCCAGTGGCTGGCCGGCCTGGCCGCGATGGCGCCGCGCGCCGCGCTGGCTACCGTGGCCCTGTCGGCGGCAGGCGGCGGTCTGCTGACCTGGCGCCACTGGCAGCAGCAACCGCTGTACGCTGGCAATTTCCAGACCCAGCGCGGACAGCAGCAAGACATTACCCTGCCCGACGGCAGCATGCTGCGCCTCGACACCGATACCCGCATTGCCGTAGCGCTGTACCGCGAGCGGCGCGAAGTGCGCCTGCTCGGCGGCCAGGCCGTGTTCCACGTGCACGGCGACGCCACGCGCCCGTTCGAGGTACTGGCCGGCGCCGTGCGCGTGACGGTGGTGGGCACGCGTTTTTCGGTGCGCCATACGCCGGAGATTGCCGGCGCCGACGATGTGCAGGTGGCCGTCGAGGAAGGCCGCGTGCGCGTGGCGGCCGATGCCGTGGCGTCCTCGCCGACGCAGGGACTGGCGTTGGAGCTCGGCGCAGGCCAGCGCGTGGCAGCCGACGCCAGCGGCAAGCTGGGCGCCATCGGCCAGGTCGAAGCGGCCGGCATCGCCCCGTGGCGCGAAGGCCGTATCAGTTTCGACAACACGCCGCTGGGGCAGGTACTGGCGGAGCTGGGCCGCTACAGCAGCACCGGCCTGCTGGTGCGCGACCCCGCCGTGGCGGCACTGCGTATCACCGGTACCTTCGATCCACATCGGCCCGATAATTTCCGCCGGATGCTGCCCAAGGTCTTGCCGGTGACGCTGCAGCGCGACGGCGACGGTGCGATGACCGAGATTATGGCGCGCCGCTAGCAGGCAATTAGAAAACGCCTGAAAAAAAATTACGCAGCAGGGTTGGGGTAACGCCGCGCCATGCGTCTACATGAGAAGGATTCTTATTCAACCTTTCTGGAGCACGCATGTCCCGTTTTCGTTTTCAGCCCGCCCCACTGGCGCTGACTGTAGTCACCTCCCTTGCCCTCGCCTTTCCCGCCGCCAGTGTTCAGGCTCAATCCGCCGCTGTGGCCGTAGAAATCCGCATTGACGCCCAGTCGCTGGCGTCGGCGCTCGGCGCCCTGGCGCGCCAGACCAGGCTGGAACTGATGGTGCAGCCGGCGCTGGTGGCCGGTCAGACCGCACCGGCCGTCAACGGCCGCATGACCGCGCGCGATGCGCTGGAAATCCTGCTGACCGGCAGCGGCCTGGTGGCCGATATCGATGGCACGGTGATCACCGTGCGTCCGAAACGTCCGCAGGACGCCGCCGTGCAGACCCTGGCGCCGGTCTCGGTGACCGCCCAGGCCAGCCCCACCACCGAGGGTACCGGCTCGTACACCACGCGCGCGGTCAGCATCGGCAAGGGCGACCAGGCGCTCAAGGATGTTCCGCAATCGATCAGCGTGGTCACGCGCCAACTGCTCGACGAGCAGGCACTCACCACCGTGTATGACACGCTGGCCAGCACCACCGGCGTGACCATCCAGCAGAGTCCTCAGGGGGGCAAATACATCTACTCGCGCGGCTTCGACCTGACCACCGTGCAGTACGACGGCGTGCCGCTCAATCGCGGCATGTATGGGCGCGCCAGCAATCTCAATGCCGGTACCGCCGTGTATGACCGCGTGGAAGTGCTGCGCGGTGCGGCCGGTCTGCTGCAGGGCGCCGGTAATCCGGGCGGTGCGGTGAACCTGGTGCGCAAGCGGCCACTGTCCAGCAACGCCACCACCGTGGTTGCCAAAGCCGGCTCGTGGGATAACTATGGCGTGCAGCTCGACGCCAGCCGCGTGCTGAGCGAGGACGGCAAGGTGCGCGGGCGCGTGGTGGCCGACTACGAGGATAAAAAATCGTTCATCGACTACGCCGACCGTCGCAGCCCGACACTG
>JBEVNE010000150.1:0-3826 GCA_040508275.1 Duganella sp.
CGGCGCGGGTTCATTGCGCGGGGGGGGGTGGCGGGGGCGGGGGTGGGGCGTGGTGGGCGCGGCGGGGGTGGCGTGTTTGTGGGGGGGCCCCCCGGCGCCCGGCTGGTAGCGCTCGCTGCGGTGATCGAGCCAGCGTTCGCTGGTAATGTAGTAGTTGATGCCGATGAGGTCGGGCGGGCAGCGGTGTTCGGCAAACCACAGCAGTTCGGCGCTGGTGGCGCCGCTGGCTTGCAGGTAGTTCCACAGCGCGTGGCCGGGCTGGACCATGCCGCACAGCAGATCCCAGGGCAGCCAGCGCCGGTGGTTGTTGAAGACTGCCTGCTCGGCCAGCTCGGGCGTGCTGTAGGTCTTGCCCAGGTCGTCGGTCTGGATCAGCCGCGCTTGTGGATTGACCGCGCGGATCGCCTGCATCGCCAATACCGTGGCCTTGCACTGGTTGAGCAGCGCGCGTACAAAGCTGCGGTCGTCGTGGGTGTGTGGATACCACAGCCCATACAAGCAACTGAAGCGCGCCGTGGTGCACGGTTCGTTAACGGGCGTGTAGTCGCTCAGCCACGGATAGCGGCGCGCTACCGCACCGGCGTACTGCGCCAGTTGCTCGGGAAACGCAGGATCGAGCAGGCTGGTGTGGCGCGGGCCGCTGCCGTGGTGCACCAGGCCGGCAATCGGCGTGACGCCGAGCCGGCGCAGCGCGTCCAGGCGCTGGTCGGTCCAGCGCCAGTCGGCCTGCGCCAGACCGTCTGGCGCCACCAGCTCCCATAGCACCGGGTAGCGCAGCGCCCGGATGCCGAGTGCGGCGAAGCGGTCAAGGTCGTCGATGCGCGAGGCTTGAGCATGGCCGTTCAGATCCATCTGGCTGAAATAGCGCTCGCCCACGCGGTTGACGGTGGCTTCCACACCGCCCCACAAGGCCAGCGGAGGGCAGGCTGGCATTGGTATCGATATCGTCATGCAGCCAGTATCGGTAACAATCGCGGATGCCGGCGCAGCTTTGCCCCGCGGACTTGTTTCTTGACATGCGCAATCGGCAGCGGCTACAGTCGTTCGATATTTCGACGATAAGGGGGAGTGGCATGAAACGGATGGCATGGCGGTGGGCGACGGCAGGTATGATGGCAATCGGGACCGCGCACGCTGCGCAACCCACGCCCGTGCAGCAGCAACTGCGCGCAATTTACAAGGAACTGGTCGAGACCAATACCACCAATTCCAGCGGTTCGTGCACGGTGGCGGCGCAGCGCATGGCCAAGCGGCTCAAGGCCGGCGGTTTTCGCGACGCCGACATGCAGATTGTGGTGCCGCCCGGCGGTCCGGCCAAGGGCAACCTGGTGGCGCGCCTGAAGGGCGACGGCAGCGCCAAACCCCTGCTGCTGCTGGCGCATATCGACGTAGTGGAAGCCAACCGCGAAGACTGGGTGCGCGATCCGTTCAAGCTGATCGAGGAAGACGGCATGTTTTACGCGCGCGGCGCCTCGGACGACAAGGCCATGGCAGCGGCTTTTGTCGCCAACATGATTCGCTACAAGCAGGAAAAGCTCAAGCCGAAGCGCGACCTGATCCTGGCGCTGACCTGCGATGAAGAAGTGGTGCCGTCGCAGTTTGTCGGCGTCGAGCATCTGCTCAAGCATCACCGGCAACTGATCGATGCGGAACTGGTGCTCAACGAGGGCGGTGGCGGCTTGCTCGACAAGGAAGACAAGCCGGTGCGTCACGGTATCCAGGCCGGTGAAAAGGTCTACCAGAGTTTTTCGCTGGAAGTGACCAACCCGGGCGGCCACAGCTCGGCGCCGTACCGCGACAATGCCATTTACCGGCTGTCGGACGGCTTGTCGAAGCTGGGCCAGTTTGCGTTTCCGTTCAAGCTGTCGCCGGTTACCCGGGCGTTCTATGAGCGCATGTCCAGCATCGAAACAGGCCAGACGGCGGCCGACATGCGCGCCATCCTGCAAGACCCGCCGGACCAGGCGGCGCTCGACCGTTTGTATGCGCTCAGCCCCAGCCACAACTCCACCGTGCGCACTACCTGCGTGGCCACGCGGGTAGAAGCCGGCCATGCCGACAACGCCCTGCCGCAGCGCGCCCGCGCCACGGTCAATTGCCGCATCCTGCCTGGCGAGCCGATAGACGAGGTACAGGCCACCCTGCAGCGCGTGGTCGCCGACGATGGCATCAAGATCACCCGCATCGGCGAGGCGGTGGCCGCCGCCATGCCGCCGCTCACGCCGTCGCTGATGAAAGCAGTGGAAGAGATCAGCAACGACATGTGGCCGGGTGTGCCGGTGATACCGACCATGTCCACCGGCGGCACCGATGGCCGCTTCCTCAACAATGCCGGCATCTGGACCTATGGCATCAGCGGCATGTTCCACGGACCGGAAGGTTCGGGGGCGCATGGCTTGAACGAGCATATCCGCGTGAAGTCGCTGTACGACGGCCAGGAATACCTGTACCGGCTGGCCAAGCGCCTGGCGACCGAGTAAGCCGCGATTTTTGCTATGCTAGCGGCTTTCCGCCGGCGAGGGTCGGCGGGGTTCATGGGAACCTCGCAAAACCGTGGCGATCACGGATCGCGCAGCAGGTTTTTCGAGGGTTCCTTATTTTTACGGAGCAGAAGACATGGTCTCCTTGCAAGAGCAGTTTTTAAAGGCGGGCCTGGTCGACAAGACCAAGGCCAAACTGGCCAACCAGGAAAAGAGCAAACAGAAAAAAGTCGAACGCCGCACCGGCACGCAGTCGGTGGACGAAGCGCGGCTGGCGGCGCAGGAAATGCAGCGCAAAAACGCCGAAAAGGCGCGCGAAGCCAACGCCCAGCGCGACGCCGCTGCCCAGCAAAAGGCGATTGCGGCGCAAATCGCCCAGATGGTCCAGCAAAACCGCCAGAGCAAGGGCGCCGGCAAGGATGAAGTGGCGTACAACTTCACCCACGGCACCAAGATTGAGCGCATCTACGTGTCGCCCGCAGTGCGCGAACACCTGGTGGCGGGGCGGCTGGTCATCGTCGTGCTGGGCGCAGCGGTGGAACTGGTGCCACGCGTTATCGCCGACAAAATCGAAGAACGCGATGCTACGCTGGTGGTGCGCGTCAAGCAGGCCAGTACCGCCGTGGATGAGGATGATCCGTATGCGGCTTACCAGATTCCTGATGATTTGATGTGGTAAGCAAGGCAGAGTGATGTTCTGGCTGCCAGCGCCCGCGGCTTGACCTGAATGGTCGTCTGGTCTATCATTGACCGTAATACGGCCGACGCCTCTGCACTCTGTGTACGCGTCGGTTTTCTTTTTTGCGCTGGGTATATCGTTACGCACTAGGCCATAGCGCCCACTCCTCCCAGTCTGTAAATACTCCCATCTCTGCAAGTGAAATCTGCTGATTTGCAACTTTCGGGAAGTCGGTTGTCAGCAAGGTCTTGAATCGCTTTCCCCAGCTTGAATGCGGGCAAATCATACTGAGTAATTGCTGCATCAGGCAGAAATAGAAGAACGGCCGTCCATTGTTCAACTGGCTGGGCCACGTTGCCGGTAATGCTGAATACTCGAGCACGTTAATGTTCCACAAACGACTGTGATGTGCTGACACATTACGAATGAAGTTCAAGCTGCGCAGCCATTGCGCGAATGCCTGACCGGTGGGGGCGCCGTACATGGCGGCGATAGTCTGTTGGTCAGCGTATTGCATGCCAACAAAGAGCTTGGAGAGCAAGCCAAAATCCCAAACTTCAATCGCAGCCCAGATCGGCAAAGCTCCGTACTGTTGTTGATGGTGAATGACAAAAGGCTCTTTACGTGCGCGGCTCAGCATAGACTGGTACTTGGACAGCCAGACCTG
>JBEVNE010000203.1:0-4833 GCA_040508275.1 Duganella sp.
TCTGATCGATGAAGCCAGTCCGTCTTCCCGCCGCTGCCACGTTGGCGCTGCCGCGCCTGGCCCTGTTTGCCCTGGGCCTGCTCTATATCCTGCCCGGCCTGATCGGCCGTGAACCGTGGAAGAACGACGACGCCGCCAGCTTTGGCATCATGTGGACCATGGCGCATGGCGGCTGGCAAGACTGGCTGCTGCCCAATATCGCCGGACTGGCCATGCCCGATGACGGCCCGCTGGCGTTCTGGATCGGCGCGCTCGGCATCAAGCTGTTCGGCTGGCTGCTCGGCGATGTACTGGCGGCGCGCGTGGGCACCATCGGTATTTTTGTACTGGGCGTGCTGTCGCTGTGGTACGCCACCTTTAATCTCGGTCGCCGCCAGGATGCGCAACCGCTGCGCCTGGCCTTTGGTGGCCAGCCCGAACCGGACGATTTTGGCCGCACCCTGGCCGACGCCGCCGCCCTGATCTATCTCGGCTGCCTGGGCCTGCTGCTGCACAGCCACGAAACCACGGTCGAAGCCCTGCGCGTATCGCTGACTGCCTTCATGTTGTACCGCACCGTACGCTACGTGGAAACGCCATCGCTGCGCAACGCCGCCCTGAGCGGCCTGGCCATCGGCCTGCTGACCCTGACCAACGGCTGGGTAACGCCGGTATGCCTGATGCTGGCCGTGTTTGCCTGCACCCGCCTGCTGGCGCAACCGGTGGCGCGCGCGCTGCGCGACCTCGGCCTGGCGTTTGTCGTGGCCATTGCCGTCACCGCCATCTGGCTGCTGCCGGCGCAACTGCTGCAACCGTACAACCAGCAACCGCTGCAAGCGTGGGGCGCGCTGAACCTGGCGCAATTTGGCCTGCCCACCGTGGTGGCCAGTAAATTCTTTTTCCGCGTGGGCGTGTGGTTCTTCTGGCCGGCCTGGCCGTTTGCCGGCTGGGCCGTGTGGGCCTGGCGCCGCCAGCGCCTGGCGCTGCACATCGTGGTGCCGCTGGCGTTTGTGACGGTGGGTGCGCTGCTGGCCCTGTGCAGCACCAGCCCCGAGCAGGGACAATTGCTGGTATTGCTGCCACCGCTGGCAGTGATGGCAGCGTTTGGCCTGCTGACCATGAAACGCGGCGCCATCAACGCCATCGACTGGTTCTCGGTAATGGCCTTGACGCTGTGCGCGGCTGTGATCTGGATTTTCTGGTTTGCCAAGCTGACCGGCTGGCCGGCCCAGGCCGCCAAAAACGCCCTCAAGCTGGTGCCCGGCTTTACGCCCGAAGTGGGACCGATTGCCTTCCCGGTGGCGGCGCTGGCCACCGCCGGCTGGTTTGCGCTGGTGTTCTGGCGTATTTCGCGCCAGCCAGCGGTGCTGTGGCGCGCCGTGGTGCTGTCGTCCGGCGGACTGATCCTGATCTGGATTTTATTGATGACTCTGTTCCTGCCAGACCTGAACTACAGCAAGAGCTACGCCGGCGTGGCGCACCAGATCGCGCAAAAGCTGCCGCCCGGCGCCGACTGTATCGAAACCAATGTGGGACCGGCGCAGCGCGCTTCGTTTGCCTTCTACGGGCAATTGCCGTTCACCGGCGTGGAAGGGGGCCGCTGCGAATTGCTGCTCCTGCAGGACAGTACGCGCGCACGTGACAATCGGGAAATTTCGCCGCACCATCGCGGCAGGCAGTGGGTATTACTGTGGGAAGGCCGCCGTCCGGCGGACAAGGATGAGCGCTTCCGCCTGTATCGGCGCGCTGATTAATGCCAACAACCTGACCAATACAACATCGCGGCGCCGGACAGGGCTACGCCGGTCCGGCACCGCACACCGCGCGGCACCCCGCCACATCAACGGCGCGCCACTACCGTGGTATTGGCCGGCAGCGCCTGTGCTTTAGGCAGGCGGTCAAAATTGTTGATGCCGACTTCATCACCGTAGTCGCGGAACACGATGCTGGTGCCGGCATCGGTCACAAATTCCTGTGCAGACACCGGACGCATGCGCACTTGCTTGCCATTGTCTACCTTGGCGTAGAACAGCTGACCGCCCTCATGGGTAAATTTAACGACCTGACCATTGCTCAGTTTGTAGGAATTGACAAAATCCCTGAACTGTTCCGGCGCCAGGATCACGCGCGGGCTGATCTTGACTTGCGGCGTGACTTCCTGTGCATGAGCGGTTGGCAGGGCAGCGAAAATCAGGGCGGCGGCGATGGCGGTCAGGGTATTTTTCATGGTGTGCTCCGTTAAGTATAAGGTGAGTAAAACTGTCCTGTGATCACCGCTCTGGTAAGCATGTTTAGCGGCTGACATGAGCAGATTAACAAAGCGTTTTGGCAAAATCCGGCGTTTGCGACGAGCCGCAAAACAGCCGGCGTCAAATGCAAAAGCGAGCGATAAACGGTACGCGCAGGCGCTTGCCCGGGCATACTTGCCAGCCCTGCCATAAACCCCGCACCAATTGTTGCGTCCAGCAGTTTTTTATCGCCCCTGGTGACACAAACCACGGCAACACCGCTATAGTGCGCATAGGACGAATTGCCGCGAGGCATGAAATATTGACAATGCCGTCCTGTATCACCGGTGGCGCCGCCTCGCGCACCGGCCCTTGGCGGCCTTGCTGCTGCGCCCTGCCCCTGCGCCCCAGTCCGACCCAGCTGCCCATACTGGATAGCGTCATGTTTACACTGCACAAACTTCAAATCGCCCTTCGCAACAATTACGTCCGTGCCGCGCTGGTACTGCTGGCCGTCGCCATCGCCGCCCTGATCGGCTGGCGCAAGGAAGTGTCGCAGGACACCAGCCCGCTGCTGCGCACCCAGGACATTTCCCTGATCACGGCCCTGGCCGGCCAGCGCGACAAGCTGGAATACCTGCTGATCGCCAATCCGCTGTCGGAAGCGCCGCGCTATATCTTCAAGCTCAAGGGCAATGAATTGCTGCACGTGGTAAAAGTACCGAGCACCTCGCACCTGAGCCTGGAGCGCGAAGTGCTGCTGCGCAATAACATTCCATACGCCATCGCCCGCGAAGACTACCTGGCCTCGCACAAGGCTGTACTGGTGGATGAGGACGACAGCACCATGGCGCGCGTGGGCGGCTTCCTCAAGCGCCATGCAGTCGATATCTTGCTGATCGGCCTGGTACTGTTTCTGCTGCGCCATAGCCTGCCCGGCAGCAGTCTCAACGCCACCGTACTGAATCCGGACCAGTTGCGCGGCAGCATGGACGACCTGATCGGCATGGAAGATATCAAGCAGGAAGTGCTGCACCTGGAAGACATGATCCGCAACCGCGCCGTCTACCGTGAACACGACATCGACAAGCCGTTTAACGTGATGCTGACTGGCCCCGCCGGCACCGGCAAGACCAAGCTGGCCGGCTACCTGGCCAAGCGGCTCGACATTCCGCTGATCCAGGCGTCCGGCTCGGCGCTGGAATCGGGCTACATCGGCGGCGGCTCCAAGGCGCTGCACGCGCTGCACCGCAAAGCCTGCGCACGCGGTAGCTGCATTATTTTCCTCGACGAAGCCCAGGGCCTGTTCATGCCGCGCGGTCGCGGCGAAAAGAAATGGGAAGACGACACCGCCAACACCCTGCTCGGCCTGCTCGACGGCGTGCGCAGCGACAAGGGCGCCGGCGTGATCTGGGTGGTGGCATCCAACTTTGACGATGCCTCGAGCAAGATGGACGAAGCCATGCTGCGCCGCTTCTCCGTCAAAATCAATTTCCGCCTGCCCAACAAGAACGAACGCAGCGAACTGCTGCGCTCTTTCCTCGCACGCAAGGCCGACGGCTGCGTCGACTGGGACAATCTCAAGCTCGACCACGTGGCCGAGATCACCGCCAACCTCAGCCCTGCGCTGCTGCAGACGGTAGTGGAACGCGCCAGCATGATCGCCATCCAGGAAAACAAGGTGATCGACACCGACCTGATGTTCCGCGCCTTTGAACGCGCCACCATCGGCCTGACCGACCGCGCCACCACGGCTGAAAAGCAGCGCCAGCGCGAACGCGTGGCCCTGCACGAGCTCGGCCACTTCTTCATGCAGATCGACCCGTGGCTGCGCCAGGGCCTGTCGCTGGCGGAAGTAAAAGAGCGCTCGCCGCTGCTGAAGATCAGCACCGAATCGGTGTCCAAACTCGGCGCGCTCGGCTACGTGCTGTCGGCCTCCGACGACGTCGCCCTGCGCACGCTGGAAGAACTCGAACACGACGTGATCCAGCTGTACGGCGGCGTGGCGGCGGAAGAACTGTTTTACGGCGCCCGCGGCATCTCGGTCGGCAGCCAGAACGACATCCAGAAAGCCACCTCGATGCTGGACATGATGGTGAACCAGCTATCGATGTACTCGCGCTCCAAGCTCGACTACACGCAGTTCAAGAACCGGGATAGCGACATGGACCAGGTACAAGCCAAGGCCGACGAGTTATACACGTACACGCTGCAGTCGATTGCCGACTACCGCGAGCAGATCGTCGAACTGAAGGGCGTGCTGATGGACCAGTACGTGCTGTCGAAGGATGCCATTTTTGCGCTGCTGGAAGAACAGGCCGAGCGCCGTGAGGCCAGGCCGGTGCTGGCGGCGCTGGCTTGAGGCATAGTCTTGATGATGAAATTTCATGCAGAGGCTTGCCGAATGCTTGCAGTGCGGTAGCAAATCAGTGATAATACGGCTCGCATTAGCTACACACCTGCCTCGGTGGTGGAATTGGTAGACGCAGCGGACTCAAAATCCGCCGCCGCAAGGCGTGCCGGTTCGATTCCGGCCCGGGGCACCAATAGGCTGTATTAAGCAGTCCGAATGAATCCAAAAAACCCGCTACCCTCATAGGGCAGCGGGTTTTTTCTTGTCCAAAGC
>JBEVNE010000196.1:0-6139 GCA_040508275.1 Duganella sp.
AAAAGCAACCTAATTTGCGTTATTCTTTGAATTTTATAGCGCAGCAGGAGCATCAGAAAAATTCTGGTGAAACCGTTAATTTCAATGGATTTTTGATTAAATCAGCACTTGATAAGTTTGTATTGGAATTGAAATTTGGTGCCTCATCTGGAGTTGGAAATGCTACGCTTTTTCTTTTGGATTCTCATGATTTGTAAGTCCGGATGATTAAAAATATCTCGCTTTAGACACGGCCGCTTAGCATCAAATACGATTGGTCAAGTAGAATGGAGCCGCCGCTTCGGTGGCCATCCCATGTTCAACACCTAATTTTTCATGAAACTGCACACACCACTGCTCGTCTTGTCCCTGATTTTTTGTTCTGCCAGCGCCATGGCGCAGGATTGCCAACAGGCTGTCACCACGCCGGAACTCAATGAATGCGCCGCCCAGCAGCAAAAAGAGGTGGAAGCAAACCTCAACCAGGTGTACCAGCGCGTGCTCAAAACCGTTGACTCACGGCCGCTGCGCACGCAGTTCGTGGCGGCGCAGCGCGCCTGGGTGAAGTTTCGCGGCGCCGATTGCAAAGCGGTGCACCTCAAGCATGCCGATGGCAGCATCCGTACCGTGATGTACCTTGGCTGCATGCAAAATCATGCCACGCTGCGTATCAAGCAGCTGGAAGACTTCGAAGGCCAGGAACACTGACCGTCACGTTCAGCGCTTCTGCTTCGGATTGGCGCTGTTGGCGAATTCCTCGATCTTGTGGGTGGCGCCCGACACCACCAGCACGTCGCCCGGCAGCACGCGGGTGGCGGGCAGTGCGTGTTCAAAGTCGGCATTGAGGCGCTTGACCCCGACCACCGTCACGCCGAAGCGTTCGCGTACCTGGGCTTCGGCCAGGGTCTTGTTCAACGTCATTGCGGGCGCCTTGAGCTTGGCGATGGCAAAGCCGTCGTCGAATTCGATAAAGTCCATCATGCGGCCGGTGATCAGGTGCGCCACGCGCTCGCCCATGTCCACCTCCGGGTACACCACGTGATGGGCGCCGATGCGCTGGGCGATCTGGCCGTGTTCGGGCGTGAGCGCCTTGACCCAGATATCCTTGACGCCCAGTTCCGTCAGCACCATCAGCGACATCAGGCTCGAGGCCAGGTCGGCGCCGATGCCGACGATGGCGTGGGCAAAGTCGGCCACGCCGAGCTGGCGCAGCACGCTCTCGTTGGTGGTGTCGGCCTGCACCGCGTGGGTCAGCTTGTCGGCCCACAGCTGCACCAGTTCCGGGTCGCGGTCGATCCCCATGACTTCGTGGCCCATGCGCATCAGCGATTCGGCCACCGAGCCGCCAAAGCGTCCGAGGCCGATCACCACCACGCTGTCGCCGCTGGCGATGGAAAACCGCTCTGAAAAAATTTTACCCAACAATTGGATGCTCCTCTGCATAACGATATGGCATGCGCCGCTCGCCCAGCACCAGCGAGGCGGCCAGCGTGATGGTGCCGACCCGGCCCAGGTACATCAGCACGGTCAGCATCAACTGGCCGGACGGCGGCAGTTGCGCGGTGATGCCGGTGCTCAGGCCCGTGCTGCCAAAGGCGGAAATCACTTCAAAAATCACCTGGTCGGTCGGAAAATCGGTGACCGCCAGCAGACCCATGGTGCCCAGCACCACCACCGCGCTGCCCAGTGACAGCACGGTAATGGCCTGGCGCTGGGCCGGCGCGCCGATACGGCGTCCGAATGCTTCCGTGTCGGCATGGCCGCGCACCTCGGCCAGCACCAGCAGCGCCAGGATGGCCACCGTGCCGACCTTGACGCCGCCGGCCGTGCCGCCGCTGCCACCGCCGATAAACATCAAAAAATAATGCAGCGCCAGCGACTCCTGCGTGAGCGCGCCGATATCGACAGCGTTGAAGCCGGCCGTGCGCGAGGCTACCGATAAAAACGACGCGCCCAGCAGCTTGTCGGCCGGCGCCAGCGCGCCCAGCGTGCGTGGATTATTCCATTCCATCAGCAGCAGCGCCAGCAAGCCGCCTACCAGCAGCACGGCGGTGGCGGCCAGCGTGAGCTTGGTGTGCAGCGACCAGTGGCGCGGATCGTGCCAGCGCGTGCGCAAGTCATGCAGCACCGGGAAGCCGATACCGCCCACCACGATGGCCAGCATCAGCGGCAGCAGCACCAGGGCGTCGCCGGCGTAGCGCACCATGCTGTCGGCGTGGATGGAAAAACCGGCGTTGCTGAAGGCCGACACCGCGTGGAACACGCCGCTCCAGGCGGCAGCTCCCCAGTCCATGTCGTAGCCATAGCGCAGCCGCACAGTGAGGATGGCGGCGACGATCAGCTCCGCCGCCAGTGTGACGGCCAGCACCAGCCGCGCCACGCTGGCGACGTCGCCCAGCCCCAGCGAACGGGTTTCCACCTGCGTGATCAATTTTGTACGCAGGCGCGGCGAACCGTTGACCAGCAATCCCAGCAGGGTGGCCGCCGTCATCATGCCGAAGCCGCCGCACTGGAACAGCGCCATGATGATGCCCTGTCCCAGCGGTGACCAGTAAGTGCCGGTATCGACCGTTACCAGTCCCGTCACGCATACCGCCGATACGGCCGTGAAAAACGCCGTCAGCCACGGCGCACTGTCAGCGCCGGCAGTGGCGACGGGCAGCATCAGCAAGATCGTGCCCACCACGATCGCCGCCAGGAAGGCAAGGGCGACCGCGCGGGCGGGATGCAGCACTGTTCTCATCGACGATTATCAGGAGATTATTCGGGTGTTGTTGCAGACAGCAGGTGGAGCGGTGGACGGGACAGGCGGCGCTGATTATACATGCGTGCCTGCCTCGGCGAGGCGCAAGCGTGGTGCAGGCGCCGCATACCTGTGCGATTAAGGCCTTTGATGGCGCTCAACGCTGGACGTGCACTGCCCGCGGTGTCATGCTGATGTGTCCGTGCGGCAACGAAAGGTGTGGAAGCGATGGTGGCTGCTGTAAAACTGGTGCACTTGGGTAGATGGCTGGGGATGGTAGTGCGCGTTTTCCTGGCGGCAGGTGTGTGCATGTTTGCGCCGCAGGCGTCAGCCCAGCAATTGCCACTGCGCATGTTCAGCCAGCCCGACGGCCTGGCCAACCAGTCGCTGACCAGTCTGGCGCAAGACAGGCGCGGCTACATGTGGGTAGGCACCGAAAACGGCTTGTTCCGTTTTGACGGCGCCCGCCTGCAGCGCTATGGCCGTGCCGAAGGGCTGCGTGACACATTTATCACCGCCTTGCATATCGATGGCCACGACCGCTTGTGGGCCGCTACCGGTACCGGTCTTTGTTACTGGGAGCATGGCCGCTGCATTGCGGTGCCGGCGCCGGACGGCCAGCCGATCCGGGTGTGGCCTGGCCAGCATCTGGCGGCGCACGGCGCCGACGGTGTGCTGGCTGTGCATGAGCGCGAGCTGCTGGTGATCGAGCGGGCTGGCCACGGCGGCTGGCAGGCGCGCCCGTATTTCAATGCAGCCCAGCGCAGCACCTGGCCCGAGCTTGATCGCATCTACAGCGTGACAGTGGCCGCCGATGGCGCCTTGTGGCTGGGCTGCACGCTGCAGGTATGCCGCTACCAGGACGGCGCCGTCACCCGCTACGGCGAGGCGCAAGGCGTGCCGCGCGATGAGTGGCGCGGCCTGTTCGCCGCCCGGCAAGGGGAAATGTGGATGCGCAGCCAGCGGCATATGCGCTCGTTGCCGGCTGGTGCTGCCCGCGCGGTGCTGCATGCGCCGCCCGGCGTGGCGCAGGGCACCGTGCGCCTGTATTTTCCGATGGCGCAAGACGCCGATGGCACCATCATCTCCACCAATGACGATGGACTGCTGCGCGGGCGAGCGGGGCGCTGGCAGCAGTACGGTCCGGCCGAAGGGCTGCTGGCCGATGGCGGCATCAGCGCTCTGCTGCATGACCGCGACGGCGAATTGTGGCTGGCCGTGACCGGACGCGGGCTGGCCCACTGGCGGGGGTATGGCAACTGGGAAAACTGGACGGCGGCGCAAGGTTTGCCCAGCAACGATGTGTGGTCGTTCTTTCGTTCGCGTGAAGGGCTGCTGCACCTGGGGAGCGGCCGGGGGATGGCCGTGCAAGCTCCGGGCGAGCGGAGTTTTCGTGTCGTGCCGGGCGATCACCAGGGAGTGGATCACCAGCACGGTTCCATGCTGCAGGATGCCGATGGCAACCTGTGGAGCGGCACGTTCTCCGGCGCTCTGATTCGCCAGGATGCGCGCACAGGACGTAGCGCGACGGTGGCGCAATTGCCGCTGATTCTGCGCCTGTTGATCGACCAGTCCGGCCAGCTATGGATAGGCACCAACACCGGTTTGTACGTGATCCGCACACCGCTGCGCTCGCACACGCCGGTGGCGGTGCAGGACCTGCCGCTACCACGCAAGGGGCCGACCGATGTCAGCGCGATATGCCAGAGCAGCAATGGCGCGCTATGGTTTGCCACCGGCCGCGGCCTGCTGCGGCTGGCAAACGGCGCCTGGTCGCTGGCCGCCCAGCCGCCGCCCGCAAGACGCTGGAATATGCTCAGTTGCCGTGGCAATCAGCTGTGGCTGGCCGATGGCAGTGAGGCGGGCCTCTGGCATGGCGCTGCCGATGCAGCGGACGGGCAGCCTGCATTGACGGCAGTGCCCCTGCCGGCCGCGCAACTGGGCAGCCGCAGCCTGATGTCGATGCATGTGGACCGGCGTGGCTGGCTGTGGCTGGGGACCGATGACGGTCTGCTGGTGTCGAACGGCAGTAGCTGGCGCCTGTTCAACCAGCACAGTGGCCTGATCTGGAACGATACCAATCAATACGCGATCGCCGAGGATGCCGATGGTTCGATCTGGGTCGGTTCCACGGCGGGAGCGTCGCATATTGTGCAGCCGGCAGCACTGTTTGCCGCCAACGTCCTGCAGCTGGACGTCGAGTCCGTGCGCTACGGCGCTGAAGCTCTGGAGCTGGTGAAAGGTAAAGGGAAGGGCCAGGCTCGCCTGCCCTGGACTGGTGCTGCGCTGGAGGTCAAGGTGGCGGCGCTGTCCTTCCGCAGCCGGGACGCCACGCGTTTCCGCTATCGTCTCAAGGGGCTGGAGCAGGACTGGTCGCTGAGCGGCGCCGACCTGCTGCGCTACCCGGCGCTGGCGCCGGGCCGCTATGTGCTGCAACTGAGCGCCGAAAACATCCCCCTGCAGGAGCGCTCGGCCGTGATTGAACTGCCGCTTGAGATTATGCCGCCGTGGTGGCAAACGTCATGGTTTCATGGCGCCTGTGCGCTGCTGGCGGCGCTGGCCGGATGGCTGCTGTATCGCTGGCGCCTGCACGGCGTGCTGCAGCGCCACGCCGACATGGAGCGGCTGGTGCGTGAGCGCACGGCAGAACTGGAGGCCTCGCGCGAAGATCATCGTCAGCGCGCGCTGCGCGACGGCCTGACCCAGGCCTGGAATCGCGGCGCCATCATGGAGCTGATTCGCCAGCAGATTCTGGCTGCCAGCACTGGCGCACACGGCGCCGCGCCCTTTGTCCTGGTTTTGCTCGATCTCGACCATTTTAAAAAAATCAACGACAGCCACGGCCACCTGGCCGGCGATACTGTACTGCGTGAGTGCGTGCGCCGCCTGTCGCAGGAGGTGCGAGATAGTGATGCCGTGGGCCGTTACGGCGGCGAGGAATTCATTGTGCTGCTGACAGCCTGCGACCGCGCTGGCGCGGCAGCACGTATCGCGGCCCTGCATCGGGCCATGTCGTCGACGCCGGTGCTGCTGGGCGACGGCACCGAGATCCACGCCAGTGCCAGCTTTGGCGTGGTGCAGGGGCCGCAGCCGGGCTGCACGCCGGAATCGCTGCTGGAACTGGCCGACCTGGCGCTGTACCGGGCCAAGGAAAATGGCCGCAACTGTATCGAGTACGCCTGACGGGGGAGGGGTGGCGTCCAATTTTTCATAAAGCGGCCTGTCGTGGCGTCTGAATAGTTGGGCGCCATGCGCTGTTTTTACGCCCTGGTTTTCAAGGGCTTCTTTTAGATTCAATGACTTACGACTCTTATTTTGTTTGCAGATAGCTGGCATAAGCATTGCTACTCAGCCTTACCTCGCGGCGCTGGCCCGGGGCACAAAATCCTGGAGGAGTCATGACAATTAAAAAGAAAC
>JBEVNE010000232.1:0-16438 GCA_040508275.1 Duganella sp.
GTTTCTTCGCGATGTGTGGACACTTTCTCCAGTTCATTTGTGCTCTCCGAAAAACAAAAAGGGGCTTGACGCCCCTTTTTGTTGATTACGCCAGGCGCTTACTGCACGCGGCGTTCGATGGTGATTTGTTCCACTTCAACGCGACGGTTAGGTTCCAGGCACTTGATCAGGTCAGCTTTACGCTTGTTGTCGCAGGTGACAACAGGGTTCGCGGTACCACGGCCTTCGGCGTTCAGGCGGTTGGCGGCTACGCCTTTACCGACCAGGTATTCCTTGACCGAGTTGGCGCGGCGTTCGGACAGCTTCTCGTTGTACTTTGGATTGCCCAGACGGTCGGCGTAGCCGGCAACGGTGACGTTGTCGATGCCTGGGTTGTTGTTCAGTACGGTAGCGATCTCGTCCAGTTTAGGCTGGTTGGAGTTCAGCTTGGCGCTGTCAAAGCCGAACAGCTCGGTCGCCGACAGCGTCACTTTTTCAAAGCGCACTGGTGGTGGTGGCGGTGGTGCTGGCGGAGCTGGTGGTGGTGGTGGTGGTGGCTCCACGGCGGCAGGTGCTGGCGGCGGTGGCGGCGGTGCTGGGCGCGGTGGCGCCGACAGGGCGAAGTTCAGACCGACGGTCAGGTAGACGTTGTTGCTCTTGTCGGAGCGTGGGAATACGTCGTCACGCAGGAAGCCGTGCACGTTGCGGATGTCGGCCTGGAAGGCGGTGCGTTCGTTCAGGTCAGCCTGGAAGCCCAGGCCGGCGCTGATGTAGCCCGAGTTTTTAGCGATTTCAGGCTGCGCCACCAGGTTCAGCTGGTCACGCTGTACGCCAGCGCCGACCAGGATGAAGGGACGGAACGATTTACGCGAGAACAGGTACAGCGCATCAACACCCAGGGTTTGTTGCTGGTAGCGGTTACCGTTGTCTTTCGAGCGGGCATAGGTGCCGCCCAATTGCACGTCCCAGTTTTCGTTGACGGCTTTACCGAACTTCAGGCCGCCACCGTAGCCGTTCTTGTCTACGCCGAAGTCATCGTCCGGCTTGATGCCGTTGACGCTGGGCTGGACGTACCAGGAAGGGTTGATCACCGGATCCTGGGTTTGTGCCAGGGCGGAGAACGACGCACACAGAGCTGCTGCGGCGAGTGCAATTTTCTTAGTTTTATTCAAGGTAAGCTCCCGATTAATAAAGGATGTTTCGATTCTTTCGCTCCCAACAGTGCTTAGTTCACCGCTGTTGGACTGAAGATTAAGTAATTTTGTCAATCCGGTCAGTACGCTACCGCACAAAAGATTGTGCTGTATCAAAATAGAGACAAATTATGTATTTTGCAAGAAAATTCATGCAACTTCTTCATTTTTTGCGACTCTTACAACAGTGATCAGTTTTTTCAATCATCAGCACTTCGAAAAACTGTAGCGAGCAGTTCGCTATCGTCTTGGCGCAATGAACTCTATCAAGATGATAGCGGGCCTGCTTATTATGGTTTTCTTTGAGGTTCCCTAATGTTCGTTGCCGCACAGACTGATGCGCGTCAAAAAGGCATTCTGGCGTCAGATGCAGAGATCGTAGCGACTGAAACCTCACCGCCGCGCTGTCCGCCGCCCGCTGTCCGCCGCCATCTATCTCGGCAATTGCTATTTAAGGAGTGTCACATGCACGCACAACCCCAAACCCTGGTTCAGAACGAAATGAAGGCGTCGCCCGAAATGCAATCGACCACCAGCAAACTGTTGGAACGTTCTGTGCCGCTGGACCGCAAGCCAGCGCTGTCGATGGCCCCGATCGAGCGCGTGCGCTCGACTTCGGCCACGCTACGCCGTATTGAAAACATGCAAAAACTCATCGCCGAACTGTCGCTGCACGAAATGTTGGCCGATGAAATCGCCTGGTTCCTGAAATTCTCGCCTTCGGGCGCCCGCAAGTACATCCGCGACCTGCGCGAAGCCGGCGTTATCGAGCTGGCCCGCTACGTCGAAGGCACCGCCACGTATCTTGGCAAAGCCGTCTACCAGCTCACGCCCGATCCTGAGCGCGTCGCCGCCTTCCTCGCCGCCATCGTCCAGCCCAAGCGCGAAGGCGCACCGGCACGCAAGGAGCGTCCGGGCCTGCGCGAGCAAGCCATGGCAGGCAGCGGTCGCCACTTCCACATCCTGGCCGATGACACGCATTACGCCATTCGCGTTAATCGCGGCCCGGTGATGCGCGATCCGCTGGTTGCCGCACTGTTCGGTTCGGCGCCATCGCAGCAGAAAGCCGCCGAATAAAAGGCGGGGTCTTTCAACAGCTAACACAACAGCAGCCGGGCATGTCCCGGCTGCGTTGCTTTTTGCAAATACATGATTGAAATGTCCACAAGCTCCCCCATGTAGCCAGCACTGAACTCAAGAGAATGCGCTGACCATGGAAGTTTTTATCTGGATAGTCGTCACGGTGCTGGCCATTGCGCTGCCGCTGTATGCTCCCCGCTGGCGCTTGCGCCGCTTGCTGGCCCGGCCTTTGCCGGCGGCCGCGCAGGCGATCTTGCAGCGTAATATCCCCGTCTACCGGCGCATGGCACCAGCACTGCAACAGCAGCTGCAGCGCCTCGTGGTGCAATTTTTACACCAGAAAAAATTTATCGGTTGCGAAGGGCTCGAGGTCACCGAGGACATGCGCGTGACCATTGCCGGGCAAGCATGCATGTTGTTGCTGAACCGTCCCAGCCGCGTCTATCCAGCCTTGCACACCATCCTGATTTACCCGAGCGAATTTGTCGCCTCGCGTGATGAAATCGGCCCCGGCGGCGTGGTGACGCCTGGCAGCCAGAGTATGCTCGGCGAATCGTGGGACGATGGCCGGGTAGTGCTGTCCTGGGATGATGTGCGGCGCGGCGTGGCGGACTGGACCGATGGCCATAACGTCGTGCTGCATGAATTCGCCCACCAGCTCGACAGCGAATCGGGACGCGCCAACGGTGCGCCCTATCTCGGCAATCCGGCCAGCTACCAGGAATGGTCGGAAGTATTGCAACGCAACTACGATAATCTGCGCTTGCGCACCATGTACCGCCAGGAGACGGTGATGGACCCGTATGGCGCCACCAACCCGGCTGAGTTTTTCGCGGTGGCAACCGAAACCTTTTTTGAAAAACCGTACCAGATGGCCGAGCACCACGGCGAACTGTTCGAAGAATTCCACAAGTATTACCGTGTCGATCCGCGCCAGTGGATGGCGCCGCCACCACTTCCACCACCAGCACCTGTAGAGCCTGAGATCAGCTACACCTTCAAGCTGCATTGACAGGTCCGGCGTGCGCCCGCGTACCGACTCCCTCTGGCGGCCGGCGCATAGTGCGGCTATTTCCACCATTGCCGCTAGCGGCCCGACCGAGGGAGAACAGCATGAGCACCATCATCGCAGGACATTTCCAGTTGCAGGATGAAATAGACGCCGCGCGCCTTGGCTTGCTCGAGGCCGGCTTTGCAGCGGACCGTATCAGTGCCTTTTACCTCAACCCGCAGGGCCAGCATGACGCCCATGAGCTCGGGGGCGACCACGACAAATCGCCGGGCGCCAGGGAAAGCGACGAAGGCGTGCTGCAGGGCGGCGGCGCCGGCGCGGTCGCAGGCGTGGTGGCGGGCAGCGCTGCCTTGCCGTTGGCCGGCCCGCTGGCGCCGGTAGTCGGCGCACTGGTGGGCGCCCATGTCGGCTCGCTGTTTTCACTGTCCAAAATGAAGGATGCCGGTGAACCGGAAGAAGGGCCGGATGGCCATGAAAACATGATCGCCCCGCGCCTGTCCGGTATGCGCATTGCCGTGGCAGTGGACGATGCAGCGCAGGAACAGCAAGCGATTGAACTGTTGCGCCAACGCGGTGCCCAGGACCTGGAGCGGGCCGAAGGCGCCATCCATGCTGGTGACTGGCGCGACTTCGATCCGACCTCGCGTCCGCAGCGCGTGTAACAGCGACGTTGTTGCATATCCGAGACTGGCTTCTGCAGTTGCGCGCACCGGTGATATTCGTTGCTACAATGAATTATCAAACCGTTCCCGCGCAAGGCGAGAGGAGAGGCGGCAATGACACACGCATGGCTAGTGCTGACCGGGCCCGATGGGCGCGACGTGCGGGCGCCTTCCGAGGCGCAGATGGCGGCTGCGCTGGCCGAGGTCTATAGTGGCAAGCAAGCCGGCGCCGATGATGAACCCGGCAGCGCCGTGCTGCGGTTTGGCTACGACGATGGCCTCATGTACGAAGTGGAAGTTGCCAGTGGCGGCGCCGTGCGGTTTGCCGAGTGGTCGGACAGCGACTGCGAGATTGCGCTGGCCGATCCGCGCGTGATGACCGCACTGCCGCAGGCCGAGGCGCTGCAGCTGTGGCGCCTGCTGGCGCAGCGGCAGGTGGCGAAAATCCGCCAGCAGGCCTGGCAGTAGCACTATTCCAGCAAATCGAGCGCTTCCAGATGATGCTTGACCTTTTCATAAGGCGTGGCCAGCCGCTCGGGCTTGCCACTGGCCAGCGCCGCGCCCAGCGCCAGCAGCTCTCCCGTCAGTTCGATCAGCTCTTTTACCCGGTCAACCTTGTCGATGGTGCGGCGGGCGCGCGCTACCACGTCCAGTAACTGTTGCTGCGCACCGCCCAGTCCCGTGGTGGCCACTACAGCGGCTTCCAGGTGCAGGCTGCCGGCACGCTGGCGCAGCGCGATTTCATTGTCGAACAGTGCCTGCATGGCCGCCTGCGAAATCAGCGGTGCGCCAGGCTGCCCGCGCTCGTCGTCGCGCTGACGCAGCAGCCGCACCAAGCGGGTGTGCAGGGCGTCGGCGCTGGCGGATAGACCGTCGGCAATGGCTTCGATATCGTGTTGTAGCGATTGGCTCATGATGGGGCTCTCATGGTGGGGTGGATGCAGGAAGGCTGTCGATCAGCGCCTGGTGGCGCTGGGCGATCAGGTCGAGATTTTTGCGCGCCAGCGTGTGGCGCAGTCCGATCAGGCGGTATTCGGCCTTTTTTTCCTGTTCCAGCGACAGGACCAGTGCGCGCAGCAGGCGGTCGCGGGCGCTGTCGAGGTAGGGGAGTTCCGTTTCCAGCATGCCCAGCACGATTTTTTGTTCATTGTCGTTGGCCTTGTCGTACAGCCGCAGCAGCGTGGCCATGGCATCGAGTAATTGCCGTACCGGTTCACTGGCCTCGCGCATCACCTGGTTGACGCTGCGCTCCTGCATCGGCGCCGTGATCGAGCGGGAAATCAGCCGCGCCAGGCTGGTGAAGGCATTCACATGGCGGTCTTCCAGGCCGGTATCGGGCCACACGCGGATGCCGGCGCCGACGGTTTTCAGCGGATCGCGCAAATCATACTGGCGGTCGCCGGCCAGCTTGCCCAGCGTTTGCAGATAGGTTTGCACCAGATCGTCGAGCTTGAGAAAATCGGCGCCGGCCTGCTGGCGGATGCCATCGAGCGCTCGTTCGCGGGCGTCGGCGGCCGGCGATAAAAACGGTTGCTGGCGCTGGTAGGCGCTGCGGTAGCGCTCTGTCAGTTCATGGTAGGCATTGAGTTTGGGCGATTCGGCCGCCAGCGCCCGCACCTCGGCCATGCGCGGCGTGCTGCTGGCGCAGCCGCCCAGCACGGCCAGTATCCCCAGCATCAGCAATATATTCAGCAATCTACTCAGGAAAAAGCGTGGTGTTTTCATGGACCCTCCCCGGAAAAGTGAGGACCATTGTTGACCTGCGTTTTAGCTGCCGCTTTGCGTCATATCAGACCGGTCAGTCGCGCCAGTTCAGGCTGGCGCTGGTGCCGGCCGACGGTATGTATTCGCAGCCTATCCAGCCCTGGTAGCCGATCTCGTCGAGCAGGGCGAGCAGGTGGCGATAGTTGATTTCGCCGGTGCCCGGCTCGTGCCGCCCCGGCGTGTCGGCAATCTGCATGTGGCGGATGACAGCCAGGTTGGCGCGGATGGTGTTGCTCAACTCGCCTTCCATGCGCTGCATGTGATAGACATCGTATTGCAGGAACAGGTTGGGGCAGTTGGCCTCGGCGATGATAGCCAGCGCCTGGCGGCTGTAGTTGAGGAAGTAGCCAGGAATGTCGTAGTGGTTGATCGGTTCGATCAGCACATTGATGCCGTGCGGCTGCAGCACCTCGGCGGCATAGCGCAGGTTGTCGAGATAGGTGGTGCGGGCCAATTCCGGCCTTACGCCAGCCGCCAGCTTGCCCGCCATGCAGTGCAACTGGCGCACGCCGAGGGCCAGCGCATAGGCCAGCGCGCTGTGCACGCCAGCGCGAAACTCCTCTACGCGGCCCGGATCGCAGGCCATGCCCCGGTCGCCGGCCTCGGCATCGCCACCGGGCAGGTTGAACAGCACCAGCTGGAGTCCGCTGGCCTGCAACTGCTCGGCAATCTGGCTGGCTTCATAAGCATAAGGGAACAGAAACTCGACCGCCTCGAAACCATGGGCGCGGGCGAGGGAAAAGCGCTCAAGGAAGGGAGCCTCGGTAAACAACATCGACAGGTTGGCGGCAAACTTGGGCATGCTGGCTCCAGCGCAGGGGAGCGCAGATTATAGGACAAAAAAATGCCGCCCGAAGGCGGCATGCTGATGTGCTTATCGGCCGCGACCACCTGAACGGTGGTTGGCGCCGCCGTTGCCGCCGGTGCGGGCGGTAGCACCGCCGCCACCGTTACCGCTGCGGGCGCCGCCGCCATTACCGCCACTGCGGTTGCCGCCGTTGCCACCACCATTGCCGCCGGTGCGGCCACCGCCGCCATTACCACCGCCACCGCTACGGCCGCCGCCATTGCCGGCAGCAGCGCCCGCAGGCTTGCCACGGCCACCGCCGTTGCCGCCACGACCGCCGCCGCCATTCCGGTGGCCGGGGCCGCCGCTGCGCAGCTGGATAGGCTGGGCGCGCGCGGTCGGATCGGGTTCGAAGCCCGGGATCACTTCACGCACCAGGGTTTGCTTGATCAGCTTTTCGATATCCTTGAGCATGTCATGCTCGTCCACGCAGACCAGCGATACGGCTTCGCCGGTGGCGCCGGCGCGGCCGGTACGGCCAATGCGGTGCACATAGTCTTCCGGCACGTTCGGCAAATCGTAGTTGACCACGTGCGGCAGCTGGTCGATGTCGATGCCGCGCGCGGCGATGTCGGTGGCGACCAGCACTTGCAGCGTGCCATCCTTGAATTCGCTCAGTGCGCGCGTGCGCGCCGACTGGCTTTTGTTGCCGTGGATGGCCATGGCGCCGATGCCGTCCGCGCCCAGTTGCTCGACCAGCTTGTTGGCGCCGTGCTTGGTGCGGGTAAATACCAGCACCTGGGTCCAGTTGTGGGCCTTGATCAGGTGCGCCAGCATCGGGTGCTTCTTGTCGCGGTCCACCGGGTGGATTTTTTGCGCGATCACTTCCACCGTCGAGTTGCGGCGCGCTACTTCGATGGTGGCAGGGTTGTTCAGCAGGCCATCGGCCAGCGCCTTGATCTCGTCCGAGAAGGTGGCCGAGAACAGCAGGTTCTGGCGCTTTGGCGGCAAGGCTGCCAGCACCTTGCGGATGTCGCGGATAAAGCCCATGTCCAGCATGCGGTCGGCTTCGTCCAGGATCAGGATTTCAACCTTGCTCAGGTCCACGGTGCCTTGTTGCATGTGGTCGAGCAAACGGCCTGGCGTTGCCACCAGGATGTCAACGCCATGCTTGAGCTGCTTGATCTGCGGGTTGATACCCACGCCGCCAAAGATCACGGCCGAATTGAGCTTGGTGTATTTGCCGTACACGCGCACGCTTTCCTCGACCTGGGCCGCCAGTTCGCGGGTAGGCGTGAGGATCAGGGCGCGAATCGCGCGCGGCGAGGTGGTGCTGGTCAGGGCCTTGCCCACTGCGCTCGACGACAGCAGTTGCAGCAGCGGCAGCGTGAAGCCGGCGGTCTTGCCGGTACCGGTCTGGGCGCCGGCCAGCAGGTCGCCGCCACCGAGCACGGCAGGAATAGCCTGCTGCTGAATCGGGGTAGGCGAGGTGTAGCCGGTTTCGGCAACTGCGCGGACAATAGCGTCGGACAAGCCGAGGGAGGAGAATGGCATGGTAGCTTTGAGTAAGGATCGGCCTGTCGCCTTCGTGGGGCGCCAGTCGCAGGCAATCGGGATTATTCAGGCTGCGGCGTGAGACTGGTTCGCAAGCCGCAGCTATCAGTATAGCAGCTATATGCGCTATAAGTTTCGCTAGGGAAATTAAAAGGGAGCAAATCGCTCCCTGTTTTGTAACAGTACTTGCGCCAATGAAACCAGTGCAAGTGAGTTGCTCAGTTGGTAATATCTGCTGTCGTTCAGGCGAACGGCGTCAGCAGTCCCACCATCTGGGCAAAGATTTTCGGGCTGGCGGCAATCACATTACCTTTAGGCATGTAATCGGACTCGCCGTTGAATTCGCCGACGATACCACCGGCTTCCGACACCATCAGCGCACCGGCTGCGATATCCCATGGCTTCAGGCCTTTTTCGTAGAAACCGTCCAGGCGGCCGGAGGCCACGTAGGCCAGGTCCAGCGCGGCGCTGCCGGGGCGGCGCACACCGTGGCAACGTTCGGCCATGATGCCGTACATTTTCAGATATTCTTCCAGCGCGGCAGCATTGCCAGCCTGGTAGCCGGTCGACAGCAGGGCGTTGGCAATGCGGTCGAGCTTGGTAACGCGGATACGTTTTTCGTTGAGATAAGCACCGGCACCCTTGGTGGCGGTAAACAGGTCGTTGCGCACGGGGTCGTAGATCACGCCCTGGGTGATCACGCCGCGCTGCGACAGCGCGATCGAGATCGAGTATTGCGGAAAGCCGTGCATGAAGTTGGTGGTGCCATCGAGCGGGTCGATGATCCAGGTGTATTCAGCCTCGTCGTGGGCGTTCTTCGATGCACCCGACTCTTCAGCCAGGAAAGCGTGGTCTGGATAAGCTTTGGACAGCACCTCAATGATGGCCTGCTCGGCGGCCTGGTCGACGTCGGTGACGAAGTCCTTGTGATTTTTCTCGGTCACGATCAGGCGGTCGAGATCGAACGAGGCGCGGTTGATGACAGTGGCGGCGCGGCGAGCGGCTTTGATCGCCGTGTTCAGCATTGGGTGCATGGTAGCTTTTCCGTTAAAAGAACGCTAACGCCCACCGGGCATCGTGGCTACCGGCGGCGCGTCAGGGTCAAGAGTGAATTAAAGAGCGGGGCGGTGCCAACAAGGTAAAATCCGTAAAAATCCACTAGAGAACTACTGGAGAACTTTCTGCGGATGAACCGTGTCGCCACTGCGCAATAGCGCTATTTTAAATGAACCAGCCCCAAACCCCTACTAACTTTTTCAAACATCTGCGATTCATCCTGGTCGAAACCAGCCGCGCGGGCAATATCGGCGCCGTGGCGCGGGCCATGAAAACCATGGGTTATAGCGACCTGGTGCTGGTCAATCCGCGGTTTTCCGACGCCTTGCACGATGCCGAGGCGGTGGCGTTTGCCAGCGGTGCGCAAGATATCTTGTCGGGTGCGCGCGTGGTCGGCAGCATGGCCGAGGCGCTCGACGGCATCCACTTTGCCGCCGCCGTCAGTGCCCGGCTGCGCGAGTTTTCACCGCCGGTGCTGACGCCGCGCCAGTTCGCCACCGAACTGGTGGGGCAGCCCGGCCTGCAGGCCGCGCTGATTTTCGGCAATGAGCGCTTTGGCCTGCCCAATGAGCTGGTGGAAAAATGCAATGTGCTCATCAACATCCCCGCCAATCCGGCGTATTCCTCGCTCAACCTGTCGCAGGCGGCGCAGGTGCTGGCCTATGAATGCCGCATGGCCGTGCTGGAGCAGGCGCCCGATACGCCCACCGTGCGCCAGCCCGTTGGCGACGCCAGCGATATCGGTTTCCATGGCGAAGCCGCCAGTCTGGCGCAGATCGAAGGCATGTACGAACATCTGGAAAGCGCGCTGGTCCAGATCGGCTTTCTGGATGCCGGCAACCCGCGCAAGCTCATGCCCCGGCTCAAGCGACTGTTTGCCCGTGCCCAGCTGGAAAAAGAAGAGGTCAACATTCTGCGCGGCATTGCCCGCCAGATGACCGTCCAGCGTAAAGAGTAAGGGCTGGAGCGCATGATCAAACGCCTGCTTATCTGCTTGCTGGTAATCCAGGCGGGCGCCGCGCTGGCGATTGCCGCCGCGGTTTATCACTTGTTTGCTTCGGTGCTTCCTGCTGCGCCGGCATGGGCGGTTGCGGTGGTGCTCGGGCTGTCGGCCGTGCTGCTGGTGCGCATGCTTATTTCTGCCAATAATTTTTTCCTGAGCTGGCGTTCGCGCAGCGCAGCGCCCGCCATCCATGCCCTCACGCCGCTGCGGGCATTGCGCTTGTTCCTGCATGAATTCGGCGCATCGCTGCGGACCTCGTCGTATGACATGCTGCGCCCACTAGGATGGCAGGTGTCGACCCAGCAGCGCGGCCTTCCGGTGCTGCTGATTCACGGCTATGGCTGCAACAGCGGCTACTGGCATCCGATGAGCAGGCATTTGCGCGCGGCCGGCATCAGCCATTACGGCATCGACCTTGAACCGCCAGGCGCCGACATCGATGCGTTTGCGCCGCAGGTGCATGCCGCCATCGAGCGCCTGTGCGCCGCCACTGGCAGCAAGCAAGTGATTATCCTGGCGCACAGCATGGGCGGACTGGTGGCGCGTGCCTACCTGCGGCGTCATGGTCGCGCCCACATTGCCCGCGTGATCACGCTCGGCACGCCGCATCACGGCACTGCACTGGCCAACTTCGGTCCTGGTAGTAACGCCGCGCAGATGCGCTGCGGCAGTTCCTGGCTGGGCGCGCTGGGTGAGAACGCGACCAATGAGGCTAATTTGCAACGGGTATTGTTCTGTTCCATCTATTCTGTGCACGACAACATCATCGCACCGCAAAACTCGAGCGAGCTGCCAGGCGCACGCAATCTGGTGTTCGGCGCCATAGGGCATGTGGCGCTTGGCAGCCATCCCGATATCGTGCGCTGCGCGCTGGAAGAAATCGTTTCCACGCAACAGTGTGATTTTGTGTGAATTTCTGCCTCGGCCGTTGCTGTATGGTTATTCCTGTACAGCGCAGGCATTTATGGCGGAACAATGGCGACAGACTTCGGCACACTGATTCTCGATCAAACGCCCGATGCACTGGTGGTGACACACCCCGATGGCGAGGTGGTGTTCTGGACCAACGGTGCAGAGGCTGTATTCGGCTATACCAGCGCCGAAGCGCTGGGCCGCCGCCTTGCCGAGCTGATTGAATTGCCGGACCAGTCCGGTGCTCCGAACGACGCTACCATGGGCCATGCCGTGCTGCGCCAGACCCTGGTGACGGGCGCCGCCAGCTATGAATCGCTGCGCCGCGCCAAAGATGGTTCCCTGGTCTATATTGACAGTTCGAGCAAGCTGTTACGCGATGCGGAGGGGCGTCCCGAATACATTTTGTGGAGTAAAAAAGACGTTACCGCGCTCAAGGTGCAGCGTGACGCCAAGCTGGCCGAGGCGCGTTTCAACGGCATTGTCGGCCTGATGCCGGACGCCATCGTAGTCGCCAATGCCAGCGGCCGCATCGTACTGGCCAACAGCCAGGCCGAAACACTGTTTGGCTACGGCGCCGGCGCCTTGCGCGGTCTTGAACTCGAAGCACTGATGCCGGCGCGCCTGCGCCAGCGCCACCGGGCACACCGCAACGGCTACGGTGCGCAGCCTGCCGTGCGGCCGATGGGAGAGGGGCGCGACCTGCACGGCTTGCGCAGCGATGGCGCGGAGTTTCCCGTGGAAATCAGCCTGAGCCCGATTGCAACGGAAGAGGGGACACTGGTCGTCAGCGCCATCCGCGATATCAGCGAGCGCAAACGCAATGAACTGGTCTTGCAAGAAAAGAATGCTGAACTGGCAAAGGCCATTGCAGCCAAGGATCGCTTCCTGGCCGGCATGTCGCACGAACTGCGCACACCATTGAACGCGATCATCGGTTTTACAGGTACTATGCTGATGAAGTTGCCTGGACCCATCAATGCGGAGCAGCAAAAACAGTTGCGAATGGTGCAGAGCAGCGCACGAGATCTGCTGTCCATGATTAACGATTTACTTGATCTGGCGCGCATCGAAACAGGCAAGGTCGAACTGGAGCTGACATCGCTGGGCTGCCGCCAGATGATCGACGAAGTGCTGGCGTTGCTTGCACCACAAGCGCGCAGCAAGGGACTGGCGTTCGACTTTGCCGATGGCCAGGAAGAACTGAGGCTGCACACCGACCGCCGCGCCTTGCAACAGATACTGGTGAACCTGGTGGGCAATGCCATCCGCTTTACCGACAACGGTACGGTGCTGGTCAGGCTGTCCACGGCCATGGTCAGTTCGCGCGATTGCGTCACCATCAGCATTGGTGACACGGGTGCCGTGGCGGCGGCAGAAAGCTTGCCGTTCGTGGCTGTCTCGCAGCTCGACGCCGAAACTTTGCGCCAGTTTGAAGGCGCGGGCCTGAGCTTGCACCTGAGCCAGAAACTGGCCGCCCTGCTGCATGGCGAGATATTGTTTGACAGCGAGTATGGCGTCGGTAGCGTGTTCACGCTCGCGCTGCCATTGGAATAGTTTTATAGGGGAATCTTGTGTCGGCAAGAATACTGATCATTGAAGATAACGCCACCAATATGGAATTGATGGTGTATCTGCTGCGCGCCTTCGGTTATACACCGCTGTCGGCCACCGACGGTGAAGCCGGCGTGCAAGCCGCCAGGCGCGAAAAGCCTGACCTGATCATCTGCGACGTGCACCTGCCCAAGCTCGATGGTTATGGCGTGGTGGCTGCCCTCAAGGCCGACCCGGAAACGCGCGAGATTCCCGCGCTGGCGGTCACTGCGCTGGCCATGGTCGGCGACCGCGAACGGCTGCTCGAAGCGGGCTTCGACAGCTACATCGGCAAACCGATCGAGCCCGACACGTTTGTGAAGCAAATCGAGTCTTTTTTGAGCGGGGAGATGTCGACCCCGCTTAAAAACGACATTGCCACAATCCTCATCGTGGATGACCATGTGCTCAACCGCGAGTTCCTGATGACGCTGCTCGGCTACGGCGGCTTCCGCCTGATCGAAGCGTCGAACGGCGCGGAGGGGTTGAAAATGGCGCTGGCCGACAAGCCCGATCTGGTCATTTCCGACATTCTCATGCCGAATATGGACGGCTTTGAATTTGTCACGCGCATGCACGAGAACGCCGCCACCGCCGAGGTGCCGGTGATTTTTTACACCGCCACTTACCGCGAGCGCGAAGCGCTGGCGGTGGCGCAATCGTGCGGCGTGCGCTGGGTCTTGCCCAAGCCCTCCGACCCCGAGGTGATCATGCGCACGGTGCAGGAAGCGCTGGGCCAGGATGTGGCGCTGCTGGAGGCAGAGCCGGAGGTGTCGTCGGCGGCGCTGCCCGGGCTGGCGCCGGAAAAGCGCCTGAGCGATATCGACCACCAGGTGGCCGAGTATCTCGATGAGCTCGAATCGAGCAGCCTGCTGATCTCGCGGCTGGCCAACGAGCCGGAGCCCGAGGATGGCGCGGAAGACTTGTCGCTGATGACGCAGCGCCTGTCCAGTTCCCTGTCGAGCCTGCAGGCGGTGAGTTTGCGCCTGACTGCGCTGATCGAACTGGGGCTGGAACTGGGCGCCGAACGCGACCCGCGCGGGCTGCTGGAAATCGGTTGCCGCGTGGCGCAGAATATTTGCGTGTCCAAGTATGCCTGCATCGGTGTGCTCAATACGGACGAACACACGCTGGCCTATTACGCCAGCTGCGGCGCCGGCGTGCCGGTGCACGACATTGCCCAGCAGCCGCGCGCCGGCGTGCTGGGCGAGCTGCTCGAGCTGCGCACCCCCAGCCGCCGCAACGACCTCGGCGGCGACCCGCAGGCGCTCGGCTTGCCTGCCCATCATCCGGCCGTGCACAGCTTCCTCGGCGTGCCGATAGCCTCGCGTGAGCGCATCCATGGCTGGTTGTACCTGGTGGACAAGCTCGGCGCCGACGGTTTTTCGGAAGTGGACGAGCGCGTGGCCGCCACGGTGGCCGCGCAACTGGCCGGCGCCTACGAAAACCTGCAGCTGTACGACGAGATCAAGCGCAACCACGCCCAGCTCACGCTAGACATGAACGCCCGCATTCGCCTCGATGAAGACCTGCGCCGCTTCCGCCTGGCGATGGACGCCACCGCCGACGCCATCTTCCTGGTGGACCGCGCCGGCAAATGCTTTGCCGACGTCAATGCCACGGCCTGCCGCATGCTGGGCTTCGAGCGCGACGAGTTTCTCAGCATTGGCCCTGACCAGGCGGCCGAAGGCGATCTGGTCAAACTGGAAGAACTGTACGAAAAGCTGCTGGCGGGCGACCAGAGCGGCGCCATGACGGAATTGCTGCTGCAATGCCGCAACGGCGCGCCGCTGGCGGTCGAGGTACAGCGGCGCACGCTGCGCTCGGGCTCGAGCTGGATCCTGGTGGCGGTGGCGCGCGACATCACCGAGCGCAAGGAGGCCGAACAGCGCCTGCTCAAGCTGGCCCATTTCGACACACTGACCGGCCTGCCCAACCGCAGCCAGTTCTACGATTCGCTGACCCATTCGCTGCGCCAGGCGACTGAACATCACTGGTCGCTGGCGGTGCTGTTCATGGACGTCGATCGCTTTAAAAACGTCAACGATACGCTGGGCCATGGCATCGGCGACGAGTTGCTGCGCCAGTTCTCGAGCCGCCTGGTCGATTGCCTGCGCGTGCGCGACACCATCGGCCGCTTTGGCGGCGACGAATTCGCCGCCATTCTGATGTTGCCGGAAGGCGCGCAAAACGCCGTGGCGGTGGTCGATAAAATCCGCGACACGCTGCGCCGGCCGTTCGAGCTCGAAGGCCACGAAGTAACGGTCACGGCCAGCATCGGCATTGCCGTCTTCCCCGACGACGGCGCCGATCCCGATACCCTGATCAAGTACGCCGATACCGCCATGTACCGCGCCAAGGAAGCAGGGCGTGATGCGTTCCGCTTCTTTACTGCGGAAATGAACGCGCAATCGCTGGCGCGCCTGGAGCTGGAAAACGCCCTGCGCCGGGCCATCGAAAACGATGAATTCGTGCTGCACTTCCAGCCCAAGGTCAATATTGCGAGCGGCCGTATCAGCGGCGCCGAAGCGCTGATCCGCTGGCAGCGGCCCGGCCATGGCATGGTGTCGCCGGCGTTGTTCATCCCGCTGCTGGAAGAAACCGGCCTGATCGTGCGCGTCGGCAGCTGGGTGATTCACGAGGCGTGCCGCAAGATCGCCCACTGGCGCCGCAGCAACGCCGGCGCCGTGCACCTGTCGGTGAATGTCTCGGGTATCCAGTTCTTTGTCGGCGGCCTGGAAGAAGAGGTGCTGCGCGCCATCAAGGAACACGATATCTCGCCCGAGCTGCTGGAACTCGAACTGACGGAGAGTTCGCTGATGTCCAACGCCGAGGAAACCATCACCGTGCTGCAGAACCTCAAGGCGCTCGGCATCAAGATTTCCATCGACGATTTCGGTACCGGCTATTCGTCGCTGGCCTACCTGAAGCGCTTCCCAATCGACAAGCTGAAGATCGATATCGCCTTTGTGCGCGAAGTCACCAGCAATCCCGACGATGCCGCCATCGTGCTGGCGATTATCAATATGGCGCACAGCCTCAAACTCGACGTGATTGCCGAGGGAGTGGAAAAAGATGCGCAGCTGGCCTATTTGCGGCGCCATGGCTGCGATGAAATGCAGGGCTATTACTTCAGCCGGCCGCTGCCCGAGCAGGAGTTTGAAGCCATGCTGCGCGAGGGGCGCACGCTGCAGGCGCCGGAAGACGAAACACCGACCGAGCAGCCTACGCTGCTGATCGTCGATGATGACGCTTTCATGTTAGATGTACTAACCGACTTTCTGTCACAGGATGGTTACCGTATACTCACCGCACAGACCGCCGCCGAAGGTTTCGACATTCTGGCCAAGCACCGCGTGCAGGTGATTCTGTGCGACCAGTGCATGCCGCTCATGAGCGGCACCGAGTTCATGGAGCGCGTGAAGAACCTGTGTCCCGATACCTTCCGTATCATGTTGTCAGCCTATGCCGACCTGACGCCGATCATGGCCGCCATCAACCACGGCGCCATCGACCGCTTTTACACCAAGCCGTGGAAAGGGGCGGCGCTGCGCGAGAATATCCGTGAAGGATTCCGCCTGCATGCCCAGGCGCACGGCAGGCTGCCGCTGGCGCCCAGCAATATCGAGCAGGCCTGAGGCCGCACCATCGACATGCGCGGCGTCTTTTTCCTGCTGTCGCTGTGGCTGCCGGCCTGCCTGCCGGCCCTGGCGCCGGTCCCGGTGAACGCTGGGCCTTTGAAAATCTATGGCATGGAAAACCGCCCCACCAGCTTCATGGATGGCGAGCGGCCGGCCGGCATGGCCGTTGATCTGGTGGCGGAAATCCAGCGCCGCATGGGGC
>JBEVNE010000274.1:0-3858 GCA_040508275.1 Duganella sp.
TGATGGATGCCAAGCTGCAAAAAGCCATTGCCGCAGCGGGCGGTAACGCCCGCACCGAAGCGAGCACGCCTGCTACGGCTACGCCGGCCACGAGCGAGCGGCGCGGTTCGCAGGCGCCGCACGTGCGCAGCTTCCAGGACAAGCTGGCCTCGCACGCCGAGGAAGCCAGCCAGAGCACCGGTATTCCGGCCAAATTCATGCTGGGCCAGGCGGCGCTCGAGAGCGGCTGGGGCAAGCGCGAAATCAAGGGCCGCGACGGCACCAACAGCCACAACCTGTTCGGCATCAAGGCCGGCCCCGGCTGGACCGGCAAGGTCGTCGAAGCGACCACTACCGAATATGTGAACGGCAAGGCCCAGACCCGCGTCGAGCGCTTCCGCGCCTATGACAGCTATGCCGACAGCTTCAAGGATTATGCCAAGCTGCTGACCACCAATCCGCGCTACGAAAAAGTGCTGGCCAACGCCGGCGACGCCAGCGCCTTTGCCCAGGGCCTGCAAAAAGCCGGCTATGCCACCGACCCGCAATATGCGGCCAAGCTGACCAGCATCATCAAGCGCTCGCTGGCGGGCTAGGCGCCGGGCGGGCAGGGCGGATTCAAGTTATGACCGTTAATGCCGTAAACCACTACAACATAGAGTCAATCACATCATGAACCTACTCAGCATCGGCAAAAGCGGTTTGTTGGCTGCCCAGGTCGGTTTAGCGACCACCGGCAACAACATTACCAATGCGAGCGTGCCCGGCTACAGCCGCCAGGAAGCGATCCAGGGCGACACGCTGACCCAGGATCGCGGCTTCGGCTTTGTCGGCACCGGTACCGAGGTGGTGACCGTACGCCGCTACTACGATAACTTCCTGGCCACCCAGTTGCGCACTGCCGAATCGAACCAGGCATCGCTGGAAACGCTGTACAAGCAGGTGGCGCAAATCGACAACCTGCTGGCCGATCCCACCGCCGGCCTGTCGCCGGCCGTCCAGGATTTTTTCAATGGCGTGCAGGATGCTACCTCCAACCCGGCCTCGGCGGCGTCGCGCCAGGCCATGCTGTCCGGCGCCGAATCGCTGGCTGCGCGCTTCCAGGGCATGAGTGCGCGCCTGACTGAAATTTCCGAAGGCGCCAACAACCAGATCACCTCCAGCGTTGGCGAGATCAACTCGTACGCGCGCCAGATTGCCGAACTGAACAACACTATCGCCGGCCTCACCACCGACAACAAGGCGCCCAACGATCTGCTTGACCAGCGCGACCAGTTGTTGACCGAGTTGAACAAGCTGGTCAAGACCACGGTGCTGCCCGGTGATAACAATATGATTACGGTGCAGATGGGCACCGGCCAGCCGCTGGTGGTGGGCAACACGCCATTTACGCTGGGCACGGCGGTGGCCGACAACGATCCGTCGCGCATGACGGTCGGCTACGTCAGCCCGACCGGCAAGTACACGCCCTTGCCCGACAGCGTGCTGACCGGCGGCCAGTTGGGCGGTCTGGTGAAGTTCCGCAACGAAGCGCTGGACCGCGCGCAGAATTCGCTGGGCCAGGTGGCGGCAGCGCTGGCCACCAGCATGAATGCCCAGCACAAGCTCGGGCAGGACCAGAACGGTGACATTGGCGGTAACTTTTTCAATCCGATCCAGGCTTACGTCAACGCCAATTCGCGCAATGCACCGCAAAGCGATATCGAGGTCAAGGGCACGGTGGTCGATGCCAGCGCACTGACCAACAGTGATTACAGCGTCGATTACGACGGCACCAATTTCAACGTCAAGCGCCTCAGCGATGGTCAGGTCACGCAAATCAACCCGTTCCCGCAAACCGAGCCGCAGGTCATCGATGGCGTGGCTTACAACATCACGGGCACTACTCCGGTGCGGGACGATAATTTCCTGGTGCGCCCGACGTTTTCAGCGGCCAACGACCTGACCGTCGCCATCAAGGACCGCACCAAGATTGCGCTGGCGGCGCCGATCGCTACTGCCGCACCTGTGACCAACACCGGCAATGCCAAGATCACGGCCGGCACGGTGGATGAGAGTTACCTTGAGACGGGCAATGCGCTGACGGCGCCCGTCACCCTGACCGTGGCCAAGCCGGTGGTGGTGCCGCCCGATCCGCCTGGCCCGATCATGCTGTCAGGCTTCCCGGCGGATAAGTCCGTAACGGTCACGGCCAACGGCGCCACCACCACCTACGCACCTGGCGACCCGGTCGAGTATGTATCGGGCGCGACTATCAGCTTTGGCGGTGTAAGCTTCAGCATCAGCGGCGATCCGGCCAACAATGACACCTTTACCGTTGGCCCCAACACCAGCGGCGTTGGCGACAGCCGCAACGGCGCCCTGATGGCCGGCCTGCAAAGCAAAAACGTCATGGACAATGGCACCGCCACCTTCCAGGGCGCGTATGCCAAAATGGTCAATGCGGTCGGCAACAAGGCGCGTGAAACCCAGATCGGCATGAATGCCGCCAACGTCGCGGTGGAACAGGCCACCAAGGCGCACCTGAGCGTGGCCGGGGTCAACCTGGATGAAGAGGCGGCCAATCTGCTGCGTTACCAGCAAGCCTACCAGGCTTCCGGCAAGGTCATGCAGATTGCCAGCCAGTTGTTCGACACCTTGCTCGGCCTTGGTCGCTGAGCAGCAGATTTTTTGACGAGGTAGCACCATGGTCTTGCGCATCAGTACCCGTACCATTTATGACGTTGGCGTCGGCCAGGTCAGCAGCCTGCAGGCGGCGCTGGCCCGTACCCAGTCGCAGCTGTCCACCGGTCGCAAGAACCTGACCGCCGCCGACGATCCGATCGCCAGCGCGCGCGCGCTGGAAGTGACGCAATCGCAGTCGATCAACACGCAAATGGTGACCAACCGCAGCAACGCCAAGGGCTTGCTGTCGCTGGAAACCGTGGCGCTGCAGAGTTCGACTTCGCTGATGCAGGACATCAAGGAACTGGTTGTGAAGGCCGGCGCCGGCAGCCTGGCCCAGGCCGACCGCGAAATGCTGGCGGTGGAACTGGAAGGGCGTTTCAACGACCTGCTGGGGCAGGCCAACAGCGCCGACGGGATGGGCGGCTACGTGTTTTCAGGCTACAAGTCGACCACGCTGCCTTATACCCGCACCGCTGACGGCGTGACCTACAACGGCGACCAGGGACAACGCGAATTGCAGGTGGCGTCCACCCGCACGGTGCCGATCACCGATTCCGGCGCCTCCGTGTTTGAAAACATCCCTACCGGCAACGGCACGTTTGTCACCGGTCCTGCTGCCGGCAATTACGACCGCGGCGGCACCGGCATCATCAGCGCCGGTTCGGTGGCCGATCCCAGCAAGGTCACGGGCGACAAGTACCAGATCGATTTTCAGGTGGTGCCGGCCACCCCCGGCAACCCGGCAGTGACCACCTATACGGTCACCAACCTGACCAATCCTTCGCCCGATCCGCCCGAGCCGCAGCCTTATGTGAGCGGGCAGAACATCACGTTTGACGGCATGCAGTTCGACATCAAGGGCAGCCCGGCCGACCTCGATCAATTCACGGTGGAGCCGAGCACCAAGAAGTCGGTGTTTACCACGGTAAACGATCTGATCAAGGCGCTGCGCGCGCCGGGCAGCGGTCCGGCCGGCCAGGCCAGCCTGAGCAACGCCCTCAACCAGGCCCACATGAGCATCGATAACGCCACCGACAACATCCTGTCGGTGCAGGCGGCAGTTGGTTCGCGGCTCAAGGAAATCGACTTTCTCGATGGCGCCGGCGACGATCTCAAGCTGCAATACGCAGCCGTGCTGTCCGATTTGCAGGATGTGGATGTGGTGGCGGCGATCTCGCTGTTTACCCAGCAATCCACCAACCTCGACGCGGC
>JBEVNE010000296.1:0-7942 GCA_040508275.1 Duganella sp.
ATGCCGCCGAAGCAGAGCGCATCGGCCTGGTGTCGCGTATCGTGCCGGCCGGGCAACTGATCGAAGAAGTGCT
Source organism: Duganella sp. (assembly GCA_040508275.1). Classification (GTDB taxonomy): domain Bacteria; phylum Pseudomonadota; class Gammaproteobacteria; order Burkholderiales; family Burkholderiaceae_D; genus Rugamonas. The sequence continues at coordinate 74 of JBEVNE010000296.1, forward strand.
GGCCATCGCCACCCAGATCGCCGCCATGCCGACTTCGGTCGCCATGATGGTCAAGGACGCTGTCAATCGCGCCTTCGAAACCCCGCTGACCGAAGGCGTGGCGTACGAGCGCCGCCTGTTCCACGCGGCGTTTGGCACGCCGGCGCAAAAAGAGGGCATGCAGGCCTTCCTGGAAAAACGTCCGGCCAACTACGAAGGACTGTGATTTCCGCACCATGCGCATCCTGATCGTCGAAGACAACCCGGACATTCTGGCCAATCTGTATGCTTTTCTCGAGCCCAGGGGGCATGTGCTCGACTCGGCCGCCAACGGCTATGCCGGGCTGGCGCTGGCTGCCCAGCATGATTACGATGTGATCGTGCTCGACGTGATGTTGCCGGGGATGACGGGGCTGGAACTGTGCCAGAAACTGCGCAGCGAACTGCGCAACCCCACGCCGGTGCTGATGCTGACCGCACGCGATACGGTGCAGGACAAGGTGGCCGGCTTCGAGAGCGGCGCCGACGATTACCTGGTCAAGCCGTTTTCGCTGGTCGAACTCGAAGTGCGGCTGCACGCCTTGCTGCGCCGCGCCCGTGGCCAAACCACGGCGACCCAGCTGCTGAGCGTCGGTGAACTGAGCTTTGATACGGAAAAGTTTGAGGTACAGCGCGCCGGCGTGCCCATTGCGCTCACCAAAACCGGCTACACAATCCTCAAATGCCTGATGATGCAGGCGCCCAAGCTGGTCACGCGCGAGGTGATCGAGCACGAGCTATGGGGTGACGACCGCCCCGACAGTGACGCCCTGCGCACGCACATCCACGCGCTGCGCCAGGTGCTCGACAAACCCTTCGACTTTGCCATGCTGCGCACCGTGCCTGGCATTGGCTACAAACTACTGGCCGCCGATGTTCCCGTTTAAATCCCTGCGCCGCCGCATCGTCGTCGCCTACCTGCTGTTCGCGGCAGTCGCCAGCCTGTTTTTTGCCATCATCGCGGCGGTGGCGGTGGAAGGCATCGAAATCAAGCTGGTCGATGAACGGCTGGAAGAGGTGGCCGCCTGGGCCTCGCCGCGCCATGCCGGCGGCTTGCCGGTGGAAATGCCGGCCGGTCTGAGTTTTTACCACGATGCGGCCATCCCGCAATCGCTGCGCGGCTTGCCCGAGGGCGCCAACGAAATCACCGTCGATGGCGTCGATTTGCACGTGCTCAGCGGGCGCGATGCGACGGGCGACTACGTGGTGGTCGATCACGCCAGCGCGTATGAAAAAATCGAGCTGGTGGTGTACGGCATGTTCGCGGTCGGCTTTACCGGGTTCTTGCTGTCGTCGCTGATGTTCGGCGCCTTCATCGGCAACAGCGTGGTCACACCCATCATGGGCCTGGCCAGCGCGGTGGAGGCGCGCGACCCCGATCTGCCATGGCAGGACAAGCCCGATGAGCTGGGCATCCTGGCGCGCGCGTTTGCCGCGCGCACGCGCGAACTGACCGAAGTGCTCGACCGCGAACGCTTTTTTACCGGCGATGTCAGCCACGAGCTGCGTACCCCGCTGACGGTTATCAGCGGCGCCGCAGAAGTGATTGTGGCGCAGGCGCCGGACAACCTGGCGGTGCAGGCGGCGGCCGAACGCATCTACCGCGCCGCCCGCGATGCCTCCGATTCGGTGACGGTGCTGCTGCGGCTGGCGCGCTCGCCCGACCAGCTGGAAGCGAGCCCGCTCTCGGTGGCGGAGCTGGCGCGCGAAGAATGCGCGCGCTGCCAGTCGCTTATTAACGGCAAGCCGCTGAGCTTGCACTTTGCCGAAGGCGCAGACTTTACCGTCAGCGCGCCGCGCGAACTGATGATCGCCGCCATCGGCAACCTGGTGCGCAACGCCTGTTTGTACACCTTGCAGGGCGAGGTGGTGGTGCGGCTGGAAGGCCGCGCGCTGATCGTCGAAGATACCGGTCCCGGCCTGCCGCCTGCGGCCCGGGCACGGCTGCTGAACGTGGCGGCGCCAGCTGGCGCCCGCGGATCGTCCGGCACCGGGCTGGGTCTGGGGCTGGTGCAGCGCATCTGCCACTACTTGGGGGCCAGCCTGGCCTACAGTGAACGAGTGCAGGGCGGCAGCATATTCCGCATCGATTTTCCCTGAAGGCAGCACGCTTTAACGTATTTTTAACGCCGGGCTGACGCGGATTTGACTGGCGGCTTTGTAAGGTGGAGGCTAGTCTTATGGAGCCTCAGTGAACGTCCCTCACCTTACCCTGCATTTGCCGCCATCGCTGCGCTCGCTGCGTTTGCTACTCTTGCCGCTGCTGCGCAAGATCCGGCCCAATCCCTCGCAACTGGCGCTGGCCGCCTCGGCCTTCCTGGTACTTGCCTATAACACCAGTTTCTGGAAAACCTTCGTGGTGGCGACCGGCGGTCTGCAATTTGCCAATATACCGCTGTACTGCGGGGCGTTTGTGATGCTGGCGCTGGTGTTCAATGCGTTTATGAGCCTGGTGAGCTTTCCTTACCTGCTCAAGCCGGTATTGATGGCGCTGTTCTTCCTGGCGGCTGGCGCCAGTTATTTCATCAATCACTACGGCATCGCCATCGATGCATCGATGATCCAGAATGTCATGGAAACCGATGCGCATGAGGCCAGGGAGCTGTTCAGCCTGCAGTTACTGGTCACCATGGTCTTGCTGGGCGTGTTGCCGGCGCTGGCCGTGTACTATGCCAAGATCCGCTATCCGAGCGTGCGCAAGGGCGTGCTGATCAACACTGCCGTGCTGCTGTTGTCCTTGTGTGCGGCCGGCATCCTGATGATGGCGTTTTTCAAAACCCTGGCCCCGGCCGTGCGCGAATACCGGCAGATGCGTTTTCTGCTCACGCCCACCAATGTCATCCAGGCCAGCAACACTTACATGAAGCACAAACTGGCGCAGCCGCTGGTCATTGCGCCGCTCGGCCGCGACGCCATGAAGGGCGCGCTGTGGGCGCCGCACAAGCGCCGCACGGTCACCATCATGGTGGTGGGCGAGACGGCGCGGGCGATGAATTTTTCACTGAACGGCTATACCCGTACGACCAATCCGCTGCTGGCGCAGCAGGCCGGGCTGGTCAACTTCGGCGATGTGCATTCCTGCGGCACGGCGACGGCGATTTCCGTGCCCTGTTTATTCTCGGGCTATGCGCGCGAGGATTATTCCCAGGAAAAAGCCCAGGCGCGCGAAGGTTTGCTGGACGTGATCAGCCACGCCGGCATCGATGTGCTGTGGCGCGATAACAATTCCGGCTGCAAGGGCGCCTGCGATCGCGTGACCTATGAAGACCTGTCGGAGCCGAAGGCCGGCGATCCGTTCTGTAATAAAGAGGAATGCTACGACGAGCGCCTGCTGGAGGGTTTGCCCGAGATTATCCGCAATGCCCGCCAGGACCTGGTGATCGTGCTGCACCAGAAGGGCAGCCATGGGCCGGCGTACTTCAAGCGCTATCCGCCGGCGTTCCAGCGCTTTGGCCCCGTGTGCACGAGTAACGAGCTGGAAAAGTGCTCGCGTGAATCCATCGTGGCGGCTTACGACAACTCGATTCTCTATACTGACTACTTCCTCAGCAAGACCATCGATATCCTGCGTGCTGCCGGTGAACAGGATGGCGTTGATACGGCGTTCATGTATTTCTCCGACCATGGCGAATCGCTGGGGGAGAAAAACATGTATCTGCACGGCGCGCCGTATATTATCTCGCCGGAGGAGCAGCGCCATATTCCCTTCATGCTGTGGCTGGGCCAGGGTTTCCGCGAACGCTTCAGCATCGACCAGCGTTGCCTGGAGGCGCGGCGCGGTCAGGAGTTCTCCCACGACAATGTATTCCACTCGTTCCTCGGCATGTTAAACATCAACACCGCCGTGTATAACCCGCAACTCGATATGTTCCATGCCTGCACCCTTGCCAAGCCATCCTGAACGTACCACGCTGCGCTGGCCGGTGCCGGCGCTTTTCATCGTTTCTGCGCTGTTGATCCTGTGGATAGGCCAGTACACGGATGCCGACCTGTACCTGGCCGACATCATGTACGACCGCGCCAGCGGCGCCTTTCCATGGCAGCACGCCTGGCTGACCGAGCGTTTCAACCATGAGTTGCTGAAAACCGCGCTGCAACTGCTGGCAATTGTTGCCATCGGCTTGGCCGTGTGGGACCGTGTACGCCCACAGCGCCACTGGCGTCCGGCACGCCGCACCGGTGTGCGCGTGCTGGCCTGGTCGGCGCTGCTGGTGCCGGGTGTGATCAGTCTGCTCAAGCGCTTCAGCGATTCCCACTGTCCCTGGGATTTGCAACGCTACGGCGGCAACGAGCCCTATATCCGCCTGTTGGATATCATGCCTGCCGGTATAGCGCCGGGCCACTGCATGCCGGCTGGTCATGCGTCGAGCGCCTTGTGGTTGCTGGCCGTCGTCGTCTTCTGGTTGCCGGAACAACCGCGCCGGGCTGCGCTGGTGGGCGCTGTCATGCTGGTGTTCGGCTTTGCCGTCGGCTGGGCGCAGCAAATGCGCGGCGCACACTTTCTCACGCATACGCTGTGGTCGGTCTGGCTTGCCGGCCTGATCGTAAATATTCTCTATACGCTACTCAGGGCACGTAACGGTCATCAAGAGTTGGCCTGAAACCACGATTTGCGTCACAATTCCCGTTATTACGTTGTCTACATGATCGGGAATTTCATGAACGAGCAGATCGCCAGAGATGTTGTCTTGGTCCGCGCCATCGAGACCACGGACCAGAAAAAAGAAATCCTCAGTGACGATGACCGCATGTACGCCAGCCGCAGCGCGCGTGAGCTGGCGCAGTGGCAAGCCTCGGGCAAGCATGCCGATGTGACGACGGACGATTTCCTGCAGCAGCGCTCAGACCTGCTCATCAAGCGCATGGCCGAACGCAATCCGGCGTTTGCCACTTTCAGCCAGCGGCGCTACGGCTTGCAAGGGCTCAACTGGGCGCTGCCGCTGCTGGCCTTGTTGCTGGGCGCGGGGCTGGACCGGATTACCGATCCGCATCGCGTCGATCTGCTATCCGCGCCGCTGTTATTGATCATCGCCTGGAATTTGCTGGTCTACCTGGGCTTGCTCATCAGCCTGGTCATCCCCGCGCGCAAGCACGGTTGGCCCAAGGATGGCATGGTGCGCCGGCTCAGTGTCGGCAAGCTGGCGCTGCCGCGCAAAATGCCGCCGGTGCTGGCTACCGCCATCCTCAGTTTTTTGGGCGAGTGGGCGCAATTGAGCGCCAGGCTCACTGCCGCCCGCCTCAATCGCACGTTCCACCTGAGTGCGGCGCTGTTTGCCGTCGGCGCGGTGGCTTCGCTGTATGCGCGCGGCTTGCTGGCGCAATATGGCGCCGGCTGGGAGAGTACCTTCCTCGGCGCCGCCCAGGTGCACAGCCTGCTGTCGCTGGTGTTTGCGCCCGCCACCTTCATATTCAATCTGCAGGGCTTTACCCTGGCCGAAATTGAAGCGCTGCGCTTCCCGCAAGTCACGGCGCCCGAAGGCGCGGCGCGCTGGGTGCATCTGTATGCGGCCACCATCTTCCTGCTGGTAGTGCTGCCGCGCCTGATTCTGGCGCTGGCCTACCACTGGCGTGCGTCGCGCCTGGCTACGCGCTTCCCGCTCGACCTCGATCATCCGTATTTCCGCCGCCTCAACGACAGCATCGGCGTGGCCAGCGGCGGCATGCTGCGCGTGTTGCCCTACAGTTTTACCGTAGACGAGGCGCGCCACCAGGGGCTGGTGCAAGTCGCTGTCATGGTTCTGGGCGAGCAGGGCAGAATGATGTTGCGGCCATCGAGCGCCTATGGCGAAGAACCGCAGCAGGTGCTGCGCGAGGTCGATCTGAACGACGCCAATGTCAACATCACGGCGGTGCTGTTCAACGTCACGGCCACGCCGGAAAAGGAAAACCATGGCGTCTTCCTCGACTACCTGGTGAAAAACTCGCCACGCGGCATTGCCGTGCTGCTCGATGTGTCGGCCTATGCGGAGCGCCTCGGTAACGAACCGGATGGCCGCGCGCGGATGGACGAGCGGGTTGGGCTGTGGCAGCAATTCTGCCAGTTCCACCATACCCGGCCGACAGTGGTAAATTTGCTGATACCGTCGGCCTACCCGCTGGATGCCGGCTTGACCTTATCGACCGCCCGATGACCGTTTCTACCGTAAAAGATAGCGCGCAGATCCAGTTTGCGCTGATTTCGCATACCAATAATGGCAAGACCACGCTGGCGCGTACGCTAGTTGGCGTGGACATCGGCGAAGTGCGCGATGCCGCCCATGTCACCATCTTTGCCGAGTCACATACCTTATTAAGTACCCCGCAGGGCGATACGCTGCAGCTATGGGATACGCCAGGCTTTGGCGACTCGGTGCGCCTGCTCAAGCGCCTGGGGCAGTCGGGCAACCCGATCGGCTGGTTCCTGCGCGAAGTGATCGACCGCTACCGCGACCGGCCCTTCTGGCTGAGTCAGCAAGCCATGCGCACCGCGCGCGAGTCGGCCGACCTGGTGCTCTACCTGGTCAATGCGGCCGAAGACCCGCGCGATACCGGCTACCTGCCGGCGGAAATGAAAATCCTCGAATGGCTGGACAAGCCCGTCGTGGTGCTGCTCAACCAGGCCGGCAAGCCGCGCCCGCAGGCAGAGGAACAGGCCGAACAGGACCGCTGGCGCGAGCACCTGCGCCAGTACCCGGCCGTGCGCCAGGTGCTGGCGCTGGACGCCTTTGCCCGCTGCTGGGTGCATGAACGCGTGTTCTATGAAAGCGTCGGCAAGCTGCTGGCGCCAGAACTGCAAGGTGCTTACGCACGCCTGTTTGCCACCTGGGAGCAACGCAATGCCGAGCGCTACGACCAGGCTACGCGCATCCTCGGTGTCCAGCTGGGCGCGGCGGCGCAGGATAGCGAGCCGGTGCAGGAGGAGAGCAAGAGCATGCTCAAGTCCGCGCTCAAGGTGGTCGGTATCGGCAAGAACGAAGAGCAGCAGCGCCAGGACCGCGCCATGGCAACGCTGGTGGCGCGGCTCAACCAGGGAGCGATCGCCAGCACCCGCGAACTGCTGATCCTGCATCAGCTCGACCCGACCGACGCCGGCAAGATCAATGAACGCGTACGCGAGCACTTCGTCGTGCGCGCACCGATCGACAAAGCCCAGGCAGGTCTGCTGGGCGCCATGCTATCGGGCGCCGCCACCGGCTTGACGGCCGACGTGATGGCCGGTGGCCTGACTTTGGGCGGCGGCGCGATATTAGGTGGCGTGGTGGGCGCCCTCACATTTGCCGGCGCCGCCTGGGGATTTAACTCGAGCACCGACCGCAACCAGGCTGCCGTGCAATTTACCGATGCATTCATGCGCAACCTGGTGGTCGTGGGCGTGCTGCGTTATCTGGCCGTGGCGCATTTTGGCCGTGGACGCGGTCATTTTGTGGAGAACGAAGCGCCAGCGTTCTGGCAGGAAGAAGTCGAGCAGGCGGTAGCCAGTCACGATGCGGCGCTGACCGAGCTGTGGAAAGACGTACGCCGTCTGCGCAATGCAGAAGAGAGCAGCAACCGTGCTGCCGTCATCATCAAGGATATTACCTCGGCCACCTTGGCGCGACTGTATCCTGATGTAGCTCAGCCGCAATAAAGTTCTTGCGGGATTGGTCATGCCTTGCTATAGTTCTGTCCCTCGCAGAACACAGCGCCGCAACGATAGACGCGATGCTGAATGAAGCGAGAAAAAAGAAGGTTGACGAAATAAGCTAAACGCTTCATACTCTTTCTTCTTCGCTGACGAACAAAACGCTTCGTAACACAGCAAGCAGTACCGAATAAAGTTCTTTAAAAATTAACAGTCGATAAGTGTGGACGTTTGATGGAAGTGCACGCGGA
>JBEVNE010000302.1:0-4099 GCA_040508275.1 Duganella sp.
TTTCGTCGAAGGCGTCGGCGAGGCGATGCAGCCGGTTGACGCGCCGGATTGCTGGTACGTCGTCATCGAGCCAGGTGTGCACGTGCCCACGGCGAGTATTTTTACGTCGGAATATTTGACAAGGGACACGCCCCCCGTCATAATGGCGGACTTTTCCGGGCACTACGCAAATCGTAACGATCTGCAAGGGTTCGGCAAGAACGATTTGCAACAAGTGGCCACCCGCTTGTTCCCGCCGGTAGCCGAGGCGGTTGAATGGCTGGCAGCTTACGGCGATGCCAGGATGACTGGCTCCGGTGCTTGTGTGTTTGGTGCAGTGGCAACTGCGGCGGAAGCGGATGCGGTACTTGCAAAAGTGCCTGCCAAGTGGAATGCCTGGAAAGCCAAAGCGCTCAAGCAGCATCCACTGACCGGCGTGTTATGAGTCAGTAAAAAAGCAGTAAAAAAGATTTGGCTTAGCGTTAAAAAGGCTGTACAATATTGGCCTGTAACGACAAGCAGCAAGTTGCGTAGGGGAATCGCCAAGCTGGTTAAGGCACCGGATTTTGATTCCGGCATACCAAGGTTCGAATCCTTGTTCCCCTGCCATTCGTTTTATCTGGAACCGTCGAGGCATTAGTCTCCGGCCAGGTCAAGCAAAAATGCCGGCGCCCAGCGCGTCGCATTCAACTAATACAGCGTCACGCGGCTTCCGCTGGCGATCATCAAAAATTTCTTCTACTATCTCTGGGACTCCCAATGGCTTACGAAAACCTGATGGTTTTTACCGGCAACGCTAATCCTGCGTTGGCAGAAGGAGTCGCTAAAAATCTCGGTATTCCCCTCGGCAAAGCCAACGTTTCGAAATTCTCGGACGGCGAAGTCATGGTCGAGATTAACGAAAACGTACGCGGTAAAGATGTTTTCGTCCTGCAATCGACTTGCGCACCGACCAACGACAACCTGATGGAACTGATCCTGATGGTCGACGCCCTCAAGCGTGCGTCCGCTGGCCGTATCACCGCCGCCATCCCTTATTTCGGCTATGCCCGTCAAGACCGTCGCCCACGTTCGGCGCGCGTGGCCATTTCGGCCAAGGTCATTGCCAACATGCTGGAAGAAGCCGGTGTCGAGCGCGTTCTGATCATGGATCTGCACGCAGACCAGATCCAGGGCTTCTTCGATATCCCGGTCGACAACATTTATGCTTCGCCGATCCTGCTGGGCGACCTGCAGAAAAAGAACAACGAAGACCTGCTGGTGGTGTCGCCCGACGTTGGCGGCGTGGTGCGCGCACGCGCCCTGGCAAAACGCCTGGGCTGCGACCTGGCCATCATTGACAAGCGTCGTCCAAAAGCCAATGTCTCCGAGGTGATGAACATCATCGGCGAAGTTGAAGGCCGTAACTGCGTGATCATGGATGACATGGTCGATACCGCCGGTACCCTGGTCAAGGCTGCGGAAGTGCTGAAAGAGCGCGGCGCCAAAAAAGTGGTGGCGTATTGCACCCACGCCGTGCTGTCCGGTCCTGCCATCGAGCGCATCACCAACTCGTCGCTGGACGAACTGGTGGTCACCGACACGATCCCGCTGTCCGACGCCGCCAGGGAGTGCGGCAAGATCCGTCAACTGACCTGCGCACCGCTGCTGGCAGAAACGTTTAAACGTATTATCAAGGGCGATTCGGTGATCTCCCTGTTCATCGACTGATCGACCTTTACATCAGTTTTAGCACGCGGCGCACCCGGTTTTACCGGTTGCGCCGCGCTGGTTTATACAGTTTTCCCGGTTTCATGAGCGTTATTGCTCATTCTCGAAGCACCCTGGTCGCGGGGGCTTCATAACACGGGGCGCGAGCCCTGTTATTTTTGGAGTATCACATGAAAGTTGTTGCATTCAAACGCGAATTGCAAGGTTCCGGAGCGAGCCGCCGCCTGCGTAATTCGGGCCAAACCCCAGGCATCATCTACGGCGGTAACGAAGCGCCAGTAACCATTGCACTGGACCACAACGCGCTGTACCACGCGCTGAAAAAAGAAGCGTTCCACGCATCGATCCTCGATCTGGAAATCGATGGCAAGGTACAAAAAGTGCTGCTGCGCGACTTCCAGGTTCACGCATACAAGCAACTGGTACTGCACGCTGACTTCCAGCGCATCGATGCATCGAAAAAAGTGCAACTGAAAGTGGCACTGCACTTCGTCAACGCTGAAATCTCGCCAGCCGTCAAACTGCACGGCGCAACCATCAGCCACGTTGCCAACGAAATCGAAATCGAATGCCTGCCAGCAGACCTGCCAGAATTCGTGACCGTTGACCTGACCAACGTTGATGTCGGCAACTCGGTTCACGTCGCTGACCTGACCCTGCCAAAAGGCGTTACCGCTGTTACCCACGGCAACAACCTGACCGTTGCTACCGCTTCGGTACCAGCAGGCCACGTTGCTGCTGACGCTGCTGCTGAAGAAGCCAAGAAGTAATTCCTGACGCCCTGGCGTCATGAGACCCTGCCAGCTTGTATGCTGGCGGGGTTTTTTTTCGTTTGCGCGATAATCGCGTTTCTTTGACTGCACCTGACTGCATATTATGCCCATCCGTCTCATCGTCGGCCTCGGCAACCCCGGCGCCGAATACGAACAAACCCGCCACAACGCCGGCTTCTGGCTGGTGGATAATCTCGCCAATGACAGCGGCGCGCGCCTGCAGCGCGAAAGCAAGTACAACGCTCTGTTGGCCAGGACTTCCATCGCCGGCCAGGAAGTGTACCTGCTAGAGCCGCAGACCTATATGAACCGCTCGGGCCAGTCGGTGGGCGGCGTGTGCCGCTTTTTCAAGATCAATCCCGACGAAGTGCTGGTCGTGCACGATGAGCTGGACCTGATGCCCGGCATTGCACGCCTGAAAAAAGGTGGCTCGGCCGGCGGTCATAACGGCCTGAAAGACATCACCGCAGCCCTGGGCACGCAGGACTACTGGCGTTTGCGCCTGGGCATAGGCCACCCGCGCACCTTGAGCCTGCAACAGCAGGTCGCCGACTTCGTGCTGCACCGCCCGCGCCGCGAAGACCAGGACCTGATCGAACAGGCCATCGACAAGTCGTTGCTGGTGATGCCATCGATTATCGAGGGCAAGTTTGAAGCGGCCACCATGAAACTCCATACCAACTAAGTGGCAATGGTATGCTCGGGGAATCTCTCAGAAAAGGACGCCCCGATGACGCTTCGCCCGCTTGCCGCCTTGTTCGCTACGTTGTCCGTTTCTCTGCTGGCGCTCCCGGCAATTGCCCAGGACGCCAAAGCCGTCAGCAGCCGCATTGACGCCATCTATCCTCAGCTCGATGCAATCTACAAGGATTTGCACGCCCACCCGGAACTGGCCTTTCAGGAAGTGCGCACGGCCGGCAAGCTGGCCGCCGAGATGCGCGCCATCGGTTTCGAGGTCACGGAAAAAATCGGCAAGACCGGCATCGTCGCCATCTACAAGAATGGCGCCGGCCCGACCGTATTGGTGCGCACCGAGATGGATGGCTTGCCGATGGAAGAAAAATCGGGCTTTGCCTACTCCAGCAAGGCCCGTGCGCTGCTCGACGGCAAAGACACCATGGTTGCCCACAGTTGCGGTCATGATGTCCACATGACAGCCTGGCTGGGCGCGGCGCGCACACTGGTGGCGCTCAAGTCGCAATGGAAGGGCACGCTGATGTTCATCGGCCAGCCCGCCGAGGAAATCGTTTCCGGCGCCAAGGCCATGCTCGACGACGGCCTGTTCCAGCGCTTTGGCAAACCCGACTATGCGTTTGCGCTGCATTCGTGGCCGCATGCCTATGGCACCATCGGCTACAACAGCGGTCCGGGGTCGTCCAACTCGGACGCCATCGAGATTACCTTTAACGGCCGTGGCGGCCACGGCTCGGCGCCCGACAAGGCGCTCGACCCGGTCACCATTGCCGCCCGCTTCGTGGTCGATGTGCAGACCGTGATCAGCCGTGAAAAAGATCCCAAGGAATTCGGCGTGGTGACCATCGGCGCCATCAATGGCGGCAGTGTCGGCAACATCATTCCCGACAGCGTCAAGGTGCGCGGCACCATCCGCAGTTATACGCCGGCCGTGCGCGAGAAAA
>JBEVNE010000365.1:0-9586 GCA_040508275.1 Duganella sp.
GCTTGCGCGGGCGCTGCCTGCACCAGCATCAGCGTGCGGCGAGGATGCCTTCTGCGGCCGGCTTGCGCAGCCAGTCGTCGTGCTGGGCGGCGGTGCTGCCGCTCAGCGCGCGGCTGGCGTCGTAGTGCTGCAACTGCGTGGCCAGCGCCGCCACGCTGATGTTCAGTCCGGCGCCCGCAGCAGCCGGGGCGCTGGCGCTGCTGGTGCTACCTGTCGCCGTCAGCGCAGGCGTGCTGCTGGCGCCCGGCCCGGCTGTGCTATCCGTGGCGGTGCCATGCAGATAGCTGCTCAGCGCCTGAGTCAGCGAGCCGGCCGGCGCGACGTTCCCGGTACGGAACCAGACGTCCGCCATGGCGCCGCTGCTGCCGTCGGTGCGGGTAAAGCTGGAGCGCAAGCCGATCCAGTTGCCGTTGTCGAGTTCGCTGGTAGCCGTCGCCTGCAGCGACAGGCTGGCCACGCCCAGCGCTGCCAGCGTGCGCAGCTCCTCGGCCTGGCTGACACCGTCGGCATTGTCGTCTACCCACACGCGCAGCGCGTCAAAGCGCTCGTCCTGCTGGTCGATCACGCCATCGCCGTTGCTGTCGAGTTCAGCCAGCGCGGCATAGCCGTCGCGCGCCTTGCCACCTTCTTTGCTGGTGGTGGACGTACCGAACAGCTCGCTGCCATCGTTGATCAGGCCGTCGCCATTGCGGTCGAGCACCAGCAAGCCGTCGCCCTGGCCCACCCAGCCGGTGGCGCCGCGCTGGCCGTTGGCGCGCACGTCGAACTGCACGCCGGCGTCCAGGCCCAGCGTGCGCACGCCGTTGCCATCGAGGTCGAGGATCAGCGGACTGCTGAGCAGCACGGCGCGCTGCGCTTCGCTCATGCTGCTGATTTGCGCCGTGCTCAAGGCGGACGCCTGCGCCATGTTCAGCGCCTGTACCTGCTCGACGCTGAGGGCGTCGATCTGGGTAATCTTGAGCGAGCGTACCTGGTTCGTACGCAGGCTGCCGATCAGAGCGCCGGACAGGCTGGCGATCTGGCTGGAACTGAGGTTGCTGATCTGGCTCGTGCTGAACGCGTCCAGCGACTCCAGGGCGCCCAGTTGCGCGGTGGACAGGCTGGCCAGTTGCTGGGTCGACAGCGCAGCAAGCGAACGCGTGGACAACTGGCTCAACTGGCTGACGGTCAGCGCGGCCAGTTGATCGACCTTGAGCGCCCTGATCTGGGCGGTGCTGAGACTGGCTATCACCTCGCCTGTCAGCGCTGCCAGTTGCTGCGTCACCAGGCCGGCAGTGTTGAGGCCGCGTGCCTGAGCCGTATCGAGAGCGGCAATATTGCTGCTGCTGATGGCGCCCAGCTGGCGGCTGCTGAGCGCAGCGAATTGCCCCGAGCGCAGGCTGGCAAAGCTGTCGCTGTCGAGCGTACCGAGCTGGGCGCTGGTCAGCGCCGCCACCTGGGTGGTGCGCAGCACGCCCAGCGTGGTCAGCGCATTCAACTGGCTGGTGCCGAGCGCACCGAGGGTATTGTTGCTGAGCGTGGCGATCTGCGCCGTCCCCATGGCGCCCAGTTGTTCGGCGGTGAGTGCCGCCAGTTGCGTGGTATTAAGGGCGGTAAATTGTGTGCTGGTCAGGGCGGCCACGTCCTCCAGCTCGATGCTGACCACCTGGGCGGTGGAGAGACCGGCCAGTGCGGTTGCGTTCAGCGCCCTGATCTGTGCGGTGCCGAGGCTGGCCAGTTGCGCCGTGCCAATGCTCTGCAATTGCGTCGACGTCAGCGCCCGCACCTGAGCCGTGCGCAGGCTGATTACCCGGTCGATGTCGAGCGCCTGCACCTGGGTGGTGCTCAGGGCGCCGATCTGCGCCGTAGTGAAACCGGTCAGGCTGGTCAGGCTGTTGATCTGTGCAGTGCTGAGTGCGCGCATTTGCGTGGTCGTCAGCGCCGCCACCGCAGCCGTGGCCAGGTTGCTGAACTGTGCCAGGCTCAGTTGAGCGATCTGCTCGCTGCTCAGCGACGCCACCTGCGCCGTGCGCAAGCCGGCGATGTCCTCGGCATCGAGGGCTGCGACCTGGGCGCTGTCGAGGCCGCGCAAGCCGGCCGTGCTGACGGCGCGCCACTGCTCGCTGGTCAGTATCTGGACTTGCCGGGTGGTGAACGCACCCATCTGGGTACTGGTCAGGCTCGACAGCTGCCGGCTGGTCAGGGCTGCCAGCTGGGTGTCGGTCAGCGCCGGAATACGTTCGATGGTCAGCGCCGGCAACTGGCCGGTACCGAGCGAACCGATATTTGTCAGCAACTCGAACTGCGCCGAGGTCAGTGTATCGATCTGACTGGTGGTCATGGCGCCCACCTGGGTCGAGGTCAGCGCCGTCAACTGGGCGTTGGTGATGCTGAGGATGGCGCTGGTGCTGAGGGCGCGGATTTGCAGGGTGGTGAGCGCCTGGATGTCCTCGAGCTCGATGGCGACGAGTTGCGTGGTCGACAGCGCAGCAATCGTGCGGGTAGACAGCGCCCGCACCTGTTGCGTGGTGAGTGCAGCGATCTGGGCGGTGGACAGGGCGCGCATTTGTGCCGTGTTGAGGCCGCCGAGAGCGCCGGTGGCCAGCGCCGCCAGTTGTTCGAGCGTGAGCGCCTGCAACTGGCTGCTGCTCAGCACGCTGAGCTGGTTCGAGCGCAGGTAGCCGGCATCGGCGACTTCAATCGCCGCGATCTGGGCGCTGTTGAGGGCGGCCAGCGCGCGGTTGCTCAAGGCCTGGATGGTGCTGGTGGTAAGGGCGGCGATTTGCGCCGGCGTCAGCGCCTGTGCCTGGGCACTGGTGAGCGCTGCTACCTGTGCACTGCGTAGCTGATCGATCTGTTCCACCGTCAGCGCCTGCAGTTGCGCGCTTCCCAGTGCAGCGATCTGTGCTGTGCGCAGACTCGACAGATTGGTCAGCGCCAATAGCTGGGCAGTACTCAGGGCCGCTGTCTGGCTGGTGGTCAGCGCACCCACCGCCTGCGTGGAGAGCGCGGCGATCTGGCTCAGAGTCAGGCTGCGCAGCTGCTCGGTGCTCAGGGTTGCCCATTGCGCCGTGCGCAGTCCCGGCAGATCCTCGAGTTCGATGGCGGCAATCTGGCTGGAACTGAGCGCGGACAGTTTCAGTGCACCGAGCTGGGCTGAGTTAAGTGCAATGATCTGGTTGGTTGACAGCAGGCCCACCTGGCGCGTTTGCAAGGCCGACATCTGGCGCGTGGACAGCAGCGCCAGGTCTTCGGCGGTCAGCGCCTGCAAGCGCTGGTCGGACATGGCGGCCATCTGCTGCGTGGTGAACTCCGCCAGGTTGCCCAGAGCAGCGGCCTGGGCGGTGCTGAGCGCCGCCAACTGGGTTTGAGTCAGGGCGGCAATGCCGCTGGAATTCAGGGCGCGCAACTGTTCGACCAGCAGCGCCTGCATTTGCAGGGTGCTCAGGGCGCGCAGTTGCGCCGTGGTCAGGGCGCCAAAATCCTCGGTTTCGATGGCGCCCAGCTGGCTGGTATTCAAAGCGGCCAGCAGCGCGGTGCTCAGGGCGCGCACCTGGCCGGTGGACAGTGCCGCCAGCTGATCGTTACCGAGGCCGCCAACCTGGCGTACGTCGAGCGCCGCCAGTTGCCGCGTGGTGAGGGTGATGAAACGGTCCACCGCCAGTGCCGACAGCTGGTTGCTGCGCAGCGAACCGACCTGCTGTGTGGTCAGCGCCGACATCGTGCGGATCGCGCCCAGTTGCTCCCCCGTGAAGACACTGAGCTGGTTGGTGCGCAGGGCGGCGATTTCGGCGGCAGTCAGCACATCGATGCGCAGTGCACTGAGCGAGCCCAGTTGCGCGCTGTTGAGTGCGGCGACCTGGCTGGTCTGCAGCATGGACAGGGCATCGTCGCTGATGGCGCCCAACTGGGCCGTGGACAGCGCGCCGATGGCGCTGCTTGACAGTGCGCGCACCTGGGCGGTGGTCAGTGCCGGCAATTGCGACAGCGTCACATAAGAGATCTGCGCCGACGTCAGCGCGGCGATCTGGCGGGTTGACAGCGAGGCAAACTGTTCTGGCGTGAGCGCAGCAATCTGCGTGCTGGACAAACCGCTGATCTGTGCGCTGCTGAGACCGGAGATGCTGCCCAGTGCCGCCAATTGGGTCGAGCTTAGCGCTCCCAACTGGGTCGAAGTAAAGGCCGCCAGCGCCTGCGAGGTGAAGGCGCCCAGTTGGTCCAGGGTCAGGGCCATGACTTGCGCCGTGTTCAGCGCGCGCACCTGGCTGCTGTTCAGGGTGCGGATGTCTTCCTGCTCGATGGCGGCGACCTGACTGGCGCTCAGTGCCGACAGCGCGCGCGTGGACAGGCCGCGCACCTGGGTGGTATTGAGGGCGGCGATCTGGTTGCTGCCGAGCGCACGCCACTGGTCGCTGGCCAGTGCATTGAGCTGGGCGGTGCTGAGTGTGGCCAGCTGATCGGCGCTGATCTGGCCCAGCTGGGTGCTGCTCAGTGCTCCGACCTGGCGCGTGGACAGCGGCGCCAGGCTGGTCAGGCTGCCCAGCTGTGCGGTGGAAAGTGCGGCGATTTGCGTGCTGCTCAGGCTGCCCAGGGTGCGCGAGCTGAGGGCGGCAAACTGGCCTGCCGTCAGGGCAGCCATCTGATCGCTGGTGAAGGCGACGATCTGTTGCGTAGCAAGCGCGGCAATGTCTTCCGCTTCGATGGCCGCTACCTGGCTGGTGCTCAGCGCACCCAGGGTGGCGCTGGTCAGGCCGCGTACCTGGGAGGTGCTCAGCGCCGCGATCTGGTCGCTGCGCAGGGCGCCGATCTGGCTGCTGGTCAGGCCGGCAATCTGGGCGGTGCGCAGGGTGGCGATCTTGTCGAGCGCCAGGTTGGCGATCTGGACGCTGCTGAGCGCGCCGATCTGGCGGCTGGTCAACGGCGCCAGCGTGGCAAAGCTGCCCAGTTGCTGGGTCGATAAGGAACTGATCTGATCGGTGGTCAGAGCGGCGATGTCCTGGCTGCGCAGCGAGCCGAACTGGGTGCCGCTCAGTGCCGCCAGCTGGTCGCTGGTGAGGAAGCCGATTTGCGCGGTCGTCAGGGCGTCGAGGTCCACCGTTTCGATGGCCTGTACCTGGCTGCTGGAGAGGGCGGCGATCTGGCCCGAACTGAGGGAGCGTACCTGGGCCGTGGTCAGCGCCACGATGGCGTCGGTCCGCAGTGCGGCGATCTGGTCCGAGGTGAGTGCCGCGATCTGGCGGGTAGTCAGGTTGGCCAGGATTTGCAGCGACAGCGTGGCGATCTGGCTGGTGGTCAATGCGGCAATTGCCGCGCTGCCAAAGCTGGCCATCGAACTGAGCGCGGCCAACTGGTCGCTCGACAGGACGGATTTTTGCTCAGGCGTCAGTGCGGCGATTTCCTGCGTGGTGAGCACACCGATCTGCGCCGTGGTGAGCGCCGCCACCTGCAAGGTGCTCAGCGCCGCTACCTGGCGTGTGCTCAGGCTGGCCAGTCCGGCGTTGCTGAGCGCAGCGATCTGATCGGTGGTCAGCATGGCGATCTGCGCGGTGCCGACGCCGCGCAACTGTTGCGTGCTCAGGCTGCGTACCTGGTCTGTGGTCAACGCCACCCATTGTTCGCCACTCCAGCCGGCCAACTGCTGCGAGCGCAACACACCAAGGTCCTCCAGCGTCAGCTGCGCCACCTGCTCGGTGGACAGCCAGCTCAGTTGGCGGGTGGACAAGGCCGTCAGCGTGGCCAGCGCATCGATTTGTTCGCTGTTCAGTCCGGCAATCTGATCTGATGTCAGAGCGGCAATTCCCGCCGTCGTCAGAGACTGTAGCTGGGCCGAACTGAGCGCCCGCAACTGGCCCGTACTGAGCGCTGCCAGCTGGCGCGTGGTGAGTGCGCGCAAATCGGCAATATCGAAGGCGGCAATGCCGGCGGTGCTGAGCGCCGCCAGCGCACTGCTATTCAAGGCGCGCACCTGGCCGGTGTTCAGCGCTGCTGCCTGGTCGCTATGTAAGGCTGCGCTCTGCTCGCCGGTGAGCGCGGCCACCTGGGCGGTGCTCAGGGCTGCCACGGCGGCGGTGCTCAGGCTGGCAATCTGGTCGGTGGTCAGGCCGGCGATCTGGCGCGTGCTCAGCGGCAGCAGGGAGCTGAGCGCGGCAATCTGGCTGGTGGTCAGCAGCGGCAACTGCGCCGTGGTCAGCGCACGCACGGCACTGGTGCCCAGGGCCGCCAACTGGTCGGTGCCCAGGGCCTGCAACTGGTCGCTGCCGAGCGCCGCCACCTGCGCCGTGCGCAGGCTGGCGATGTCGCGCGTTTCAATCGCCGCCACCGCCTCGCTCGACAGCGTGGAGATGACACTGGTCGACAGCGCCGCCACCTGGGTTGAACTCAATGCAACAATGGTGTCTGTGGTCAGGGCCTGGACCTGGTCGCTGCGCAGGGCGCTGATCTGGCTGCTGCTGAGCGTGGCCAGGGCACGCGTGGACAGGCTCTGCAATTGGTCGCTGGTCAGCCCGCTCAGTTGGGCGCTGCGCAGCAGCGCCAGCGAGGAAAGCGCGTTGAACTGGTCGGTGCTCAGGCTGCCGAGCTGGGTGGAACCCAGGCCGGCGATCTGGCTGCTGCGCAAGACGGCGATATCTTCGAGTTCCAGCCCGACTATCTGTTCTGAAGACAAGGCGCGCAGCTGTGCCGTACCGAGTGCCTGGATGGTGTTGGTGGTCAGCGCCGCGAGCTGGCTGCTGCCGAGTGCGGCGGCCTGTTTGCTGCTGAAGGCGGCGACTTGCTGCGTCAGCAACCATTCCACCTGCTCGGTGCTCAGGCCCGGCAGTGCAGCGACGTTGATATTGCTGAAGGCAGACGTGTTCAGTGCGCGCAGCTGTGCCGAATCAAGTGCGGCCAGTTGCTCGGAATTAATTTCCTGCAGGTCGGCAGGCTTGAGCGCGGCCATTTGTTCGGTTTTAATGGCGGCGACAGATTCAGTCGACAAGCCTTCAAAATATGCCATTGCAGGATTCTCCAGTTGGGAGATTCCCATGATATCGCTAAAATTGCTTTATGGAAATCAATATAGTTGCATTATTGCGATAGAATTTATTTATCGTCCACTGTCTGTGGGTGCCAGCCCGGGAGGGCGTGGCGTTGGCACCACAGGCGCCTGGCGCTCAGACCAGGTGCGCGGCATCAGCCGGGCACGTTCTATGCCATCCAAGAACAGATTTTGCATCGGCACCACCAGATAGGGCAGGGTCATTGCCACTACCAGCAGGCCGACGCCGAGCGTGATGGGAAAACCGATGCCGAACAGGTTCAGCGCCGGTGCCGCCCTGGTGAGGATGCCCAGTGCAACGTTGGTAATCAATAAAGCCGCGACAATGGGCAATGACAGTTGCACGCCGGTGGCGAAGATGGTCGCGCCCCAGTCGGCCATTTGCTTGAAGCCGCCGCCATAAATCGGCGAGGCCGATATCGGCAGCGTACTGAAGCTTTCCACCAGTACCGACAGCAGCACCAGGTGGGCATTCACCGCCAAAAACGCCATGGTGGCCACCAGCGACAGGAACTGGCTGATGGCCGACGAACGTCCGCGGGTGTTCGGATCGAAAAAGGTGGCAAAGCCGAGGCCCATGGTCAGGCTGGCAATTTCGCCGGCCATCTCGACAGCGGCGAAGATGACGCGGATGCTGAAGCCGATGGCCAGGCCGACCAGGAATTCCTGCGTGAGAATCAGCAGACCCGCCCAGGACAGCGGTTCGGCGGCCGGGCCGGCGGGGACGGTAGGAGCGACGATCATCGCCAGCATGACGCCCAGCAGTACCTTGACGCGCGCCGGGACGGCGTTATTGCCAAAAATCGGGGCGGCCGCCAGCAGGCCGAGGATGCGCGTGAGCGGCCACAGCAACCCGGCAATCCACAGGTTGATCTCGGCACTGGAGAGGGTGATCATGCGCGCTGCCGGAAATCAGCCCACCAGGTTGGGAATGCCGCCAAAGACTTCGCGCATATAGTCGAGCATGATCGATAACATCCACGGGCCGGCCACCACCAGCGCCACGAACACCCCGACCAGCTTGGGAATGAAGGACAGGGTGGCTTCGTTGATCTGGGTGGCGGCCTGGAAGATACTGACGATCAGGCCGATCACCAGCGCCACCAGCAGCATCGGCGCGGCAATCATCAACGTTACTTCCATGGCATGGCGGCCCAGGGTCATCACGCTTTCGGGTGTCATGCGCTTCTCCTAGTAAAAACTCTGGGCCAGCGAGCCGAGCAGCAATTGCCAGCCATCGACCAGCACGAACAGCATCAGCTTGAACGGCAGCGAAATCACCGCCGGCGACATCATCATCATCCCCATCGACATCAGCACCGAGGCCACCACCATGTCGATGATGAGGAAGGGGATGAAAATGGCAAAACCGATCTGGAATGCGGTTTTCAGTTCGCTGGTAACGAAAGCCGGCACCAGGATGCGCAGCGTGACGTCTTCCGGCCCTTGCAGCTCAGGGCTGCGCGAGAGCTTGGCAAACAGCGCCAGGTCGGCCTCGCGCGTTTGCTTGAGCATGAAGGCCTTGAGCGGGCCGACGCCGCGATCGACCGCCTCGCTCATGCTGATCTTGCTTTCCTGCAGCGGCAGATAAGCTTCGTTATAAATCTTGTCGAAAGTCGGCCCCATGACGAACAGCGTCAGGAACAGCGCCAGCCCCACCAGCACCTGGTTGGGCGGCGCCGATTGCGTGCCCAGCGCCTGGCGCAGCAGCGACAGCACGATGATGATGCGGGTAAAGCAGGTCATCAGCAACAGCGCCGCCGGAATGAAACCCAGCGCCGTCATCAGCAGCATGGTTTGCAGCGGCAGCGTGTAATTGGTGCCGCCGCCCGGCGCCGGCGTGGCGTTCAGTGCCGGAATGCCAACGGTGGACTGCGCTGCGGCCAGCAGCGGCAGCGCCAATATGGCCGCCAGCAGCGCGCCCCTGGCGATGGCGCGCGTTTTCGTACTGCGAAGTGTCGATGCCATCATTGCTTGCCGCTGCGTTGATCGAGGTTTTGCTTGAGCCAGGCGGCGAAATTCGCCGTCGGCGCGACGCTCTGGGCGCTTGCCGGCAGTTCCGGCGTTTCCTGGCGCGCCATGGTGGCCAGCGCATTCATGCGGCCCGGCGAGGCGCCGACGACGATCCATTGCTCGCCCACTTCCACCACCAGGATGCGTTCGCGCGCACCGACGCTCAGGGCGCCGACCAGTTTCACGGTGTTGTTGCCGCCGCCAAAATTGCGCGGACCGAAGCGCTTGAGGAACCAGGCGCCGCCCAGCAGCAGGGCGATGACGAAGAACAGCGCCAGCGTTGTCTGCATCAGGCCGCCGCTGGCCGGGGCCGCCGAATGGGGCGCGGCCGGCACGCCCAGCGGGGCCGGGGGGCGCGCCGGATTGGGGGCGGTGGTGGTATCGCTGGCGGCGGGCGTGGCTGGCGGCGCGGTAACCGGGGCCGCAGGGCTGGTAGCCGTGCCAGTGCCAGCGCCCGTGTCGGCGTTGGTTTCAGCTGCAGCGGCAGCCGTGGCAGCAGCGGCAGCCACGGCCGGCGTGCTGGCCTGGCTGGCTGCCGCGGCGGCGCCGATGGTGCCC
>JBEVNE010000370.1:0-19723 GCA_040508275.1 Duganella sp.
GGCCCCGCAGATCCCTCCTGGTAAAGTGCACTACGATCCGACGTTTGAAAAAGACGTGGAAACGTATCGCAAGAACCTGACCATCACCATCCCGGTCGAGGTCAATGGACCGTTTACGCTCAATGTGACCAGCCAGGGCTGCTCCGAGCAAGGGCTGTGCTATTCGCCACAAGATCATACGGCCCAGCTGACAGGCAGCGGCTCGGTGCCCCTGCCTGCTTCGGCTGCACCGGCTGCCAAGGCTGCTGCTGCTACTGTCCCTGCCACCAGCAGCGCAACCCCCGCACCCCCCGCAACCCCCAAGGCTGCTGCGGCGCCGGTCATCGGTGAAGGCAAGCCCGCTGCAGTGAGCCCGGGCGTCACGCTCTATCCGATAGCGCCGCCAACTGCTGCCGACATCGTGCCGCCGCCCCCTGAGCCCGCAGCAACGCCGGTTTCAGCATCGACAGCAGGCGACAGCGGCCACCTGGAAGCCGCGCTGAAGACCGGCAGCCTGCTGGCCATCCTGCCGCTGTTTGCGCTGCTGGGGCTGGGCCTGTCGTTCACCCCCTGCGTGCTGCCGATGGTGCCTATCCTGTCGTCGATCATCGTTGGCGAGGGTGAACAGAGCAACCGCAAACGCGGCCTGCTGCTGTCGGTGACTTACGCATTGGGCATGGCCATCGTGTACACGGCGCTGGGCGTGGCGGCCGGTCTGGCCGGCGAGGGATTGTCGGCAGCGCTGCAAAACCCCTGGGTGCTGGGCAGCTTTGGTTTGTTGATGGTGCTGCTGTCGCTGTCGATGTTTGGCGTGTATGACTTGCAGGTGCCCGCTGCGCTGCAATCGAAACTCAGTTCGGCCTCAAACCGCCAGTCGTCAGGCAAGCTCGCTGGCGTGTTTGTCATGGGGGCGATATCCGCCTTGATCGTTGGTCCCTGCGTGGCGGCGCCGCTGGCGGCTGCACTCGTATACATCAGCCAGACGCGCGACGTGCTGATCGGTGGTAGCGCCCTGTTTGCGATGGCGGTCGGCATGAGCGTGCCGCTGATCCTGGTCGGCGCGTCGGCTGGCGCCTTGCTGCCCAAGGCGGGCAAGTGGATGGATGCGGTCAAGCGCTTCTTTGGCGTGTTGATGCTGGCGATGGCCTTGTGGCTGGTGTCGCCGGTGCTGCCGGCGGTGGTGCAGATGATGGGCTGGGCTGCCTTGTTCGTTGGCTACGGCATGTACCTGCTGCTCAACGCCGGCAGGTGGGTGGGCAAGACAGCCGGCGTGCTGGCTGTGGCGCTGGGGCTGTTGCAATTGGGCGGCATGGTCAGCGGCGGCCGCGATCCGCTGGCGCCGCTCGCGCATCTGACGGGCGCGCAGGACCGGCATCTGAGCTTCCAGCGCATCAAAACCGTGGCCCAGCTCGACGCTTTGCTGGCGCAGACCGGTGGCAAGACGGTGATGCTCGACTTCTATGCCGACTGGTGCGTATCGTGCAAGGAGATGGAAAAGTTCACGTTTGTCGATCCGCAGGTGCAGGCAAAACTGGCCAATACCATTGTGCTGCAGGTGGACGTGACCGCCAATGATGCCGACGACAAGGCCATGCTCAAGCGCTTTGGCTTGTTCGGCCCGCCGGGTATCATTTTCTTCGACGCGCAAGGACGGGAAATCCCAGGCTCGCGCGTGATCGGCTATCAGAATGCCGCGAAGTTCCTTGTGTCGCTGGAGCGGCTGAAGTAAGGCATGTTCAGCCGCTGAGCATCTCAGCCACGCTGCCAGCGGTGGCCGCCATGTTTACCGCCAAAGCCGCCGCCGCGCTTGTCGAACACGGTTTTCTGTTCCGGCGTCAGCTGCTCATAGAAAGCCGTCATCGCCGTCAGGTGTTGCTGCATCCTGGCTTCGCGCACCTTGGACATTTCGATCTGCTTGCTCAGGCGTTCAGGCGCCGACAGTTTGGCAAACTCGCCGCGCTGCGGACGCGGGCCGGCAGGCGCCGCCGGGTTGATTGCTGCCTGATAGGTGGCCCAGGCTGCTTCCTGCTGCGCAGTGATCTTGAGCTTGTCATGCAGGCGCGCTTGCCGTTTGGCGTACATTTCCGCCATCTTGGCCTGGCGCTGTTCCATGCTGACCGCATGGCCCTGGCGGCCTTGTTGCTGGCCCTGCTGCGTCGTATCCTGGGCGTGCGCGGCGGCCATGCCCAGTACCGTAAAACCGATCAGTATGCTTTTGCGAAGGATGTTCATGGTCGTTCCTTGAGTGTGATGGATCGTAACTGCTTCGAACGCTGCGTCGTTGCTGCAGCGCTTGATGCCATCTTCGCTGCCGAAGATTGCCATGACGTTTCTCTCGCCACTGCATTTGTATCCAGATGTTTCGCACCATGCCAGATATACAAGCCGATACAATTGCGATTGTTCAGCCGTGCATGAACTGGGGATAATGACGACATGGAACCTACATCGACAATTCTGATCGTTGACGACGATCGCGACATCCGCTCCCTGCTGGCCGACTACCTCGAGTCCAACGGCTACCGTGCGCTGTGCGCCGCCGATGGCGCCGCCATGTGGAAGCTGCTCGACGAGGCCAAGCCCGACCTGGTGGTGCTGGACCTGAACCTGCCTGGCGACGACGGCCTGACGCTGTGCCGCAAGCTGCGCGCGCAGTCCAGCCATTCGACCTTGCCGGTGATCATGCTGACCGCCCGCAGTGAACCGCTGGACCGCATCCTCGGCCTGGAAATGGGGGCTGACGATTACCTGCCCAAGCCATTCGAGCCGCGCGAGCTGCTGGCGCGCATCCGTAGCGTGCTGCGCCGCAGTAACGCCATGCCGAGCGGCAGCGGCGCCGAAAAGGCGCAGCAAATGCGCTTTTCCAACTGGACGCTGGACCTGACCGCGCGCCACCTGCTCAATCCTGACGGTATCGTGATCATGCTGTCGGGCGCCGAATTCCGTTTGCTCAAGGTGTTTCTTGAGCATCCCAACCGTGTACTCAACCGCGACCAGCTGCTGAACCTGACCCAGGGCCGCGACGCCGATCCGTTCGACCGCTCGATCGACATCCAGATCAGCCGCCTGCGCCAGAAGCTCGGCGAAGATGCGCGGGTGCCGCAAATCATCAAGACCGTGCGCAATGGCGGCTATGTGCTGGCCGGCCAGGTCACGGTGGAGCCGCACGCGTGAGAGCGTTTGCCGGCTCGATGACGGGGCGCGTGTTCATCATGCTCCTGCTGGGGATTATCGCCTCGGCCGCGCTGACGCAATGGTTGTCGGTCGGCGAACGTACACGCGCTTTCGAGCGCTACCGTGATTTTCACGCCATCGAACGCGCCGAACAATTGATCACCACCGCCGATGCGCTGGCCGTCGAATCGCGGCCGACTTACCTGCGCATGGCCGAGCGCGGTACCATCAAGCTGCAAAGCATCGACGATCTGGGGGCGCCGGCCAGCACCGGCACTGTTTTTTCGGTAGCCCTGCAACAGCGCCTGGCCAAGGGCATTGCCCTGATACCGTTGGCGGCGCGACCGGCCGAGTGCGGCCAGCCGCGCCAGAGCTATATTTTTGCGCCAAGCCAGTGGGGCGGCGCTTGCGAAGCGATGACCGTACGGCTGCGCGACGGCGCCATGCTCAAGCTGTCGATCCTGCCGCCGCCGGAAAAGCCGGCGACGTCGCTGAGTGAAATCCTGGCGCTACTGCCTTTCCTGCTGTGCGTGGCGGTGCTGGCCTACCTGGTCACGCGCATGACGGTGCGCCCACTGAAGCGCCTGGCGCAGGCCGCCAAGGACCTGGGCAACGACATCAACCACCCGCCGGTGGCGCTCAGCGGCGCGGCCGAAATCCGCCAGGCCAGCGCCGCTTTCAATGCCATGCAGGCGCGCATCCGCCAGCACATCATGCAGCGCACGCAAATGCTGGCCGCCATTACCCACGACCTGCAGACGCCGCTGACGCGCCTGCGCCTGCGGCTGGAAAAAGTCCACGACGCCGAACTGCAGCAGCGCCTGATCGACGACCTGTCGGCCATGCAGCAGATGGTGCGCGAAGGCCTGGACCTGGCGCGCAGCATGGACACCACCGAAACCATGCAGGCGCTTGACCTTGATTCGCTGCTCGATAGCGTGTGCAGCGACGCCAGCGACAGCGGCCAGCCGGTGGAATTGCGTGGCCGTGCCAATATGGCGCTGATGGGGCGCCCGCTCGACATGCGCCGCTGCCTGGTCAACCTGATCGATAACGCCGTCAAATATGGCCACCACGCACGCGTGACGGTGGAGCGCATCGGCGGCGCGGCGCGCATCGTCATCCGTGACAGCGGCCCCGGCATTGCCCGCGACCAGATGGCCCACGTGTTCGAGCCGTTTTACCGCATCGAATCGTCGCGCTCACGCGAGTCGGGCGGTACCGGGCTGGGACTGACCATTGCCCGCAATATTGCTGAGCAGCACGGTGCCACGCTCGCGCTGAACAACCATGCCGATGGCGGCCTTGAAGTCACATTAGTCGTGCCCGAATACTACGCCGGCCGATAAGGAAACCTCGCAAACCTAGTGCGCAGGACGTTACGGTTGTCGAGATTCCCTTAAGCGCGATCAGTGTGCTGTTGCGTACGTAAAACAGCGCGCCGGCGCGGTATTCTTACGGATCCGTAATGCAATTTTATTGCCAGAGATACATACAGTAACACCCGTCAAGAGCGCTTGCTTGTACAGTAGCCATGTGGTGCCGCTGCGCTGCGTTCCGGGGCGCGTTATGATGTCTGGATAGACATTCCCAAAACCACGGGACTCTGGCACTATTGCCGCATTCTGAAGACTTCGTTCCACAAGGTTCCGTATCTTGCACCACGACTCCCACATTCTTTCCTCCAGCGGTTATTGCGAGACCTGCGGTCAGCCATTGCCGTTGCCGGGGGAGTCTTACGCCAACTGGAACCGCCAGTCCAAGGCGCGCCGTATCGGCCTGGGCGTGTCGATCGCCCTGCACCTCGGTTTTGTGCTGTACTACCTGTTTGCGCCGTCGCCACCGCCGCCGAAGAAGACCTCCGCGCCCAAGGGCGGCGAAATGGTGTACATCGCGCCGCTGCCGATCACGCCGCAAAAGCCCACGCCCAAGCCAACGCCCAAAAAGGTCGAAACTCAGCCGACCCAGCCGACCAGATCGACGCCGCCGCCGACCAGGCAGACTGCGCGCACCAAGCCGGCACCAAGCCAGCCCAAGCTGGAAACCTATGTGCCGCCGGTGCAGGCGACCATGACGCCGCCGCCCGAGCAGGATATGTCGGAAATGATCGCCAAGCGCCGCGCCGCGCGCGAGGCGGCCAATCCGCAACCGTCGCCATCGCCATCCGCACCGGCCGAATCGGATGCCGAACGCGCGCTGCGCATCGCCAAGGCGAATATCGCCGGCGCCAATGCCCGTGGTGGCCAGGACCCCAACGACACCGGCGGCGTGTTCTCGGTGGACAAGCGCTCGAACAGTGCCGACGTCAAGTTCCGCGGCTGGAATACCAACTTCAAGCGCAACTGGATGCAGCAGATCCGCGTGGAGCAGGGTAGCGAAAAAGATATCGAAACCGCCGTGGTCAAGGAAATGATCAAGATCATCCGCAAGGAAAAACCGGGCGACTTCGAATGGGAATCGCGCCGTCTGGGCCGTACCGTCAAGATGAGTGCGCGCAAGGAAGACGAGACCGAACTGGCGGCATTCCTGATGAAGGAAATGTTCCCTGAATACCGGCCGTGATCGAAACACATCGCCAACAAGGATAAATATTGACGTTGTGACGACAGCAAGTACCGTCACCCACTCACGCAGCCGGCTGCGCTACAGCCTGCTGACCGTGCTGGCAGGTGCAGCGCTGACTACTTGTCGGCCTTGAGCAGGCGCGCAATATCGCGTGCAAAATAGGTGAGCACGGCGTCGGCGCCGGCGCGTTTGAAGGCCAGCATGGCTTCCATCATCACCTTGTCGTGATCGAGCCAGCCGTTCTGGGCCGCGGCCTTGATCATCGCGTATTCGCCGCTGACCTGGTAGGCGAAGGTCGGCACCTTGAATTCATCTTTCACGCGGCGCACGATGTCGAGGTAGGGCATGCCCGGTTTGACCATCACCATGTCGGCGCCTTCGGCCAGGTCCAGGCCCACTTCGCGCAGCGCTTCGTCGCTGTTGGCCGGGTCCATCTGGTATTGCTTCTTGTCGCCCTTGCCCAGGTTGGCCGCCGAGCCGACCGCATCGCGGAACGGGCCGTAAAAGGCCGATGCATACTTGGCCGAGTAGGCCATGATGCGGGTGTGGATGTAGCCATGCTGTTCCAGCGCGGCGCGCATGGCGCTGATGCGGCCATCCATCATGTCCGAGGGCGCCACCACGTCGGCGCCCGCTTCGGCGTGGCACAGCGTCTGCTTGACCAGCACCTCGGTGGTGATGTCGTTGATCACGTAGCCGTGTTCATCGATGATGCCGTCCTGGCCGTGCACCGTGTACGGGTCGAGCGCCACGTCGGTCAGGATGCCCAGTTCCGGGTATGCCTGCTTGAGTGCGCGCACGGCGCGCGGCACCAGTCCGTCCGGGTTGTGGGCTTCGGCGCCGTCGAGCGACTTCCTGCTGGCGTCGATCACGGGGAACAGCGCCATGACTGGAATGCCCAGCGCCACGCAGTCGCCGGCCACTTCCAGCAGCAAGTCCACCGACACCCGTTCCACGCCCGGCATCGAAGCTACCGCTTCGCGCTGCTGCGTGCCTTCCAGGATGAACACCGGGTAGATCAGGTCGGCGGCGGTAACGACGTTTTCGCGCATCAGCGCGCGCGAAAACGGATCGCGGCGCATGCGGCGCATGCGGATGGCGGGAAACTGGGAGGCGGCGTGAGGCGTGTGCATCGTCTTGCTTTCGTATCAGTGAGATGGGTTTTCTTTCGTGCCGCTGGCGTCATCTGCAGCAACGTTGGCCCCGGCTTGCTCCGCTGCCTCATCGTCATCGGCGATATCGATCAGCGCCACCTGGGCAGCGGCTTCGTCGTCGCTGATGCCGGCCAGCTCGATGATCTTGTCATTGGCTTCTTCGATGCCGATGCGCTTGAGGGCGGAGAACAGTTGCACGGTGAACGGAAAGCCCTCGCCATCTTCATCGACATAGCTGTCGAGTTTGGCCTTGGCCTGGCGCAGCACGTTGACCGATTCATTGCGGTTCAGCTTGTCCACCTTGGTCAGGATGCAGTGGATCGGCTTGCCGGTTGGCGCGAACCATTCGAGCATCTGGATATCGAGCTCGGTAAAAGGGCGGCGCGAATCCATGATCAGGATCAGCGCGGCCAGCTGTTCGCGGCGCTGGACATAGTCGCCCAGCAGGCGCTGCCAGTGCAGCTTGGCCGAGCCCGAGACCTCGGCGTAGCCGTAACCTGGCAAGTCCACCAGCAGGCATTCGATCTCGGCGACGATGGTCGGGTCCTTGCGGTGCTGCGCCACGTGGGCGCCGCCAATGGAAAAGTAATTGATGTGCTGGGTGCGGCCAGGGGTCTTGGAAGCGAACGCCAAACCCTTCTGGTTACATAGAATATTGATGGCCGTAGACTTGCCGGCGTTGGAGCGGCCGGCAAAAGCGATCTCGGGCACCGTGGTGTCAGGCAGATCGCGCAGTTGGTTTACGGTCGTGAAGAAGCGAGCTTGCCAGAGTTTAGACATGAGATAACGTAAGATGGGGGAAAATGCAACAAGGTGAGGCAATTATGCAGGTAAGCTATTGTACAATGAGTTGTCGCGAATTGTTGCTTTGGCCGTTGGGGATGCCAGTAACTGTCGATGCAATCATCGGACAAAAAACTTTATAGACTCCTCTTAGGGTGCTTGTATGAATCGTGCGTTTTCCCCCTTGCTGAAATCCCTGATCTTCGCTGTACTTGCCGTGAGCGCCGGAACCAGTTTTGCAGAAGAGAAAACGCCGGCCCGCACTCCTAAAATCGATGCTGCCAAAGGCGCCACGCTGTACACCGACGGCGACGCTGCACGCGGCTTGCCGGCGTGTGTGTCGTGCCACGGCGCCAACGGCAATTCGACCATTGCCATCAACCCCAAGCTGTCCGCGCAAAGCCACAATTACCTGTACAAGCAGCTGGTCAATTTTACGACCGATGCGCGTAACCAGCCGGTAATGTCGATCTACGCCAAGATGCTGTCCGACGAAGACAAGCACAACGTGGCAGCCTGGCTGGCCGTGCAGCCGGCCCATGCCGGCGCTGCCAAAAACCGCGACCTGATCGATCTCGGTAAAAAAATTTACCGCGGCGGCATCGCCGAGAAGAGTGTGCCGGCCTGTGCCAGCTGTCATGGCGCCACCGGTGGCGGCATTCCAGCGCTGTACCCGCGCCTGGCCGGCCAGCACCAGGATTATACGGTGGCCCAGCTGGGACTGTTCAAGGGCCATGGCCGCAAGAACAGCCCGGAAATGACCACCATCGCCGCCCGCATGTCGGATGAGGAGATGAAGGCCGTAGCCGACTACGTCGCCGGGTTGAAGTAGGGCGCGCAAACCTACTGCGCGTCCTGCTATCGCCTCTGTGTTGCTCAGCGTACCTTCGTACGCTTCCGCTACTCGAGACGATAGCAAGCCGCTCGCTACGGTTTTCGCGCCCTACGATACGCCGCAGGCAGGCGTTGCATATCATTGTCGGGAGGGCAGCGGCATGAGCGTGCTGCCGTTTTTATTGGTATGCTGCGCGGTTGCTTCATTTTTTAGATCGCCATGCATGACTAGCACTACTGGTATCCAACTCAAGACGCGCCGTCCCATCGTCGGCGAACTGGTCGAACTGATTTCCTCGATGCGCTTTGCGATCGCGCTGCTGGCCATGATTTCCATTGCCGCCGTGATCGGCACTATCATGAAGCAGAACGAGGCCACGTCGAATTACATCAACCAGTTCGGGCCGTTCTGGTTCGAGGTGTTCGACAAGGCCGGCCTGTACGCCGTGTATTCGGCCTGGTGGTTTTTGTTGCTGATGACCATGCTGGTCACCTCGACCACGCTGTGCATCGTGCGCAATACACCCAAGATGCTGCGCGACATGCGTAGCTGGCGCGAAAATGTGCGCGAGCAATCGCTACTCAACTTTCACCATAAAATGCAGTGGCGCGCGCCACTGGGCCGCGCCGCGCTGGCGCAGCAAACTGCCGACCGCCTGAAGGATGCCGGCTACCAGACCAAGCTCGTCGAGCGCGACAATGGCACCTTGGTCACAGCCAAGCAGGGCGGCGCCAACAAGTTCGGTTATATCTTTGCCCACGCCTCGATCGTGGTGATCTGCGTCGGTGCGCTGTTCGATTCCGACATGCCGATCCGCTTCCAGGAATGGGTGTTCGGTAAAACCCCGTTCAACGGTACCGGGCTGATTGCTGACGTACCGGCCCAGCACCGGCTGAGCACCGCCAATCCTACTTTCCGTGGCAACACCCTGATACCCGAAGGCGCCAACAGCGCCAGCGCGCTGATCCAGCGCCCGGACGGGGTGCTGATCCAGGACTTGCCTGTTACCATCAATCTGAAAAAATTCACCATCGATTTTTACAGCACCGGCATGCCCAAGCTGTTTGCCAGCGATGTCGAGGTGGTCGATCATGCCAGCGGTGAAAAAGTCAACGCCGTCATTGAAGTGAACAAGCCGCTGATCTTCAAGGGCCTGGCGATTTACCAGTCGAGCTTTGAAGACGGCGGCAGCAAGCTCAAAATCAAAGGCTATCCGATGACCGGGGATGGCACGGCCAGCTTCGACCTCAATGGCGAAGTGGGCGGCACCACGCCGCTCAGCGACGCCTACACCATCGAATGGTCGGGCTTCCGCCCGTTCAACGTGGAAAATATGGGCGAGAATACCGACCCGCGCGCGGTCAAGCAGGACAAGACGCTGCGCGAGCAGCTGGCGGTCAGCCTCGACAAGCACACCGGCTCGGCCGGTCGCGGCAGCCTGAGCAAGGAATTGAAGAACGTCGGCCCCAGCGTGCAGTACAAGCTGCGCGATAAAACCGGCCAGGCGCGCGAATACCAGAACTACATGCAGCCGGTCACGCTCGATGGCGCCGCCGTGTTCCTGGCCGGCGTGCGCGACAAGCCGTCCGATGCGTTCAGCTATTTGCGCATTCCCGCCGATGACGAGCATTCGGTGCGCGACTGGATCCGCCTGCGCGCCGCGCTGGCCGACCCGGCCTTGCGCAGCGCCGCCGCCAAACGCTATGCCGAGCGGGCGGCGCCGCCAAGCGGGGACGCCGCCGTATTGCGCGGGCAGATTCAGGCCTCGTCCGAAAAAAGCCTGAACCTGTTTGCCGGCGATGGCAAGGTTGGCGGCTTCATGTCGATCTCGCAATTCCTCGAAAAAGTGCCGGTCGAAGGCCAGGAAAAGACTGCCGAAGTCTTCATGAAAATCCTCAACGGCAGCCTGTGGGAGCTGTGGCAGGTGGCGCGCGCCAAAGATGGCCTGGCGCCGGTGGCCGCCGATGAAGCCCATGGCCGCTACCTGCTGCTGGCCACCAATGCGCTGTCGGACGCCTTCTTCTACGGTGCTCCGGTGTACCTGCAGCTCGACGAATTCGTCGAGGTCAAGGCCTCGGTATTCCAGGTCACGCGCTCGCCCGGGAAAAATATCGTCTACCTGGGCTGTGCGCTGCTGGTAGCGGGGGTGTTCGCCATGTTCTATATTCGCGAACGGCGCGTGTGGGTGTGGCTCAAAGATGAACCTGAAGGCGGCGCCGAGGCATTGATGGCCATGAGTACCCAGCGCAAAACACTCGACTTTGAGCGAGAATTTGCAACATTGACGGAAAAATTGCCGCAATCGGCGTAAGCTAGCGCCGATGCAGCGACGGAGAATTACATGGAACTGACTGACAAAGCACAAAAAGCAGGGAGCAGCGCCGCTCCCGGAACCTATGTCCGGGCGCCCGGCTATTTCCAGCGCCTGACCGCGCTCGACTGGCTGTTTGCGCTGGCGCTGGTGGCGGGGGCGGTATTTGCCTTCAACCGCTACGGCCATTTTATGGATGTGTATGAAGAAACCATCCTGCTATTGGCGGCGCCCACGTTTGCCGTGCTGGGCTGGCAATGGAAGCCGGTGCGCTGGCTGATGGCGCTGGTCGCCGTGCTGTCGCTGTGGGCCATTTCCATGTATGCCGGCCAGCTCGAGATGGGCACGCAAAAATTCTGGCTGCGCAATATGCTGTCGAGCCAGTCGGCCATCCTGTGGATGAGCGTGATGTTTTTGCTCTCCACGCTGTTTTACTGGATCGGTTTTGCCGGCCGTTCCGAAGCATGGTCCAGCATCGGCACCAAGCTGAGCTGGGCGGCAGTGGTGCTGGGCTGGACCGGCATGATGGTGCGCTGGTACGAGTCCTACCTGATCGGCCCGGACGTCGGCCATATTCCCGTCTCCAACCTGTACGAAGTGTTCATCCTGTTTGCGCTGATCACGGCCATGTCCTACCTGTACTTCGAGGAGCGCTATAAAACCCGCCAGATGGGACCGTTCGTGCTGCTGATCATCAGCGCGGCGATTGCCTTCCTGTTCTGGTACACGACCTCGCGCGATGCGGCGGAAATCCAGCCGCTGTTGCCAGCGTTGCAAAGCTGGTGGATGAAGATCCACGTGCCGGCCAACTTTATCGGTTACGGCAATTTCGCCCTGGCGGCCATGGTGGCCACGGCCTACCTGCTGAAAACCTCGGGCTACCTGGTGGACCGCCTGCCATCGACCGAAGTGCTCGACGATGTCATGTACAAAGCCATTTCGGCTGGTTTCGCCTTCTTTACCGTGGCCACCATCCTCGGCGCCCTGTGGGCGGCGGAAGCCTGGGGCGGCTACTGGTCGTGGGACCCCAAGGAAACCTGGGCGCTAATCGTCTGGCTCAACTACGCGGCCTGGCTGCATATGCGCCTGATGACGGGCCTGCGCGGCCGTCCGGCGGCCTGGTGGGCGCTGGTGGGCTTGTTGATCACCACATTTGCTTTCCTGGGTGTCAATATGTTCCTGTCCGGCCTGCATTCTTACGGCAAGCTTTAACTGGCCGGCATCTGACAGCAATGTAATGATGGGATTTTCAGGATTGGTGTAAGGTTCAGCTATTGCAATAAACCTTGTTCTGATCTGGAGCCATCATGCTGATCAAGCGTAGCCCCAACGGCATCGAACTGCCGTTTTCGTCCGAAATCACGCCGCGCGACCTGTACGAGTCGCGCCGGCAGTTCATCAAGCAACTCGCGGTGGGTGCCGTTGGCAGCGCTGCGCTGCTGGACATGGCCAACCGCGCAGCGTTTGCCCAGAATGGCAGCGGCGGCCAGGCCAGGCTGGCCGCCAGACTCAACCCGGCTTATTCAGCGCAGGACAAGCCCACGCCATACAAGGACGCCACCACCTATAACAACTTCTACGAGTTCGGCACCGATAAAAGCGATCCGGCCGCCAACGCCGGCACGCTGAAAACGCGGCCCTGGACCGTGGCCATCGAGGGCGAAGTCAAGAAACCGATGACGCTCGATCTCGACGCCCTGCTCAAGCTGGCGCCGCTGGAAGAACGTTTGTACCGGCTGCGCTGCGTGGAGGGGTGGTCGATGGTGATCCCGTGGATAGGCTATTCCTTCTCCGAAATCATCAAGAAGGTCGAACCGACCGGCAACGCCAAATACGTGGAATTTGTCACCCTGGCCGACCGCAAGCAGATGCCGGGCGTGGGCAGCCGCGTGCTCGACTGGCCGTACACGGAAGGCTTGCGCATCGATGAAGCCAATCATCCGCTGGCGCTGCTCACGCTGGGCATGTATGGCGAAGTGCTGCCCAACCAGAACGGTGCGCCGGTGCGCATGGTCTTGCCGTGGAAGTATGGTTTTAAATCTGCCAAGTCCATCGTCAAGATCCGCTTTGTCAAAGATCAGCCGCGCACCTCGTGGAACCTGTCGGCGCCGCGCGAATATGGTTTTTATTCCAACGTCAATCCCGAGGTCGATCACCCACGCTGGTCGCAGGCTTCCGAGCGCCGCATCGGCGAAGACGGCTTCCTGACCCGCAAGCGCAAAACGCTGATGTTCAACGGCTACAGCGATGTGGCGCCGCTGTACGCCGGCATGGACCTGAAAAAATTCTACTGAAGCCATGGCCTTTACCCCGACTGCGCGCCAGGTCGGCCTGATCAAGGCTGGCGTGTTTCTGCTGGCGCTGGTGCCGCTGCTGCGCATGGTCTACCTGACGTTCACCGGGCAACTGGTGGAACCGCTGGAATTCATCACGCGCGCCACCGGCGACTGGACCCTGTATTTTTTATGCTTCACGCTGGCGGTCACGCCGCTGCGCCGCTTCACCCACTGGAACTGGCTGGTGCGGCTGCGCCGCATGCTCGGGCTGTTCATGTTCTTTTATGGCCTGCTGCACTTCATGACCTTCCTCTGGTTCGACCATTTCTTCGACCTGGCCGAAATGTGGAAAGACGTGCTGCGCCGGCCCTTCATCACCGTCGGCTTCATCGCCTTTGTACTACTGATCCCGCTGGCGGCGACCAGCACCAATGCCATGATCAAGCGGCTCGGCGGCAAGCGCTGGCAGTGGTTGCACCGGCTGATTTATCTGATCGCGCCGCTGGCGATCCTGCATTTCTGGTGGATGAAGGCGGGCAAGCACAACTTTACCGAGCCGATCATTTACGGCGCGATTCTGGCGCTGCTGCTGCTGTTGCGCGTTTATTGGGCCAGCCGCAAAATCGCTGCCGCATGACGGGCGGCGATGGCCTTGAACTCGGCCGAGATGCGTTCGTCGTTGTCCACCTGCGTCCAGAATGCCTGGGCCAGCGCCATGCCGGCCGCCAGGTGGCTCATATTCATGCCGCGCAGCGACAGTGCGCTCCACTCTCGTTCGATGACTTCGCCGTGGCTGTTGGGCCGGTATAACATGGGCAGCATGTCGTAGGCCGGCAGCAGCCGGTAGCGTGGCTTGTCATCCCACGAGACGGCGATGTTGCCATGATGTTTGTCGACGTTGCCGATCAGAGAACCGTACAGGTCGAAGATTTCCACCAGCTTCCTGTCTTCCTCCGGCAACTGTTGCTGCTCCCACAATTTCCGCGCTGCCGCCGTCCAGCTCTGGTCCAGCATGCCCAGTTCGCCATCGAGCGCGGCCAGGGTGATCATGGGAAGGCGGCCGTGGCGGCCCTGGCGATCAAAGCGCATCACCTCCAAAAATACCCGCTCGCCCAGATGGCGCACGGTACTGTCGGCAGCAGGCAGTCCGTGTTGACGCAAGGTGGACAAGGCCAGGTGTTCGCACACCAGCAAATCAGCCCAGCGGCGTCCGCTCTCGGTATCGGTAGGGGGAGAGAATTTCACCAGCACATGGCTAACAAGGTCAGGATCATCGCCGGGTTGCACGATACAGGTAAATTTCGGCTGTTCGCCGCCCGCCGACGAACCGGCCGGCTCGCCTCGCATGGCCGCTTGCGCCAGTTCAGGGTAGTGCTGTGCCTGCGCGCACGCCTGGATGACCGCTTGATCGGCCCGTTGCCGCGATTCCCAGTAGCGTGACAGCGATTCTTCACCGAGGATCAGGTTGCCTGCGGCATGTTCGCTACGTCGAGACAGGTATTGCAGCACATGGTCGTCGTTCCAACGCAGGATGTCAGCGGGCAGATCCAGTTCGGCATATTTACGTGGCTCCAGCCGGCCGAGAAAGCCTTGCGGCCGCAGGTCGGCAATAAACGGCGGCAAGCCTTGGTACAGCCGGTAGCTATTGCTGTCGCTGCTGGTCAGCGCATACCAGCCGTCTGCCAGCGCATGAAAATTACCGATTTGCTGCAACTGACCATTGGCGTCTACTGCGGTCACGGTGAGCGGCGTTACCACACCCGCGATCGGTCTTGCCATGGCGTACAGACGCGAACGTGCGGCGCCCAGGGCGATTAATCCAGGCACGGTGCGCGACCAGCGTGAAAACGCTGATTGACTCATCGCCAGCGCGGCGCAAAGCTGCGCAGCGTCCATGGGGCGCGTCAATAGCTGATGTAGTGCATCGATACGGGCGTCGGTTTGCATAGATACTCGCACATGAGGGAGCGGCTGATGCAGGGAAATGAAGTGAATTTGCCACTATTTGAAGCAAGTATAGAGAATTATTGAAAGAGACGCATCAATAAGTGCATAGATTTTCGCATAGATTCACACATAGATTCATGCATCGATACTGAGCGAAGGGAGCCGCTGGGCGGCGGCTCCCGATAGGTCACTTTATTTGATCAACGATTCCAGTGCGTACAACTCCGCCGGGGTTTCACGGCGGCGTACCAGGTGGGCGGTATCGCCATCGACGATGATTTCGGCAGCGCGGCCACGGGTGTTGTAGTTGGACGCCATGGTCATGCCGTAGGCGCCAGCCGTGTGCATCACGAGCAAGTCGCCCGCTTCCACCGCCAGCGTGCGGTCGCGCGCCAGCCAGTCGCCCGATTCGCAGATCGGGCCGACGATATCATAGGTCTTTGCTTCGGCGGAACCTTGTACCACCGGCTGCATGTCCATCCATGCCTGGTACAGCGCCGGGCGGGCCATGTCGTTCATGGCGGCGTCGACGATGCAGAAGTTTTTTTCTTCGCCATGCT
This sequence comes from Duganella sp., assembly GCA_040508275.1. Classification (GTDB taxonomy): domain Bacteria; phylum Pseudomonadota; class Gammaproteobacteria; order Burkholderiales; family Burkholderiaceae_D; genus Rugamonas. Next base: position 15,585 of record JBEVNE010000370.1, read on the forward strand.
TGATAAACTCCACGCGCGTGAGCAGCACGCCGGTGTCGCCGACAATCGAGCGGCCCGGTTCGAAAATCACCTTGATCGGCTGGCCCTGGTGGCGCGCGGCGCGCCAGGCGTCGATTTTGGCGAACAGGCGGCCGAGGTAGTCGCCCACCGGTACGGGAGCTGCTTCGCCGGCTGCGCGATAGTCGATACCGATGCCGCCACCGATGTCCAGGTGGTGCAGCACGATGCCTTCCGCACCGAGCTGGTCGATCAGCTCGATCAGGCGGTCCAGTGCTTCCAGCAGCGGGGCATCGTCCAGCAGTTGCGAGCCGATATGGCAGTCGATGCCGGCTACTTCGAGGTGCGGCAGGCTGGCCGCCGTGCGGTAGGTGGCCAGTGCTTCATCGAAGGCAACGCCGAATTTGCTGGCCTTGAGGCCGGTGGCAATATAGGGGTGGGTTTTCGGATCGACGTTGGGATTGACGCGCAGCGAAATGCGCGCAATTTTGCCCATGGCGCCGGCTACCTCGTTGAGGCGGTGCAGCTCGGGGATCGACTCGACGTTAAAGCACAGGATGTCATGCGACAGCGCCAGGCGCATTTCTTCCACGCTTTTGCCCACGCCCGAGAAAATGACCTTGCGCGGGTCGCCGCCGGCGGCAATCACGCGCTGGAGTTCGCCGCCGGAGACGATGTCGAAACCGGCCCCCTGGCGCGCCAGCAGGTCGAGAATGGCCAGGTTGGAATTGGCCTTCATGGCGTAGCACACCAGGGCATCGCGGCCCTGACAGGCGTTGGCATAGGAAGCAAAATTGGCCAGCAGCGCGGCTTTGGAATAGACGTAGGTGGGGGTGCCATGCTGTTCAGCGATGGCGGCCAGCGATACGTCTTCGGCGTGCAGCACGCCGGCTTGATACGAGAATTGCGACATAGTATTTATTGGGTGGACGGTACGGTAGCAGGGGAGGGCGTTGGGGGGACCCCGGGCGTCGGCATCACCGGCGCCGGTGGCACGGTGGCCGGGGAAGCAGGGACAGCGCCGCTCTTGGCAGGCTTGGCCGCTGGTGGTTTGGGCAGATACAGCGGGCCGGGTTGGCCGCAGCCGCTGAGCAAAACCGTCAGGCACACGGTAGTGGCGCCGATAATGGGAGTGATAGCGTAACGAATCGAGGACTTCACGATAAAATCATGGATTGACTATAGATACTGGAGTTTAGCATGGGCGATTCAGAATTCCTGGCGCAAGCCGAGGCCACTCTCGACGCAATTGAAGCAGCGCTCGATAAATTGAACGACGAAGACATGATCGATGTCGAATGCAGCCGCAGCGGCAATGTGCTGGAAATCGAGTTTTTGCACAACGGTTCCAAGATCATCGTCAACAGCCAGGCCGCCATGAAGGAGCTGTGGGTGGCCTCGCGCTCTGGCGGCTATCATTATCGCCAGAAAGACGGTCAGTGGACCAACACCCGCGACGGCTCCGAACTGTTCGCCACGCTGTCGGAGGAAGTCAGCAAGCAGGGCGGTGCGCCGGTGGTAATAAGCACAAAGTAATATCTTTGGCTGTCTATCTTTTGGCAACACAACGCCGGACGGTTTCACGGCGCCTGCCAAAATTTCAGTGGTGAACAGTTTCTGCGATAAAATTATCGGTTATTCAAGTAGAAATAACCGGAGTTTACATGCAGGAGTTACCGTTGCGGGCGCAAGCTGACCCCACCCCTGATGTTGTTCAGCCCGCCGCCAGCAGGCACGTTGCCGTGCATCCGAAATACCGCGCCGATATCGACGGCCTGCGCGCTGTCGCTGTGCTCAGCGTCGTGATTTTCCATGCCTTCCCCCACGCGTTACGCGGCGGTTTCATCGGTGTGGACATCTTTTTCGTGATTTCCGGTTTTTTGATCAGCACCATCATCATGGCTAACCTGGAGCGCGGCAGTTTCAGTCTGGCCGATTTTTACGGCCGCCGGGTGCGCCGCATTTTCCCGGTACTGTTGCTGGTCATCGCCGCCTGCTACGTGTTTGGCTGGTTCACGATGATGGGCGACCAGTATAAGCAACTGGGCAAGCATATCGCTGGCGGCGCCGCATTTGTGTCTAACTGGGTGCTGTGGAAAGAGCAGGGCTATTTCGATCTGGCGGCGCAAACCAAGCCCTTGCTGCATCTGTGGTCGCTGGGGGTAGAAGAGCAGTTCTATATTGTCTGGCCGGCGCTGTTGTGGGTGGCTTACCGGCGCGGCTACCATTTGCTGACGCTTAGCCTGGTGCTGGCGCTGGTCTCCTTTGTCATCAATCTCAAGTTGATCCAAAGCGACCCTACCGGCGCCTTCTATGCGCCGCAGGCGCGCTTCTGGCAGATGCTGGCAGGTTCGGCGCTGGCCTGGCTGGCACTGCACGGCCACAGCGTGCTGGGCGGCGCCAGACTACGGGTGGATGCCTTGCTGGGCAGGATCATCTACGCGCAGCCGCGCGTGAGCGGCACGCTGCAGGATGTGCAGTCGCTGCTGGGCGCACTGCTGATCGTCATTGGTCTGGTGACTATCCGCGAGGATAGCGTCTTCCCTGGCTGGCGTGCGCTGATTCCGACGCTGGGCGCAGTGCTGCTGATCGCTGCCGGCAGCCAGGCCTGGTTCAACCGCAAGGTACTGGCCCATCCTGCGCTGGTCTGGCTGGGGTTGATCAGTTTTCCGCTGTACCTGTGGCACTGGCCGTTGCTAGTGTTCGGCAGCGTGTACGAGCGCAATGGCGTCTCGGTGCCGCTACGTATCGCCCTGATGCTGGCCGCCGTGGCGCTGGCCTGGCTCAGCTACCGCCTGCTGGAGCGGCCTATCCGTTCCGGCGGCAATAATCGCCGGAAGACCACGGTGCTGGTGGTGCTGATGGTGGCTCTGGCTTTGATCGGCTACAACACTTACCGCCGCGACGGCATGAGTTTCCGCGTCCAGGACCGCATGGAGTTTTCTGATTACTTCATCAATGATCCGGGTGAGTGGCGCTTGTTCAATCGCATCGGCTATCCGCAGAAAAATCACGCCGAGTGCCAGTTCTTCGATATCGATAGCTATCGCGCTGGCAATATTACCAAGGTGCCGCGCGTCGAGATTCCGGCCAGCTGCTATCAGCGCGACCCCGCCAAAGCGAAGGTGGTGCTGATCTGGGGCGACTCCCATGCGGAGCACCTGTCCTACGGCCTGCGCAAGAATCTGCCGGCGGACTGGCAGGTGCTGCAAGTGGCCAGCTCAAGTTGCAACCCGTCGCTGGAAGCTGCGGGGCCATCGCGTGAAGATCAGTGCGTTCAGTCCAACTGGTTCGCCCGCAAGACGATCGCCGAAGTCCGTCCTGATGTCGTACTGGTGGGGCAGAACCTTGGTCATTCGCTAGCCAATTTCAAGCATTTGGCCGAAGGTCTGAAAGCCCTGGGGGCTGGGCGCGTGGTGTTCACCGGCCCGGTGCCACAATGGAGCGCCAGCCTGCCGACGCTGATGATGACCGATCTGTGGCTGACAAAACCACGCTACACCAAGCATGGACTGCGGACCGACGTGATGGAATTGAACCATACCCTGGTGCAGGGCTTCCCGACCACTGACCGCAGCGTCGTTTATGTCGACATCATTGATGCGCTGTGCAAGCCGGAAGGCTGCATGACCTATATCGGCGATGATCCTAAAACCGGCATGACCAGCTTTGACTATGGTCACCTGATGCCGCAAGTGTCGGACTATGTCGCCCGCCAGGTGCTGGTCAAGGCCGTGACCGGCCCATAAGAAAAAAGCCCGGCAATGTCATCGCCGGGCTTGCAATTGTTAAAACAGCTCGTTCTTGACGGCGTCCTTGGCCTTCTCCTCGGCCGGGGTGCCGTGGGTGGCGCCGTCGATGTTGTGCACGCCGCTGCCCGGCGGGTTCTCGGCGTAGTAGTACTCGTCGCCCACCAGCATCACGCCTTCCGGCACGGCGCGTTCCTCGATCGGGATGTTCTTCAGCGCTTTCTGCATGTAATTGACCCAGATCGGCAGCGCCAGGCCGCCGCCGGTTTCGCGGTTGCCCAGGTTGCGCGGCTGGTCGTAGCCGATCCAGGCCACGCCCACCAGCTTCGGCTGATAGCCGGCAAACCAGGCGTCGATCGAATCGTTGGTGGTGCCGGTCTTGCCGGAAATATC